>CAJXQX010000032.1 GCA_913058185.1 uncultured Verrucomicrobiota bacterium
CAACGATACATTGAGCGCCGAATCGAGCGGATGCTTCGCGAATAAGTTCAGGATTCTTGATCGCCGCAGTATTGAGGGACACTTTGTCGGCCCCGGATTTCAACATGGCTTCGATATCAGCTACGGTGCGTAATCCTCCGCCTACGGTGAGGGGCATAAAACACTGTTCAGCGGTGGCGGCGACCACGTCGTGCATGATCGAACGACCGTCACTGGATGCGGTAATATCTAGAAAAACCAACTCATCCGCCCCTTGAGCATCGTAAGCTTTCGCACATTCCACGGGATCACCTGCATCGCGAAGCTCTTTGAACTTCACGCCCTTGACCACGCGACCATTGGTCACGTCCAGGCAAGGAATGATTCTGCGCGCTAACATTTTCCAAGTATGAAGTTAGAGGTAGGAAGTAAGAAGCCGATGCTGATTTACCAAATCTAATCCGAGATTAATTCCACCTCTTACTTCAAACTTCGTTCTTCTTACTTTCTCAACTAGTCCATCGTGGTCACATCCGGCTCGTAACTTACCGCGAGGCGGTAGATGTTGCCGGGACGCATGATCAGCGGATGGTCGCGTTCGAGAGTCTGCACGTAGTGAACCTTGCCGTAATTCGTGCGGTATGTCGGATCATTGGTCACCACTTCGGTCTCTTGCCAAACGCCTTGGAAATCGTCCTTGGTGACCGTGCAACGATGGCCTTCGGGCCCAAGGGCCAGCGAACCACCGACATGGTAGATTGAGTGTGGTGCCGCGATCGCGAGCATGAAGCGGAACCGATCCAACGTGACTTGCTGACGGACCGTGTAGGCGAATTCGGCGCTGATCCGAGGGCCAGCGAAATTCCACTGAACCTTGACCGTGCCCAATCCTTTGAGGACCTCCTGTTCGGTGGTAATCAGATCGGGTTGATCGTAGCGGAAAAAGAAGCTGCGGCGGAGGCCAAGGCCGGTGACACAGTTTTTGCCGTAGAACGCCGGAATGGTGACTTTGTCACCGAAGGTAAGTTCAGGCACCATGATCGGCGCGTAGACATTATTGGGCCAATCGAAGATACCCGGACTGTGCGGAAATGGTAGGGTATCCGAAGTTGCGGAACCGGCGGCTGCGCTGAGCGGAATCTGGGCATGTAATCCACTGTCCGGATCGCGGTAAAGGAAGACGCCCTGTTCCTTGCGGTTGGACTTATCGAAAATAACGAAACGTCCGGTGGTGCGAGGAGGTTCAGGCAAGACCTGCCCAGCTGGCATGTGGACGGTTTTCGCGAGACGCGACCATTGGCAAAGGTAACGGGCGGCGTCGAAATTGGCCATCCGCGTGGTGTGTCCTTCGTAGGCGGTGCGCTCCGCGTCACGGACATCTAAATCACCACGATCTTGGTCCAAGTATGTCTGGTAAAAGAAGAGGAAGAGTCGGCGCAGAATATCGAAATATTTAGATTTCTGATCGTCAGGGATCCAACCATCGCGAAGCCCTTGTAAAATCAGACTGATGCAGTGCATCTGTCCGTATGCGCCAGCCGCACGTCCGAATGCCCAGCCAAGACCATCGGCACGGACGAGATCCGGCATCATCTTGATGTATTTTTCGGCGTAGGTGCGGAGAGTGGGAAGCTTTCGATCCCGCACGCCGCTGTTGGCGTGGAGTTGGAGAGCGGAGCGGATGAAGACGAGCGACATCACACCGTAGAGATTGAAGTTACCGCCAAAACCTTCGGTGGAGTCGTCGATGAATCCATTGGAGCTGGTTTGGTTGATTCGGTCGACGTAACGTTCGATCAAACGGGAGGTCTCATCCTTCTTGGACAGACCAAACGAGAAACGGGCGACGGCCTTGGCTACGTTGAAAGCCTGCCAGTGATTGTCGTAGTCCGAGCGATGGAGGAGGGACTTGTCGATACGCTCCTGCGTTTCGGTTACGAGGCGTTCCCAGACTTGGTTGCGTTCCTTGGAAGGTCCAAAGCTCAGGAGGCCCAATGCGCCGTAAGCGAGACCGTTCTCCTCAGCGGGTTCAGTAAATACCTGAGCCGTAACCGTGCGGGCGGTGAGGTCGATGAGATCGTGACCCTCAAGGGTCGTTTCCCCGGTGGCCCGATAAAATTCGCCCATAGCGTAGGCCGCATGGCCAGGCTCGTCGCCGCGGGATGCTTCGCCCTCAAAGGGAGTGATGGTGCCGTCAGGCTGGATGGAGGCAAGATTGTGGCCCAAAATGGAACGGGCCATATCGAGACACTGCTCGGAGAAACTATGCATACGGAGGGAGTTGCGGCGTGGACTGCGCTGACACGTGATTGGACAGCGGAACGAGAATTAGTTCAGAGTTTTTGACGCCTGCGCAAGGGGGAAACGATGGTGCAGGTGACGAGTTAGTAAAAATGGGGAGCGTGCAGGCTTAATTAACGCGCTCTTAGCTGGAGATGAGCTCGAGGAATTCGGCGTTTGTTTTGGTCTTCGAGAGACGTGAAATCATCGTTTCGGTGGCTTCTTCGATCTTCTGTTGAACGAGGGCGCGGCGGAAAAAATGGATACTATCTAGATCCTTGGGTTCGATCAGTTTCTCTTCCTTACGGGTGCCGGAGCCTTGAATGTTGATCGCGGGCCATAGGCGCATCTCGGCGCATTTACGGTCCAATACGAGATCGCTGTTACCCGTGCCCTTGAACTCTTGGAAAATCACGTCATCCATCCGACTGCCTGTTTCCACCAGAATCGAGGCGACGATGGTGAGCGAACCAGCCTCTTCGGTATTTCGAGCCGAGGCGAAGATTTGACGCGGTTTCTCGAGCGCACGCACATCGAGACCACCGGAGCCCGTCCGGCCGGAGTTGCGTAGGGTGTTGTGAGCGCGAGCGAGGCGGGTGAGGGAATCGAGCAGGATAACGACGTCGCGGCCGCACTCGACGAGACGGCGTGCCCGGTCGATGGCCATATCGGCGATACGGATATGGCTTTGGACCTGCTCATCATTTGAGGAGGCCCAAACTTCGGCACCGGTAACGCTGCGTTTGAAATCAGTGACTTCTTCAGGACGCTCATCGACGAGCAGCACCATAACGTGACATTCAGGATGATTCTCGATCACACCGAGGGCAATGTCGCGCAGCAGGGTCGTTTTGCCGGTGCGGGGAGGCGCGACCACGAGGCCACGGGTGCCCTTGCCGATGGGGCAAAATAGGTCGATCGCCCGGGTGGTGATGCGACCGTCTTTGGTTTCGAGGTTCAGTTTTTCCTCGGGGGAAAGACTCGTAAAATTCAGGAAATCCCACTTCTCCTTTCGATCTTCGATGGAGAGGCCATCCACTGAATCGATGAAACGCATCTTCGGATTCGGGAATCGTCCTTCGGCCGGGAACGCTTTGCCCTTAATTTGGCTGCCTTGGCGTAATTTGAAGCGGCGGATCAACTCTTTCGGCACGAATGTATCGTCGGGGCGACGTTTGCCGTAGCGTTTGAGATCGAGGAGCACGCCGTTGCCGCCGTTTTGTTTATCGATGTCGAGAATTCCATCCACCTCCACGAGGTTAAGCTCTCTTTCAGAAGCTGGCTTAGGGGTGGGTTTCTCCTCTTGAGGAGCTTCGGGGGCTGGTTCGGGCGGAGATTCGGATTTTGGCATGGGAAGTGTTTTAAAAAAAGTGCAGTAGAAAGGCCCAATCAAGCGGCAGGCGCTTGACGCATCTCGTAGGCAGCGGGATAAAAAGTGGCCCCGGCCGGATGTGCCGCGGAAAAGATAAATCTTAACCACAACGATCCAAAACGTGACGGACCAAACAATTACCTCAGTGTCCCGTGAGAAACGGGTTTTCCGGCCAACGGCCGAATTTCAGTGCCAAGCTGAGCTCAGCAGCATGGATGCTTATAAGAAGCTCTACCGGGAGTCTGTCAACTCCCCAGAAAAATTCTGGGATCGACAGGCCAAGAACTTACTGGAGTGGCGTAAGCCTTACACCTCCGTGCTCAAGTGGAAGGCGCCTCATGCGAAATGGTTCGGTGGCGGCACGCTCAACGTGGCAGAAAACTGTATCGACTGCCATTTGGGCACCGCTCGCGAGAATAAGGCGGCACTGATTTTCGAGGGCGAACCGGGAGATATTCGCACCATCACTTACAAGCAGCTCTATTTTGAGGTTTCAAAGCTCGCCAACGTTTTCGCTGGTCTGGGCGTCGGTAAGGGTGACCGAGTCGCCATATATATGCCGATGGTGCCTGAGGCGGTCTTCGCCATGTTGGCCTGTGCGCGAGTTGGCGCGATTCACACCGTCGTCTTTGGCGGTTTCAGTTCCGAATCACTCAAGGATCGCATCATTGATTGTGGCGCCAAGCTGGTTATCACTGCCGATGGTGGCTGGCGGCGCGGGAAGATCTTCCCCCTCAAACCCACCGTCGATGAGGCCGTAGCGAAGGCCAAGTGCGTCGAACACGTGTTGGTGCATCAACGCTGCGGCAACGAAGTGAAGATGCGTCGCAATCGCGACATCTGGTGGCACGACGCAGTCGCCGAGGTATCAAATCAGCATAAGGCCAAGGCGTTCGGCTCGGAGCATCCCCTCTTCATTCTCTACACGTCAGGCAGCACCGGTAAGCCCAAGGGCGTGCTGCACACCAGTGCGGGATACCTGCTCGGTTGTAAGCTCTCCTCGAAATACGTTTTCGATCTCAAGGAGAACGACACCTATTTTTGTAGCGCCGACATCGGCTGGATCACGGGCCACAGTTATGTCGTCTATGGTCTGCTCTCCAACGGTTCGACCGTCTTCATGTATGAAGGTGCGCCGAATCAACCAGGACCGGATCGTTTCTGGGACATGATCGACCGCCACGGTGTCACCATCTTCTACACCGCTCCGACCGCGATTCGCGCCTTCATGAAGTGGGGCGACGAACACGTTAAGAAACACAGTCTCAAATCACTCCGTTTGCTGGGTTCGGTCGGTGAGCCGATCAACCCGGAGGCGTGGATGTGGTATCACAAGAATATCGGCAAAAAGAAGTGTCCCATCGTCGACACCTGGTGGCAGACCGAGACCGGCTCGATCATGATCACGCCACTACCCGGAGTTACCCCGTGCAAACCCGGCTCCGCGACGCTGCCATTCTTCGGTATCAAACCACAGGTGGTGGACGATCTCGGCAAAGAAGTCCCACTGGGTCAGGCCGGCAAGCTGATCATCGCCCAACCTTGGCCTTCGATGCTGCGCACCCTTTGGGGCGATGATAAGCGTTACCAAGAAACCTACTTCAGCGACTTCCCCGGCATTTACTTCACCGGTGATGGCGCGCGTCGCGACGAGGATGGCTACTTCTGGATCGTGGGCCGACTCGACGATGTGTTGAACATCTCCGGTCACCGCCTCGGCACGGCCGAAGTGGAGAGTGCACTCGTGGCCCACCCGAAAGTGGCGGAAGCTGCCGCTGTCGGTCGCCCGCACGACCTCAAGGGGCAAGCGCTCGTTGTATTCGTCACGATGAAGGCCGGCGTCAAAACCGATGACGCCCTCAAGGCGGAACTACGCAATCATGTGGGCAAAGAGATCGGCGCCATCGCCAAACCCGACGAGGTGCGATTTGCGCCCGCCTTGCCGAAAACCCGCTCGGGCAAAATCATGCGCCGCATCCTTAAACAGATCGCCGCTGGTCAAGTAATCAAAGGCGACACCACAACCCTCGAAGATGTCTCGGTGATCGCCGCCTTGCAGGCGAACGACTAACCCGCCGCAATTTTCGCGGATCGCACCTAATATTGGCGAAGCTCGGATCCACCCCATGAGATCTTCGCTTCGTCAATCAGGGTGTGCCGCGGGAGCGAACGCATCGCGGGGTTTTACCCTGATCGAACTACTTATCGTCATTGCGGTGATCGCGGTGTTGACCGCTATCACGCTGGGCATTTCCGGAGGCGCTCGCGAACGCGCCGCCAACGATCGCGTCAAATCGGAGTTGGCTGTGCTCAGCACGGCTCTTGAACGCTATCGGGTGGTTTATGGGGCCTACCCGCAGGATTCCCAAAATCCGACGGCTTTGCTTCAATCATTGAGCGGTGAACTCACGCCCACCGGTGGGGTCGCCAATCGGGCGCCTTTTATTACTTTAGCGGGACTGATTCTGGATGACTCCGAAACCGCCATCGTCGACCCTTGGGATCAACCCTATGTCTACGTGCCATTCAGCTCCGGGGTTCGTCGCGGATTTCGGCTCTACTCGATTGGCTTAGACGGCCTCGATCTACCGCCAACCACGTCGGGAGAATGTGACGAATCAGCTGACGGAAATTTGGACAACGTCTACGCCCATCGCTAAGGTTCACCTTCATGATCACCGCACGACGCACTCGAGCCTTCACGTTGATAGAGCTGCTGACGGTGATCGCCATCGTGGCAATCCTCAGCGCGATCATCATTCCCACCGTCGGTGGTGCTCGTAACTCAGCCAATCGTGCAGCGGCTAAAGCCCAATTTAATCAATGGGCTGCAGCGATGGAGTTGTATCGGCAGGAATACGGTTTTTATCCCGATATAGCGCCAACCGGTCTCGTCGATCCGGACCGATTTTCCGCCGAATTGACGGGACAAACCTTGGCCGGAGTTTCGGTGCGGGGGAATTCCGCCTGGGGCAATACCAAGGGATTGAGTTTTTATGCGCTCGCGGCCGGTGATCTCGATGAAACCGGGAACGAACTGGTGGATGCTTTTGGAAATACCGAAATTGCGATGCGTCGTGATACCAACCGCGACGGGCGTATCAATGCATCTGACACCGGAAGCTGGGTGTCCGTCGATGGCGTGGAATCCGCGGGGCTTTCGCCGACGACTTTACCGAAAGCTATTCCAACCACCGGCGTGCGGGCTGGAGTGGTGTTTTATTCGGCGGGCCGAGGGCGTGATGAAACCGATATGGTGCTGAGCTGGCAGTAGTTTATTTGATGAGCCCATCTCGTTCCTTCACTTCACGCGCCACTCGGGCCTTCACCCTGATCGAGATACTGGTCGTGATGGGCATCATGGCGGTGGTGGCAACGATCGTGGGTGTCGGATTGAGTCGGGGAGGGGAAGGCGCTGCTTTGACGGCCGGGCAATCACTGCTGGTGTCGCAACTCAATGCCGCGCGAGCCCAGGCGGCCTTAGGCGCATCACGATCCGCATTAGTGGTTGCCGCGGATGCCAGTGATCTCACCCGTGATCATCGCTTCTTGGTGGTGGCGATTGAGGCTGCGGGGATTTGGCGGGCAGTTAGTGACGGAACCACGTTGCCAAATAGCGTGCTGGTGCGCGGTCTCTCGGAAGGAAGCACTTTGCTGACCCAGACTTTGGCGGTGGCACTAGATCCGGGAGATACCACCACGACGTGTTCGGCAGTTGTTTTTGAGGCCGAAGGGCGTATCTCGACCGTTGGAGGCGGAGTGATCTGGTTGAGCGTGGGAATACGTAACGAAGACGGGTGGAGTTTTTCGCCCGATGCGCCCAGTCGCGGCATTTCCATGAGTCGTTACGGCGCGATCACCCCGCTGGATGATTGGGAAGGCGTATTTTGAAATCACGCCGCGGTTTTTCGTTGGTGGAGGTGGTGGTGGCTGTGGGGGTGTTTGTGGCCGGCGTGGTCGCGGCGGTTGCGTTGCTTTCGCAAACGACCGACTCGGCCGGACAATGCCTGTCCGTGGCAGCAGCGGGTCGGGTGGCCCAATCGAGCGCGGTGCTGCTGCGACAGTTGCCTTGGGATGAGGTGGTCACGCGTCTGAATTCAGAAGACGAAATCTTCGCCACCCGGGATGGTGATCTCATCGGGTGGTTCGATGAAGTCGCCGAGGCAGAAGCCTATTTCGTAATGAGTCTTGCTCGGGTTGAAAATCTTTCACCGATTGGAAATGATGCGTCGGCAGCCTACCTGGCGTTGCGACTCGAGCTACGTTGGCCACTGCGACAAGACGGCGCCGGGCGAATCGCTCCGAAATTCCAAGAGAGTCTAATTCGGAATGTGGTGGTGAACCGATGAATGATGCGCGCCGAGCATTTACATTGGTTGAGTTACTGGTCGCGGTGGGAATCACCGCGGTTCTGGCCGCGGTGTTGTTAAGTCTGGTGACCTCGACTCTAACGCTCTGGGAGCGGTCAGCCAGCGCGCTCGCGATGGATAATCAGGCGACTCTTGTTCTTGATCGATTGGCTCGGGACTTGGAGTCGGCCGTGGTGCGGGAGAACCTGGGCGATACTTGGATCGAACATGCAGTTGGTGACCGTGGCACCACCCAACTTCGTCTATTCAGCCAACTCACCAACACCTCCGGCGAAGTAAATGATCCAGCGACGATTCGTGAAGTAACTTATCAACTCACCACTGCGGGTGAATCGGGAAGACTGTATCGTCTCGAAGGCACCGCGATCGCAGCCCTGACCAGCGGATACGCCTGGCAAGTCTGGCCGACGCAGCCAGCTGATGAGTTTTTGTTGAGCGAAGGAATGCGGCAATTAGATCTGAAATTCTATGTCGATCAGACGACAGAGATCACGTCTCCGAGTTTGACGAATTGGCCAGCGTTCGTGCGCGCAGAGTTGGTCTTGTTGTCGCCCGACGGCGTCGCGCGATTGAACGCAGTCGCGGCCGGGCAATCCGATGAGCTGATCGATCAGATCATCGATCAAACCTCACGTCGCTTCGTGCAATGGATCGAGATGGGTGGTCACCCGTGGTGAGGCAGAGCGAAAAGGGATTGGCCCTGCTATTGGTGGTTTCACTGATGGCACTGGTGACGCTGCTAGTGGTCAGCCTAGCCGTCGTCACGCGAGTGGAGACTCAGGTGGGCGCCACGCGAGCAACTCAAGATCAAGCGCGACAAAACGCGCAGCTGGCCGTGCAAGTCGCCCTCGGCCAATTGCAGGAACTCGCAGGACCGGACCGTCGGGTTACCGCGACCGCGGAAGCGACGGGAAGTACCAGCAATCGACATTGGACCGGCGTGTGGCGCAGCGATACTAACGGCACAGCCCCGCTCGCCTGGTTGGTCAGTGGTGAAGGGAGTGATCCCTCCAACGATGCAACCCCATCTCGGGGGCGAGTCGTGCTGGTAGGCGAATCGAACGGGTCGGAGGAAACGGAAGTGGTTGCGTCGCTCGAAGTGCTTGCCGAATCAGGAATCGCCCGGGGCGCTTTCGCCTATTTCATCGCTGACGAAGGGGTGAAAGCACGGCTGATGCCCTCAATGTCGACCGCAGCATCGAGCGACATGCTCGAACAACGTCTTCCGCTTCTTGGGGGCACACAACCGGTTGGGTTCGCGAATGAAGTCGGGGTGGATCCCCTGAGCACCACGTTTCAAAGCCAATTGGAGGCGCTCTCAAGTCGGGAACAATTCCCGGCGTTGCTAAGTTCTGCTGATGACGAACCGACTCGGGAACGGTGGCACGATTATACCGCGTGGAGCCAGGGCCTGCTTGTCGATGTGAATCGAGGGGGCTTGAAGACCGACCTGACCGATTCCGGCGACACGGTGATTCCAGGTTTGAGTGCCTTCAGTGACTTAATTACTCCCGATCGCACTGCCAGCCTCAGTCCGGTCTATCCCATTCGAGCCGCCAGTGGGTCATCAGGGGATTTGTATGATGGTATCCACCCGATCATGACACAGCTGGGATTACAGTTCAGTGTGCACACGATTTCATCCAGCTCCCGAACACTTGAAACGCGGCTACGGTTCTTCGTGGAATTAGCCAATCCGTTCAGCTCGGCCCTGGAGTCCGAAGACTTACGGTTGGTCGTCAGCGGGATGCCCGACACGATTCAGATCGAATCGAGAACGCTCAACACCACGCGTGATCACGGTGGCGCCACCGTGGATCTCGAGCCGCTCTACGCCACGCATACGGATGGGACGGGCGCACCCGCGATCGAGTTTGATTTGCCTTTCGAGGATGAGACCTGGGCGCCCGGCCGGGTAGTCTCGTGGCGCCTGCAGTCAGGAAACACCATGAGCGAGGCCGCAAATCGCGAGATGGTATACGATGCAAGCTCTCGCACCAGTTATTGGCGGGAGCGACCGGGCGGAGGTCTTGACGGACCCGATTCATTGGTGAATTCGAGCGAGCTCAGATTTACTGGCACCGAGGACTGGCGCCTGCGGGTTGAGCTACAACGGAACAACGGCGAGGTGCTATTTTCCGCAACGCTTCCGGAGTTCTATCAAGTTGATACGGCGTGGCAGGATGCCAATTCCACGCTCCCTGATTTTGGGGTTCATGTTCAGCTCGTGGATCGAAACCTATCCCAAGATGCCGACGGTGCCTCAGACTGGATGATGGAGGATTTGCCCAGCGATCTGAGACGAGATGAGTTCGACGAAGTGTTCTGGTTGCCAACCGTAGACCTGGAAAGTGCGTCCTACAATACGTCTTTTTCGGCGCCAAATTCGGGAGTTGAGGCGCGCCAGCTTTTTAATCGTGACCCGGTCGAACGGACTTACCTCAGTTACTACCAACCGAGTTTCAATAGCGACATCGCGCTCTTCGAACTGCCTCGGCAAGGATGGCGTTCGGTGGGAGGATTGCAGCATCTCGCATTTGCCGATGCTCCAATCTACAATGTGGGGAATTCATGGAGCGAACGGAACGATTGGTTCGATCGCTATTTCTTTTCGGACGAGCGATCGACCGATAGTGCTGATTTGGAGGATCTGGTGTCGGGAAACTTCAATTTCAATAGTGTGAATGCGTCAGCCTGGGAGGCGATTCTTAGAGGAATGGGAGTCGGAATCGGAGAGTATGGTTTCGCCTATGTAGAACACGTGGAGAACTCCGGAGAGATTGGAGGAGCTGGAGCAGCCTCGGTTTCGTTTCCCGTTGCTCGGTTCAGTCAATCGAGCGGAGAGATGTGGGAGCTGTCACCTGACCCCGAAAACTTCCAAGAGGTTTTGCGCACCTATCGTCGAGGATTACGAGGACTGACCGAATCCCAAGTAAATGGTTTAGCGGTAGAAATTGCGAGCAACGTGCAGCGCCGCATTTCTGCCCAAGGGCCTTATCGTAGCGTGGAATCTTTCTTAGCGCTGGATGGGTTGTTCGGTGGTGATAATATTTTGGAATATTCGATCGCGGAATATGATGACTCGGTGGCTGCGAGTGAGCGGATTAATTGGGATCAATATTTCCCAGACTCACCGATGAAGATTGATACGGCAGCGCCGGCATTTATCACTTCGGCTGATTTGATGACAGCGCTTGCACCCGTAGTGAACGTGCGATCGGACACCTTTGTGATTCGGGCTTTTGGTGAGAGCGTTGAACCGACTTTAGAGGCGAGTTATACCTCGTCGGAACCGACGGCCCGGGCTTGGCTGGAGGCAGTGGTGCAACGCTATCCGGAGGGCGTGGATGCATCGGACTTTGTTGATGGCACGAGTCGCGATTGGTCGCAGATGATTGCCGAACCCCAATGGGGCCGAAAGTTTCGCATCATTGCCTTACGCTGGTTGACGGAGGATGATCTATGAAGATGAAACGTTTGGTCTTAAGTTTGGCTCTTGGGGTGGTGTTGCCGTCGTCAATGCTGGTTGCTCAATCAGCAACTCCATCAACGCTTGAATTTGAATTCTCAATCATGGCTTGGGAGCGCATGCGGGATGTCGGATACGCTCAGTTAAAGGCTGAAGCGCGCAGTAAACCACGGCCGATTGCAGAGGACTTTGAGATCATCCCTATGCGGGTTTCTTCTCAGGGGAGGAGCGACCTGTATCACTACGTAGGACCAACGCCGGTTCGTTTGGTGGCTACTTCTAGCGAAGGTGAATCACTTCGAGCGACTCGGATGATCGGAGCCATCTCCGAACTGCGGATTCCGCAACGAGCGATGTTTTTGATTGGGCCGGCAGAGGAGGAATCGGTGAATATCAAATTACTCGATGATTCGCCTGCGGCCTTTCCGGGACAGCACGTTCGGATTGTGAATTTGGCCGGTGAATTGGTTCAGGGCACACTCGACGGTCAGGCGTTTCGGGTGGATGCGACGCGGGCGGTTTTGCCCCCGAAACGGGTCAGCGAGAGTGTGCGCGTTGGGGTGGCTTATGAAAAACAGGGTCGCCCGATCATCATCTTTGATCAGTCGCTGCGGATTGGATCCGAAGAACGCATCATGTTGGTTTTTTTACCCCCGTTTAGAGCCGGTGCCGATGTGCGCGTGCGGGTGGTTCGAGATCAGATATTTGTGCCTGCCGAACCGTAGTCGATTTTAGGTGGAAACACCCAACGGCCCTCGGGCGAATTGGAAGTCAACGAATCCCGTTTGGTTGGCGATCGGGGTGTGGCTTTCGTTCAAAGTATCTTGCAGTAGGGTTTTTATCTGCGCGTGGGTCGTTGCGGAATCGTGGCCATTGAGTATAGTATCGACGTCGCGGTGACTGCTCGCAGGGAGCACGGGGAATTCGGCGAGTTGCAGGACGGGGATGAGTGGATGTCCTTGTTGGGGAGTGTTTCCAACCAAACCAACAACGAGATGTGATCCGCAGGCGCCAAGACTGGTTAAGTTTTCGACCCAGTGGTCACTGTCAGTTTGAACCACATGCAGTCCGGGATGCTTGAGGGCTTCACCATTCGCCAGGGTCGCATGGGGCGTGAGGTCCTGGAGCAACTCGTCTCGAAATATAGTGTTGGCCAGCAGGGGATCGCTTTCGGGGAGCAGAATGGAACCTCCCGCGTCGAGCACATCCGTGGTGAGTTGGCAGAGCGCCTTCGCCGTTGCGGCGCTAGCGACCGAAGCGGACAGCAGGGCGAGGCGGATTCCCGCGAGATCAAAACGGAGTTCATCCGAAGACTCGGAGTTGTGACGATCGGTTTGGGAGAACCAGGATTCAACCTTGGTAATGCTCTGGTCGATACCTCCATCGAGCTGCACGCTAGCCCAGCCAAATCGATCGAGGGGCAATCCAGCCGTTTCAAAATAACGGCGCATTACGTCGTTCGGGATTTTTTCACAACCATGCTCCAGTAGCAGGGCAGCGGAGACATTGGGATGGGTAGCGTAGCCGTGATAAGTGCGGCACAACGTCCGATACATCGTTTCACCGCCAAATCCGCAGCCTTCACTGTGGGGTAGCGCGACGAAACGAGAGAGGCCCAATTGGGCGGCGTGTGGTCCATCGTTCAGGCGATTTACGGCCATTCGAGCGATTTGCGAAGAACACATGCTCGTGGGCAAAACGAGACCGACGCGCTCAGTTGCGATCGGGTTTTCGGGAGCGTCGCGACTGGGAATTAAGGGTTGGCCAGATGGGACTTCGCGTGTGCGAAGCGCTTGGAGATTGCGGCCATCCTGCTGCTGCCAATTGCGCCAGAGTGATGACTGGGAGTGACCCGCGAGTTCGCCTTTGGAGCGTTGTCCTGACGCCGTGGCGATTAATAGATTCAATGATTCGTCCGTGAGCGACTCCAACGATTCACCGTCGAGGTAACGGCCCGCATTGATGTCCATTTCGTTAATTAACAGCTGATGCCGTCGTGTGGTCGTCGTGATCTTCAGCGTGGGAACGAAAGGGAAGTTTGTGACTGAGCCATTGCCGGTGATGAAGACGATTAAGTTACAGCCGGCTCCCACCTGACCGCCAATGGCCTCAAGATCATTGCCGGGGCTATCCATGAAATAATAACCGGGAGGGTTGAGCGGCTCGGCGTAGTCGATCACGTGGTCCAGCGGTGTGCGGGGATCCTTCTTTTGCACCGCACCGAGTGATTTGAGGGCAATGTTGTAGAGCCCACGAAACTTGTTACCGGCCGATGGGTTGGCCTCGGGGGTGACCCCGTGCCAGCTCATGCGCTCTTTAAAGTTGGCGATACAGTCGAGCAGGGCGTGCGCGACGGGAGCAGACTTGATATTGCGCATGAGGTGATCCTCCGCACCGACGATCTCGTCGGTTTCACATAAGACTCCAATACCGCCGTGGCGCACGATCTCATGGGTCAGAGCGCCGGCCAGAGGATTACCCGAAATGCCGGAGAACGCGTCCGAGCCACCGCATTGCAGGGCTATGCGAAGTTCGCTCAAGGGTTCGGCGCTGCGCGTGAGGGCCGCGACGTTGGGAAGCCACTGGCGCACGGTTTCTTCACCGGTGGCCAACGCGGCCGCCAATCCGTGGTCGATACTCAGAAACTGGTGCGTCACCTCATCGAGGGGGTAGCCGTTATCACGCATGAAGGTTTCCAGCCGAGCGTTGGTGATGGCCTCTTCGCCATAATCCACGGCCAGCACCGCACCGACATTGGGGTGGATCATGAATCCCGCCAGAGCCCGCAGAATCTCCGCGGCGTTGTTCGGTTCTTCCGCCTCACCGCCTTCGGTGTGAGCGATAGCGACGACGCCATCGATGCCAGGGAATAATTTGGCGGTCGATTGCAGGCGGGCGGTGAGTTGACGCGCGAAACTCGCGGTTCGCGACGTAGTGCCCAAAATCACGATCGTATTGCGGGTGCCCACGCCGCGGTTTCTGGATCGACGAAAGCCTTGGAACGTCCGGCGTTCTGTCGCGGGAGAAATCGTAGCAGGAGCGGGAAGCTCGGCCTCGTTTAGTTCGAAAGGCACGAGGTGGTCGGCGAAATTGGCCGTGTCCGGCAAGGTGATGGCTCTCTGTCGCACCCGCAGGGCCTGTAAGGTTGAGTCATTGCAGACAGTGTCCCCCGGAGCGATGGACCGGGTGGCGTGACCAAAGGGGAGTTTCCAAGAATTTAAGGCGTCGCCCGTAGCAATCGATTGAACCGCGAAGCGATGTCCTTCGAGAACCGTGTGAGAAATGGTCGCGAGCCCTTCAGGCAACAGCACGGACGTGCCCGGCTGAATTTGGCGGATAGCAATGGCTACATTGTCGCCCGGGGCAGGGAGGCGACCAATATCATGCAACGTGAGGGGATCCGGCATGATTGGGAAGTTACTCGAATCGAATCAATGAATCCAAGTCCGGACTCTCGCGGGCCTCATTATTGAGACCATTTCGAGATTCTCTAAATCGAAAGTGGTGCCAGAGGGCGGATTTGAACCGCCGACCAACGGCTTATGAGTCCGCGGCTCTACCACTGAGCTACTCTGGCGTTAATAGGAGGGCGGAGCGAAGAAATGCCAGCCCCCCTTGTCAAGCGTTGGAACGGTATTCAGAAAGATTCAGGTTCCCCAAGGATTGACCAATGAAACGCCCGTCGCGGAAAAATCACGTAAATTACGAGTAGCCAAAGTGAGTTTGTGTTCTCGCACGGTCGCAGCGATCAGAGCGTATTCGATGTGGAGTTGGAGTCCTTGGGCGGCGTGTCCGGCTCGCATTTCGGCAGCGGTGGAAGCGATGGCAGTTGAGATCGGAAGAATTTGAGGAGCGAATTTTTGCTCAATTTCTCCGACCCATTTTAGTAATCGTTCACGTTTTTTGGATAATTTTACCAGATGAGCTCCGTGCCAAAGTTCATGGAGAGTTATGACGGAAAGAAAACTGTGCGGAAGTGAGGCGCAATATCGGATTACATTAAGATCCGGACGAGGACGGGCCAATTCGCTGACTACATTTGTGTCGAGGAGAATGGACATCGAACGGTGGACTTAGTCCTCTGAGAATTGAATTCCCGTTCGCGACGAGACACCCCGATCGGGGATCTCCAGATCAACACGGGGCGACTCTTCGACGAGGAATTTACCCAAGGGGGTCGATGGTGCTGTTCGTGCGTTCCACTCCTCTTGGGAAACGACCACGCAGGGATTGCGGGCACCGATTATTTGCGGGCCCCGTTTACGTGCTTGATTGAGAACCTCAGATAATCGGCTCTTTGCATCGCTTACTTTCCACACAGTCTGATCCATATAGTGGTCGATAATGGACTGCTTTACGAATTGTCAACAAGGGTCGTGGTTCGCGACTAGGCTAGGCCTTCTAGTAACGCCTGCAGCTCCATCGCGGGGGCTTCGTGGTCTTGCGCGATGGCGAGTTGAAGGGCGGCTTCGAGCAGTGGTTTGGCGGCAGCTTGGTTCTCCTGTTTTAGGAGTAGTTTGCCGAGTGAGATGCGGGGCAACATCCAGTCGGCTTTGGCGGCGACGCAAATTTCGTAGTGCGTCTGGGCGGCGGCCGATTCTCCGGCGGCATCTAGGGCCTGGGCTAAGCTGAAGCGGAACATCTCGTTCTGAGGATGTTGCGTGACGAGCTTTTGAAAGCGTTCGATGCGAGGGTTCCGCCTAGGCCCTGGCTCCGGCGAGATCGGTGGAACGGTCATGCAGGGAGAATTTCCACCAACACGGCGGTCGCATTGTCGGGTCCGCCGCGGGAGTTGGTTAGTGCTACGATTTGGGCGAGGCGTTCGGCCGGAGCGCAGCTTTGTTGCACGTGCTCTTTCAATTCTTCGATTGAAAGGACTCCCGTGATTCCGTCAGTGGCGAAGAGTAGTTGGTCTCCGGGAGCCAGTTTGTGAGTCGTCAAATCGGGGCGGGCGCGGTCGGGTTGACCCATGACCCGGACCAACGAGAGACGATGTCTTTCTTCCGGCATAGGGATCTTCGGATTGTTTTTGGCTTCGTTTTCGGCGGAGTGATCTTCGGTCAGGCAGTTCGTGACTGCTGAGTTAAAAAGATGGCAGCGGGAGTCGCCGACATGGGCTAACCAGAGTTCATCACCGTGAATGAGACCACCGGTGAAGGTGCTAGCGATGCCGTGGTTGGGACTGATCAGTTGGCCTAGGTTAAATACCTGATCGTTGGCCGCCTCAATTAAGGGTTTCCAATCACTGAGTTGAACCGGAGGGCACCGGGAGATCTGAGAGGTTAATGAATCGACGACACATTGCGCCGCCTGGGCTCCCATGGGCAGTCCGCCCACGCCATCCGCGACGCCGAATAGATTCAAATCGGATTCACGTAGGAACCGATCTTCGTTCTTCCGCCTAACCCGCCCGATATCGGTGATCGCGGTGGCTTGGATGCGTAAAGGAGGAGTTTCAGACACAGGCTTAAATTCGGAAATTCTGTTCAGGCAGGCAAGAGCGGTCGTTGCTCAAACGAAGGGTTCGAAGCGTAATTCGCGATTTTCACGATTTATTCGAACGACATCAGGACGCGGCAAGGTGGATAGAAACCAACGGCCGTAGGGTTTCTGGACGATTCGGGAATCGAGCACGGTGATCACACCCTGATCGTTGATGGTTCTAATGAGGCGGCCTACGCCTTGGCGGAATTTCACCAAAGCATCGGGCAGCGTGAGTTCGCTGAATGGATTGCCGCCTTGATCACGAATCCATTCGGTGCGCGCTTCGGGGATGGGGTGAGTCGGAACCTCAAAAGGGAGTCGTGTGATAATGACCTGAGACAGTGCATCGCCCGGCACGTCGATGCCGGTCCAGAAACTGTCGGTGCCGAATAAAATGGCATTGCCGGATTCGCGCATTTTGTCGGCCAAGGCGGTGCGGGAGAGATCGCCGCCTTGCCGCAAGAGCGGCCGCCCCGCGGCCAGGTAGTCGGCCTCGAGCTCGCCCGCGACGTGGCGCAGGTCGGCGTAGCTGGTGAACAGCACGAGCGTGCCGCCATCGGTGGCCAAGGTGCAGTAGCGGATGTAGTCCACCAGAGCGCTCAAATCGAGTCGGGCTTGATCGCGGGTTGGTGCCGGAATGTCCGTCGCGACAAAGGCGCGGAAGTTGCGGTTGAAATCAAAAGGCGAGTGCTCGATGGCGGCAGTGACTTCCTCTGCGCCCATGCGGGATTGAAATGCATCCATTTTGTCGGCCAATGCGAGGGTAGCACTGGTGCAGACGACCGAGGTGCCGCAATTCAAAAGCTCGGCGCGAATAAACGGAGCGATGTCAATGGGTGCGGTGCGCAGCGTGACGATGGTGTTGCGCCGTCCGGAGCGCTCGATCCAATACACCTCCTTAGAAGGTTCGGCGACGGCGAGGAACTGGGTGATCCGAGCCCGGTAGGTGCTGACGCGGCGGGCTTGCTCGAGCAATTCGTCGCGTTCGCGTCCGTCGTCGAGTTTGTCGGCGCGGCGCCGCACGGCACTGTGAAGTAGAGCGAGAGGGTCGTCCATCCACGGTTCGGCGAAACCGGTTTCGCGGATACGGGTGACGAATTGTTTCTGGAGGAGTTTTTCGGCTAGAAAGGTGAAAAATTGTTTCGAGCCTTCGAGCGCATCGACCACGAGTTGCCGCTCGGCCGGTCCCCCGTGTTTCACCATGAGTCCGCGTTTGGTGCGCGGATTATAGAGGTATTTCAACATGCGGTCCGTGCCGTAGGAGCTGAGATGCAGGCCGCAGTGTTCGGTTGCGACCGCAGGCACGGTGTGCGCTTCGTCCAAGACCACAAAATCATCCGGCCAAAGGACGCCGCGGGTCCCGCCATTCTCACCGGCTCCGGCCGCGATGTGGGCGAAGAGCAACGAGTGATTTACGATGATCACGTGGGAATTAGCGATGCGGGCACGGGCTTTTTGATAAAAACAGGAGGCGTGGTCGCAGTATTTACGGGAGCACGACGACGAGTCGGCGTTGACCAGTTCCCAAACCTCGTAGGATGGCGACGGAGAGAGCTCGTGACGCAATCCATGTTCACTTTCCGCCGCCCATTTGGCGATACGCTGGAGCTCCGTATGTTCGCTGGTGGGGATGAGCTCCTGCTTGTCGCGCAGGGCGTTGGCGAGGCGGGAGGTGCAGAGGTAGTTGCCCTTGCCGACGAGCACGGTGGATCGGAAATCGGAATACCGGCTTATTGAGTCGTGGCTGGCGAAGACTTTCCGGCACAGCGGCAGATCCTTGCGGTCGAGCTGCTCCTGCAACGCGATGGTGTGGGTGGAGACGATGAACTGACGATCTTGGTCAACCGCCTGGATGATGCCCGGCAGAAGGTAGGCGAGGGATTTTCCCACGCCCGTGCCGGCCTCGAATAGCAATGAATCGTCAGTCGATTGAGCCGAAGCGACTGCGCGGGCCATGGCTTCCTGCTGGGGGCGATGCTCGAGTTGTAGCTCGTTGGCCAGAATGCCGTCTTCCGCGAACAGGATCGAGGTCAACTCCGGGGCGCGGGAACGCGGGGGCGGCTCGGGCAGAGCATCGGAGGGCGTGGATAGACCGATCATGAAAGCAGGTGCGTAAGAATCAAACCGAAGAACGTTCCGACTGGAAGGCACCGGTGCAATTCGGATTTACGCTTAAGGTGAATCAATCCACATTTTCAGGGAGATGCCGAATTCAGCCAAAATCGCCCCATGGACGGAAACGCTGGTGGCTTTTTTGCGCTCCGAGCCAGGCTTGGAGGCGGTGCGCGTGGATCCTACGACGCGAAAAGTGGCTGTGGCGACGTTGGGCGAGGTGGACGAGCAGCTGCTCCGCGAGCGATTGCGAGAGGTATTGGAGCGCATCGAGGCGGATTTACCGGTGAGCGATCAAACCGAGCCGGCGGTGGGTGGTGGATTCACGGTGCAACGTGATGGATCTCAAACGGAGGTAGCCGCTCCCTCCTGTGAATCCGCACCCAATCTCTGGCGTTGGCGGGAGTTTTCCTGGCCTGACCCAGAGAAATCGGAAGACGATTCTCATGATCACGAAGATCATGATTGGCGCTTTTTGGCTGGGTTGGCGGGACTGTGCGGCGGGCTCGGCTTGGTGAGCTGGTGGTCGGGGCGCGGGAGTGAATCGATCACGACTCTCTCTCTTATCCTAGCAATGGGGGCGTTGGTTGCAGGGGGGTGGGATGCGGCGATTGATTCGTGGGCTAATATCAAGAAACGGAAACTGGATATCCATTTCCTGATGCTCGCGGTCGCGATCGGGGCGGTGAGCATCGGGGCGTGGTATGAAGCCATATTTTTGCTATTTCTGTTCAGTGCCTCCGGCGCGATGGAAGCCTTCGCCTTGGATCGAACCCATCGGGCGGTCGACGCGTTGTTGCAGTCGGCTCCGAAACGCGCGTTGCGGTTGGACGAATCAGGCCGAGAAATCGAAGTCGCGGTCGAAACATTGTGTGTCGGTGACCGCGTGGCGGTTAAGCCGGGCAGTGCGTATCCGGCGGATGGAGACATTGAATCGGGGAGCAGTGCGAGTGACGAATCGACGCTGACCGGCGAATCGGTGCCAGTGGAAAAATCGCAGGGCGATTCGGTTTTCAGTGGCACGATAAATCTGTGGGGCGCGGTGATTTATCAGGTGCAGCGCTTGCCGGCGGAAAGCACCCTGCAGAAGATCATTCGGCTCATCCAGACCGCCCAAAAACTGCGAGCGCCGAGCGAACGATTCACCGATAAGTTTGGTGGGCGCTACACATTGCTGGTGTTGGGGGTGTGTTCAGCCATGTTTCTAATTTGGTGGTTGGGCGTGGGGTTACATCCGTTCGTGAATGTCGGTGACGAAACCTCCGCATTCTATCGGGCGATGACCCTACTGGTGGTGATGAGTCCCTGCGCGTTGGTGCTCTCGATTCCTTCCGCCATTCTAGCGGCGATTGCTTGGGGGGCACGCCATGGGATTCTATTTCGAGGAGGAGGCGCCATTGAAAAATTAGCCGGTATCAAAACGGTGGCTCTGGATAAAACGGGCACGCTGACCACTGGTGAACTGAAGGTGGTGGGATACGAAAGTCTGCCCGCGGGCCAAGAGCAGGAAGTGATGGAGCTGGCGCTGGCGCTGGAAGCGAACTCACTCCATCCGATCGCCCGGGCCATCGTGAAGGATGCCCGCAGTCGAGGCACCGCCGAGAAGGCCGTGGCTGATTTTACGTCACTGACGGGGCAGGGGGTAAAAGGCCGCGTAGGGGATTCGCGGATACTGTTGGGGCGGCGAGAACTCCTCCAGGACGGACCGTTATCCAAGTGGGCCGAAGCACTGCCGCCAGCGGCCCCAGAGTTGGCCGAAGTCTGGATCGTGAGTGACGCGTTAGTCGGTCGAGTGCTTTTGCAGGATGATATCCGTCAATCCTCCGCGGGGGTATTGAAACAGCTCCAGGAGTTAGGTCTACGGACGGTGATGTTGACGGGTGACCGGCGGCAAACTGCTGAGAAGGTCGCGACCGAATTGGGGATTGATGAGGTTCGGGCGGGTCTCACGCCGGAAGACAAAGTGGCGGCGATTTCTGAACTGCGGGCGCAGCGGGGATCGATCGCCATGGTGGGAGATGGGGTAAACGATGCACCGTGTTTGGCGGCGGCCGATGTGAGTATTGCGATGGGCGCGCGGGGCAGTGATGCGGCACTGGAACAAGCCGAAGTCATTTTGATGGAGGATCGCATCGAAAATGTGCTCGGAGCGTTGCTGCTCAGTCGTCGGGCGAGGCGGGTGATCTGGCAAAACCTGACCATCTCGCTGGGTGTGGTGGTCGTGATGGCGGTGGCTTCAATCGCCGGTGTGGTGCCGCTCGGGTTAGGCGTGGCGGCGCACGAAGGCAGCACGGTGCTGGTCTGTTTGAATTCGCTCCGGTTACTTTGGGGCGGCGGAAAAAGCATAAGTTAAGGAACAAACAATTCAGGACGAAGGTCGCACCGGTTGGGCCAGCACCTTTGTTATGAAAACACACCCTCTCGTCTGTCACTTCGGCCTGGGATGCGTCGCTCTTTTGTGGAGCGGTTTCACGTTTCCCTCGAGCGAACCGCTCATTCCTCAATCTCAAGTCGGCGTCGCCGCGACGTTGAAACAGGGCACGGTCGTTCAGGTCGCATCCGTTATGATCGAGGGTGATAAAACGAATCTCGGCACGGTGGGCGGTGGAGCCATCGGTGGAGCGGGCGGCGCTGGGGCAGCCAGCGGGCGTTATGATGCGGGTGGAATACTCGCGGGGGCGGTTGGGGCCGCGGCTGGAGCGATTGTCGGACAGGCGGTGGAAGAACGCGTCACTCGGGAAGAAGGCCAACGAATCACGCTGCGTCTCGACAACGGCGACATGATCGAACTCGTGCAGTCGGCGGAAGATGGTTTTTTCAGGGAAGGCGATCGCATCGACGTAGCGGTGGGAGCCGGGAACACGCGGGTTTCCATGTCGATGGGGATCGATCTCGGCCCTTCTGGAGATCCGACTTGGTATGAAAATGAGCGGGAAAATGCCAGTAACCACACGCCGCCAAACGTAGCGCGGAACTAATTCTAGGGTGAAATGCCCAGAAATTCCGGTTATATTCACTCTGAATTAGGTTTTGCAAATCATTGTACTTGAGCGATTACGGCGTAAGAGTATGTATTGCAGCCACTCGGTTTTAGCTCGCGGCCTGTCCTGAAATGAAAACACCCCAATACTCTCTCAGTTTCCTGGCATCGCTGGCATTTATTTTGAGCGGATGCACGTTTCCATCTTCTGCTCCGATGGTTTCGAGAAGCCAAGTCGGCAACGTGCAATCGCTCGATTTAGGTCTGATCGTCGCAGTGCGTGATGTGGTCGTCGATGGAGAGAAAACGATTCTAGGTCTTTCTGGCGGCGCCGCGGTTGGCGGAGCCGCTGCCACCCCCGGCAGTTACAGCACGGGAGCGATTTTGGCCCAAGCCGGAGCGGCGGTGGTCGGTGCGGTCGCT
Source organism: uncultured Verrucomicrobiota bacterium (assembly GCA_913058185.1). Lineage (GTDB taxonomy): Bacteria > Verrucomicrobiota > Verrucomicrobiia > Opitutales > Opitutaceae > Actomonas. Next base: position 22,470 of record CAJXQX010000032.1, read on the forward strand.
GGTTCTGCGATCGAAGAGGCGGCAACCCGTGAACAGGCTCAGGAGCTCACCATCGAGTTGGATGGCGGTCGGGTTATCGTGATTATCCAAGAAACGCCCGATGGTAAATTTCGCCAAGGGGATCGCGTTCAGGTGAATAGTGGTGGTTGGGGACCGGCAACGGTCCGTCTCACTTCGAGTTAAGAATCCCTTTGAAAGAATCCGCGATGAGTAAACAAACGACACAGCGATGGTTTTGCCTAGGGCCGATGGTGCTGGGCTTAAGTCTCTGGACGGGATGTGAATCCACCTCATCTAATCCCGAGGTGATGACTGCTCAATCGACGGGCGCTGCGACTCAGCTCGAGCGGGAGGGACCTCCGCGGGTCATGAGTTCAGGTCAATTGGCCGCGAACGTGAAGTTTGGCCGCGTGCTTTCATCGGAACCGGCCATGATCGAAGGCAAACGGGGAATTGTCGGCTCCTTGGGTGGCGCCGCGGCTGGGGGCATGGCCGTTAAACCACAGATCCGATCCACGGGAGATTTAATAGTAGGCACGATCGGCGCGATCGGTGGGTCAGTGGTAGGTTCGGCCACGCAGGAGGCCATGTCTCGAACTCCCGGGCAGAGAATTACTATCGGATTAGAGAATGGCGAAGTGGTGGTCATTCAACAGGACGCCGATGAAGGCATGTTCCGTGAGGGTGCCGCCGTTAAATTAGTGCAAGGCCCCAAGGGCGCTTATGTGACTCCGGCTACAGCCGATGATCGAAAGAAAGTCGCCGAAGCGCGCGAAGCATCCGGGCAACCTTCGTGGTATGAGAAGGACAAGAAGTCCGAGTCTAATCGACAATATTAACCCAGTCGCCGACGCGAACCCGGTCGAATAGCTCGATCATATCCAAATTGCGCAGTTGCACACAACCGCCACTGGCCGGTCGACCAATCGCTTCTTCGTGGTTGGTCCCGTGGAAGTAAATGTAGCGTTCGTAGGAGTCTCGATCTCCTCCCCGATTGTAGCCGGGTTCTAGGCCCCGCAGCCAAAGGATGCGGGTGGTGATGAGATTGCGGACATTCTCTTCGGGCGAAAGTTCGTTGAAGTGATGACCGGTCGCCACGCGTCCCTTGAAAACCATGCCCGGGGGTTGGCCGGCACCGATCCGCTCGGCGATAATATGGAGACCTTTGGGGGTCCCGAGAGAGTTTTTCTGATTGGAGGGTGGTTCAAGACCGGTTGAAACCGTATAGTCACCCAAGACTTCAGAGCCTTGGAAGAGGCGCAGCGTCTGGTGCGACAGGCTGACTTGCAGCAATCGTTCTGCGGGCTTGATGCCCAGCGCTTCGCCACTTTGGATGGCCAGTTCCCATGGAGACTCCATTTTGAATAATACCAGTTACGTTGTAGGTATCGTCGGCGCCACGGGTGCGGTCGGTCAAGAGTTGGTGCGATTGCTGCACGAGCGAAATTTTCCGTTGGCCCAGTTACGACTGTTCGCCTCGGCCCGTTCGGTGGGTAAAGAATTTACCGTCGGTGATCAGACTTTGACGGTGGAGGAGGCTAAGCCGGGCGTATTCGCCGGGGTTGATTTGGCCTTTTTTGCGACGAGTGGTGAAGTCACCCAGGCTCTGGCGCCCGATGCGATGGCCGCGGGCTGCGTGGTGATCGACAAAAGTTCGGCCCTACGAATGCGCGAGGACGTGCCGTTGGTGATTCCCGAGATCAATCCCGAGAGGCTGAAGCAGCACGGCGGAATTGTGGCTAATCCAAATTGTTCGACGGCCGTGATGCTGATGGGACTGTGGCCGCTTCACCAGGCATTCGGCCTGAAGCGCATTTTTGTTTCCACCTACCAGTCCGTTTCCGGCACAGGCGCTGAGGCGCTCGAGGAGCTCGAGGCTCAGGTGTTGGCTTCGGTGCACGGCGAACCACTCAAACATAAAGTGTATGCGCATCAGATCGCCTATAACTGCATTCCTCAGGTCGATACTTTTGGTGACGACGGATACACGGGGGAAGAGACCAAGATAGCTGACGAAACCCGCAAGATCATGGGACTGCCAGATATCAAGATTTCTGCGACTTGCGTGCGGGTGCCGGTCGTGCGGGCGCATTCGATTTCAGTCAGCGCGGAATTCGAACGCCCGGTGGACGTGGCTCAGGCGCGCGCCGCCGTGGCTGCCTTTCCTGGCGCTGAACTCGTCGATGATCCAGAAAACGAACTTTTTCCGACCCCCGTCGATTTTGCCGAAAAGGTGAAATGCGGGGTAGGTCGTATTCGGGTGGATTCTGCGTTCGATAATGGGCTCTCTTTTTGGGTTACAGGGGACAATTTGTGGAAAGGTGCTGCCTTAAATGCAGTGCAAAATGCCGAGCTGATGATGGCCGAAGGGTGGTTAAAACCGACTGCTCCGACCCCTCAATTCTGAGGCGAACCCAACAATCACTGTAATTTACCCTTGTCAGAGAGCCCTCCGAAACGCTTATGTCCGCCGTTGGTTAGGACGCCTAGCTCAGTTGGTTAGAGCATCTCGTTTACACCGAGAGGGTCGGGGGTTCGAGTCCCTCGGCGTCTACCAGATCAAATCCTGCCTTGGCGGGAGGTGATCCCATGACCGTTTCAGCTTCCATCAAACCTCTCTCAGTCACCAAACAATTCCATCCCATGCTTCATACGATATCCGTCCTCGTTGAGAATCAGTTCGGTGTGCTAGCCCGCGTTTCCGGCATGTTCTCCGGCCGCGGTTTTAACATCGACTCCCTGAATGTCGCGCCTACTCAAGACGCGGGGTTTTCCCGGATCACGGTGGTATTAAAGGGAGGCGATTCCTCGCTCGACCTAGCGATCAAGCAATTACGGAAATTGGTAAACGTCGTCGAAGTGACGGACTTCAAAATCGGTGAGGCCGTTTTGCGCGAACTCCTCCTGGCAAAAATCAAGGCCGATACGAACACCCGTTCGGAGATTATTCAAATCTGCGATATCTTCCGCGCCAAGATCGTGAACGTCGCGGCCAACGAGGTGATTGTCGAAATGACCGGCAATAAAAATAAGGTTTCCGCCTTTCTCGGCCTGATCGAACCCTTTGGAATCAGTGAATTGGCCCGAACCGGTCAGTTAGCCCTGACGCGCTGAAGCTACCGCATACTATTTTAACTCAACCCCCACTGGAAAACTAACATGCCTGCCAAAGTATACACCGACAAGGATGCCGATCTCGCCATCCTCAAGAATAAGACCGTCGCCGTGATCGGATACGGTTCCCAAGGACACGCTCACGCGTTGAATCTGAAGGACTCCGGCGTCAACGTGATCATCGGACTCTACAAGGGTTCGAAGTCCGCCAGCGTCGCCCGCAAACAAGGGTTCAAAGTTTATGTCACGTCCCAAGCCGTAAAACGCGCTGACGTGATCATGGTCGCTTTGCCCGACATGGTTCAGGCCGAGGTCTACGAAAACGAAATCGCTCCGAACCTGAAGGAAGGGAAGACGCTGCTCTTCTCGCACGGACTCGCGGTGCACTTCGACTTGATCAAGCTTCCTGAGGACGTGGACTGCATCATGGTCGCGCCAAAGGGCCCGGGCCACATGGTCCGTCGTCTGTATCAAGAGGGAAAAGGTATGCCTGCTCTTATCGCGGTGCACCAAAACAAGTCCCGCAAGGCCAAGAAAGTGGCACTCGCTTGGGCCAAGGGCATCGGATCAACCCGTGCGGGTGTGCTCCAAACCACATTCAAGGAAGAAACCGAGACCGATCTCTTCGGCGAGCAAGCCGTGCTCTGCGGTGGCGCCAGTGCCCTCGTGCAAGCTGGATTTGAGACTCTGGTTGAAGCCGGGTATCAGCCTGAAATGGCTTACTTCGAGTGTTTGCACGAGCTGAAGCTCATCTGTGATCTCATGTATGAGTCCGGTATCGCGGGAATGCGTTTCTCGATTTCCGAGACTGCCAAATATGGTGACATCACGCGTGGCCCTCGGGTCATCAACGCCGACGTTAAGGCTGAGATGAAGAAGATCCTTGATGAGATCCAGACCGGTAAGTTCACCAAACAATGGGTGCGCGAGCACAAGAGTGGCTTGAAGAAATACAACAAGCTCCTCAAGGCCGGCGAAAAGCACCAGATCGAGAAGACCGGTGCTCGCCTGCGTTCCATGATGCCTTGGATGGCCAAGAAGAACATCAAGGGCGTTGCGGCCAGCTACTAAGCGTTTCTAGATTTACTTCTGGTTAGACTTTCGGGTCACGACGAGTTGCGAGTTCGCTTGCTGCTCATCGTGGCCCGCTTTCTTTTTGGAGCATTCAAACCCCGCCCGATCATGGATAAATTAACCCTAGCCACCCGTAAAAGTCCGTTGGCCCTCGCGCAGACCCATCAAGTGGCCGCGCATCTGCAGCAAGCTCTCGGCGTGGAGGTCGAGTTATTAACGATCACGACCACGGGAGACCGACAAGCGGCTTGGTCACTGGAAGAAAAGGGAGGGAAGGGACTCTTCACCAAGGAACTGGAGGAGGCGTTACTCGAGAAGCGGGCCGACATAGCGGTGCACAGCGCGAAAGACCTGCCAGGGGACCAACCGGAAGGTTTGGTCGTGGCGGGGTATTTGCCGCGGGTTGATCCCCGTGATGTATTAGTGGTGCGGAAAGGAATTGAAGAACCACAAACCGTCGCAACCGGAAGTCCCCGACGCCGGCTCCAGTTGGGTATGCTTTATCCGAATATCGAATTTTCGGAAATCCGCGGCAATGTGGACACCCGGTTGCGTAAGATCGGCCAAGATGGCGTCGCCGAAGCCACCGTATTGGCGGCAGCGGGACTTTCCCGCCTCGGTATTGGCTCATGGCCGGGGACCGAATTCCGAGTTTTAGGGGTCGAATCGATGGTTCCGGCGGTCGGGCAGGCAGCGGTTGCAATTCAGTGCCGTTCAGAAAATCAGCAAAAATTTTCAGCAATTTTGGATGCCGAAACCTTGCAAAATGTTGCCTTGGAACGGGCGTTTCAATCGCTCTTGGGAGGAGGGTGCCACACCGCATTAGGGGTGCATGCTACGGCCGATACATTGTGGTTCTTCCACGATGAAATAGGTTTACGGAGTTTTCCGCTTACCTCGAGTGACCTAAGTTCTCCAGATGAATTCGCTAAAAACCATCTCTTACGCATGGGGTTTGCGTTAAAATAGGACATTAAGTGAAATTTCATTTACATGAATAGGCCCGTTTTCACCTAAAGTAGGGTTTATTACCTAGGCAATTCCGGTGTTATTGTTTCACATTGGCATCAGCCCTTCCTAATCATGAAAAGATTCGTCCCCAGACTTTCGCTCGGACTCATTGCCTCAACGCTGGCTTTCACGGCCCAAGCGCAACGGCCAACCACCTCAGTCGGATATTTTCCCGAGTCCGTCCGAGTGGAAGGTGCTTCGCCGGTTTACCATTTCCACATCGTGGATGTATCCTCGCCGAACACCGTGACCGGAGAGACGACAGCCGCCGTTCGCTTCAATAACGAGGCCTTACCCGGTGGAGTCGCGGATGAAGTGGCGTTGTCCCACATTAAAGGAATCGTGGAACTGCCACTAGGGACAGTGACACCGTTGATCGAAAATGATGATGGCGTCATGGTTCCGTGGGCGGATGAACTTGCGGATTACGACGAGTCCATTGTGCGTCCCTGGTTAGTGGGAATTGTCGGAGAGACAAGTGGGGTGTTAAATGGCCTGCAGACTTTGACCTACAGCGCTTCGTTGAACGCCTCCGAGGCCGACACCGGAATTGTTTCACCGCATCAGGCCAAACCAAGACCATCGGAATCATTTATCAGGGTTCATCAGATGCATTCAGTGGAGCCTATGGCTACAAGATGCTGGTCGAAGACTTTCCGTCGGAGAATCTAGGCACAATCCGCAATGCTGGCACTTTCATCAATGCGACGAGGTGATCCTGTTATCGACGGATCCCCTCCAGTTCCGGCTATTGCTTCTCCCGGAGAGATCGAACTCTTTGTTTACAATATTGGCGGTGATCCCGTTCAAGTTCCGATTCTGGTGACTGGCCAAGCCGAAGAAGGATACCCCATCACCGACTTTTCCATATCGGTCACGGATCGCGGGGACGTCACGGCTGCTTCGAATATTCTAGGACTCAATTCCACCTTCGTTACTGGGCTATAACGCTAGATTACACCGATGGTGGAATCTACGATATTACGGTAGCAGCATCCAATTCGGTAGGCGACGCCTTCACTTCCTCGCCATTCGAGGTATTCCGAGATCTGCCTGCTCCTACGATTGCAATCAGCGGTCCAACCGAGGGTCAGGTCTTCACTTACAACCTCCGATCTGAAACCGGAGTAAGTATCCCGGTAAGTGTTACCGCAGCGACGCTGGAAAATGGGCGTGCGATTGAGGGCATTCAGACCTTAACCGCTGAGATTGGCGGAAACTCCGTGACTCTCGCCGACTGTTCAATTGGCCAACTTAACCCAACCGGCAACGGCACGTGGTTTGGCACCGCCGGCACCTACACCGTCATCGCCGAGACAACGAACAACCCATCTGATCTTTCGAACGATCCTAGCATTACGCCCAACTCGGATTCGGCCACGGATGCTGTTACTTTCACGATCGAAGCGGTTTACCCAAATCCAACGGTGAGTATCACATCGCCAATTGATGGCACTTCTTACCAACGTATCGCGGGTGACCTCGCTACCATGATCGATTATACGATCGCTGGTGGTATCATTTTCGGAAATATCGAAACCGTCGCTCTCACCATCACCTCGGGTTCCGGTGACACGGTAAGCTACACTTCCAACGTTACGGGCGAAGGCTCAGCTGCCATTGCGGTGACGGTATCATCTCCGCCCTCGGTAGCGATTCTTACACCATTGCCGTTACCGTCACCAGCGATCAAGGCCTGACGGCCTCCGACAGTGTTGCGGTGGTGGTTAACGAAATCACCACTACGCCACCCACGGTAGGGGTCAATTTGCCAAACGGCTCAAGCTACACCTTCGAAACCGGCTCCGCTGGCTCGACGGTTCCGGTCACCTTCACCGCGGCCACTGACTTCGGTGTGATCGACACCCTCACCGGCTCGTTGGATACCACGCCTGTCACTGACATCTCGATCACATTAGATGGTATTTCGACTCCCTTGACTACCGGCACCAGCGAATTGCTGATCTCGGTCCCCGGTTCCTACACCATCACGGCCACAGCCACCACGGCATATGGCCTAGCCGTAGCCTCCACGTCCTTCACGGTTGAAGAGAGCGCCAAGCCAACGGTTACCATTCTAACGCCTGACGATAGCTTAACGGTCAACCGTTTCGAAAGCGATCCGGTTTCCCAAATCGACTTCACCTACGCCTCTTCGATTGCAGCGGGCACGATCACTCAAATCGACGTGACCGTAAATGGTTCACCATTCGTCACCACGACGAGTGGCCTCGGATCAGCTGCAGTCACGGGAATTGGCACCCTCAACTCGAGCGCTACTGAAACCTTTGTGATCGTAGTCACCGCAACTTCTGATCGCGGTGAAACTGCTTTTGATCAAATTACGGTCAATGTCATTGAAAGCGATGACCCAGTGACCAATGAAAATTGCACTGCAGAGATTCAATGGCTGCGCCCCATTACGTTGGGCAAGATCCTCAACGCCGGTCAAAAACTGCCGATCAAATTTAAGTTACGCTGTATCGAAGACGGTGAATATATCTTGGACGACGGGGTCGTGATCGCGATCAACATTGAACCAAACGGTGACGCTACGCTCTATCCTTCAGGTCAGAACCCGAACAATGAGACCTACAAGATCACAGGGCCGATGTATCACAAAAATTTCCGCACCGATCGGAATGAAGCTCACGAGTATCGCGTGGAAGTATACCGCCCAGCTGCTCCGGGTTCGCTCGAATATAGGTCCCTCGGATCAAAGCTATTCCGCACCAAACTTTCCGGCAAATCCGATAAGAGCGACAAGTCGGTTAAGAGTGGAATATCCGATAAGTCGGGTAAATCCGACAAGAGTGACAAATCAGGTAAGTCAGATAAGAGCGGGAAATCTAATAAACCCGACAAGAGTGGAAAGTCTGATAAGTCGGGTAAAAGCGACAAATCGGGTAAGTCCGACAAGAGTGACAAATCTGATAAGTGGGGCAAATCCGACAAATCAGGTAAATCGGACAAGAGCCTCAAAACCGAACGCAGCTCCAAGAGCTCCAAATCTGACGACGGTAGAAAGTCGAATAAAAGTGGTAAATCCAACAAATCATCCACGAGCGTTTACCAGGCGTGTATCAACTGGTGGAATTCCTGGAGTTTCGGCGGATAATTAACTGTTTAAACAGCTCGCAAATTTCGGGTCTCATGAATGTGAGGCCCTTTTTGTGTTCAGATAAATTCAACCTCCTCAAGCGCGAGGAAATTGAGTAACCTCATTTTATCTTGTCACCATCCTTTAACCTAAACTTGTCCCGCTTACTCTGGGTGCTCTGGGGTGTCGCCGTTGGATTGGTCGCGATTCATGTCATCCTGAATCTGGTGCATTATTTATAAACCGATCTGCCTTGGTTGGCCCGGCAGATATTTGATGTGGATGAAGAGGACCGTTTCCCTACGTGGTTCTCGGCGATGCTGCTGCTCCTGACCTCGGTTAGCCTATGGGTTAATGCGCGGACCCTACAATCGAGTGACTCATCGCTGGTGGAGCGCTGGTATCTGTTGTCGGTCGGTTTCCTCCTGCTCTCTATCGACGAGATTGCCGGGATGCATGAGACGCTCAACAGCATCGATATGATGGGAGATATGTCATGGACGATCCCTGGAGCGATTGTGGCTGGATTGGCTGGGCTCTACTTTGTCCCGTTTCTACTCAAGCTACCTCGACCCCTTGCGATTCGTTTTGTGCTGGCCGGGGCCGTCTATTTGGGCGGAGCCCTTGGCGTCGAGGTGCTGACGGATCCATATCTGGAAAACGACGAACTAAATACGCTGGCCTACAATCTCTGGACCGCTCTGGAAGAGTCGATGGAGATAGCCGGAGTGTTGATATTCCTCGGCGGTCTTTTCCCACTTTTACGCACGGGAACACCACGCCTCCAAGTGCAGTTGGATTGAACGGGTCTATTCGGCCTTAAGTCTTTGCCAGGCGACGGTCGGAATTTGTTCGGGTCGTGCGCGATGATCGAGTCCTTCGTTTCGCAGCGAATCTATCCACGACTTACCTCCGTCGGGCAGTTTCTTCCGTAGTAACGCCCCGATCTGTTTTCGTCGCTGTTGGAAACACTCGCGAATTAGAGTTTTGGTCTTCGAATCGAAGAGGAAAGGATCCGACTTTAACCGAATATTAAGGAGGTAAGACTCCACATCCGGACGCGGAAAAAAACAGTTTGCTGGCACCTTGTGTCCCGGATCGATAGCATAGACGGACTGTAGGAAAATGGAAATAGATCCGAATTGTTTGCTTCCGGGGTCGGCGGCAAAACGATCCGCAGCTTCCCGTTGTAACATGAGCACCATTCGCGTCGCCAAAGGAGTCTGTAACATGGCATCTAACCACGGCGTGGAGATGGCGTAGGGCAGGTTGGCCACGACTTTGTAACCGGATTCAGTCACAATCGATTCAGTTAAATTGGCCCGGGGATGATCGAGCGCATCACCTTCCATCAAATTTAAAGTCTCAGGATACTGGGGGAGGAGATGGGTTCGAAGGTGATCGGTCAGTTTTGGGTCATATTCGATAGCCCAAACGTGAGCGCCAGCTTGCAAGAGCGTCTCGGTCAAGGTCCCTAGACCCGGGCCGATTTCCACGATAGAGTCTCCCTGACTCACCTGAGCGAGCTTGAGGGATTTTTCGACGATATTGCTATCTACCAGAAAGTTCTGTCCCAAGTTCTTACGAGGACGATGCTCCAGCTGCTTGAGCACGGAACTGGTTTCGGTGGGAGTCATCGCCATTGCCATAACTTCAATCTCTGCTCACATTCAGGTCAATCAATGCGTCAATATAGGGTATTGAACCTAGTCAAAAAAGTTAACCTGATTACCCCTCATGGAAGATTCCACTCATGCAGTAAAACAATGGCTCATGACCGACGGTGTCGACTGGGCCATCAATATCGTGATGGCCTTGGCCATTTTTATTATCGGTCGCATGATCGCGAGGATCCTCACCGGAATGCTGCGAAAAGGCTTCGTTAAGAGCGGAATGGACGAAACCTTGGCTGGTTTCCTCTGCGAGATTGCCAAAATCTTGATGACCTTGGTTGTGGTTATGGCCGCGCTGGGGAAATTGGGCATCAACACGACCTCTTTCGTCGCTATTCTCGGTGCCGCTGGACTGGCCGTTGGTTTGGCTCTCCAAGGGTCATTGGCGAACTTCGCTTCTGGCGCGATGATCATATTCTTCCGTCCCTACAAAGTGGGTGACTTCATTGAAGCCGGTGGAACCAAGGGCATCGTGGAAGAAATCAGCATCTTCAACACGAACATGCGCACGCCACAGAATCAGGTTGTGATCGTGCCTAATGGTCAAATTACCGGTGGAACGATTGTGAACTATTCGGTTAAAGATACGCGCCGAATCGATCTGACTATGGGCGTAAGCTATAACGACGATCTTAAGGTGGCAAAAGAGACCATCTGGAACGCCCTGAAATCTGACGAACGCGTCCTGAAAGATCCTGATGCTATTGTTGGGGTGATGAATCTCGGCGAAAGTAGCGTCGATATCGTGGTGTGGTTCTGGGTTAAGTCCCCAGACTTTCTCATGACGAAGATGGATATGACCGAACGCCTGAAGCTCGACCTGGAAGCTGCTGGCTGCTCGATCCCTTATCCGCAAAGCGATGTGCACATGTTCGACGAGAAATCTGCTTAAACCGCAGGTTCGCAAAAATACTTTTAAGACGGACCTTCGGGTCCGTCTTTTTTTTGCGTCAAATTAGCGGAATGATTCCAGCAGTCCGGCCGGATCGTTGGACTTCATCAACGATTCACCGACGAGCACTCCGTGGGCTCCGCAGGCTTTGGCTCGGGCGGCGTCAGCCGCAGTGTGGATTCCGCTCTCACTGAGTGCGACCACACTCGTGGGGAATTGAGGGATGAGCTTTTCGCTCAGACCAATGTCTGTTTTAAATATCGCCAGATCCCGGTTGTTCACGCCGATGATCTTCGCTTCATGCGCGACCGCGCGCTCGAGTTCATCCTCGGCATGAACCTCAAATAGCGAATCCAAGCCGGCCGCGTTTGCGGACTGATATAACCAGCGTATCTCATGGTCGGATAGCGCTCGAACGATGATCAAAATCGCACTGGCTCCAGATTCCCGCGCTTCGCGAACTTGAATCGGGTGGACCATGAAATCTTTGCGCAAGCAGGGCACCGCGGTCGGGCATGATTCAAAAGAATGAGTCACATCCTTCAGGTCGGTAAGCGTGCCTCCGAAAAACTTGGTGTCCGTTAGGACTGAGAGGCAATCAGCCCCGGCACTTTGGTAACGAGCGGCTTGGGTTGGTGCGTCAATTCCCGGGGCAATTTCACCAGCCGAGGGCGACTTACGTTTGATTTCCGCAATTACGGCGAGGTTTTGATCGGGCCGACGGAGGGCGGATATAAATGAAGGTGGGGAGGGAAGCCCGGCATTTAGGGTGCTCAGTTCCTCCAGGGATACATCACGCATCCGAGGCGCTACCTCCTTGCGTTTCCACGCCATGATTTCAGTTAACTTATCAGCCATTGAGGATTCCACGAAACACACGTTGTTCGCGATAACCAGTCTTGAATTTCACTTCCGTCCCCTGAAGGCCGAGCGGAGGCGTGACTTTTTCGAATTATGGCGTCTGGTCTTCACTTTTGCGTGTGTTTCGGGGGATTCGCAGTTTGGGTGATTTCATGAGCAATTTGCATGAACTCCGTCAAACGATTGCGCGGCTCAGGGCTCCCGATGGTTGTCCCTGGGATCAGGAGCAAACCCACGAGTCCTTGGTGCGTTGCCTCATTGATGAAGTAAGCGAATTGATCGATACCATTGACCGGGCGGACCTGCCGCACATGCGCGAGGAATTGGGAGATGTTCTCATCCAAGTCTATTTCCACGCTCAGATTGCCGAGGAAGCCGGCTTGTTCGATCTCGAGGATGTTGCTCGTGACGTGAATGAGAAACTGCTCCGAAGGCACCCTCATGTCTTCGGCGACCATGCTCGCTTGGATACGGCGAGACAAGTGATCACCAAATGGGAGGAAATAAAGGCTCAAGAAAAGAAGCATGGAGTCCCGAGCAAAGGGCTTTTTAAAGCTCAGCCTCCGAGACTACCGGCTACGATGTTCGCGGAAGCGGCGTGGAAACAAATCGTCAAAGGGAAATTGAAGATTCCAGAATCTGCCCAAGCCGAGGAAGTTTCCGAGATCGCCGAGCAACTTACCGAAGAAGAATTGGGCCGCCGGTTATGGGTGTTGGCCGCAGCAGCCCGGGCGCGTGGCATGGACCCAGAGGGCGCGTTGCGTCGTCATATAAACACGGTTATTACAGATGTTGAAGCGCTCAACCAAGACGACTGAGCGGCGAGAGATGTCCCCTGGAGTTCGGGAGGCATGGCTTGTTTCGTATCTGGATTGGTTATCCAAGGAACGGCGTTACTCGGTCCACACGGTTCGTAATTACGAGCACGCTTTTAGAGATTTCTACCAGTGGTTGGACGATTCTAAAATGGTCGAAAAGCCTTTCGACGAACTGACCCGCCGAGAGATGCGGGACTACGTGGTAGAGGCCCAGCGCCGGTTCGATCGGCGCACGCTTCATCTCCATGTGTCTGGATTGAGGTCCTTTTTTAGATACTGGGTGACTCGCAAACGCATGCTGAGGAATCCTCTCACCGGCATTCCTTTACCTCGTTTAGTGAAACGTCTGCCCAAGTTTTTGACCGAAAAACAGATGGAGGCGCTGTTGCTCGGCCCTCAACGGTTATTGGAAAACGAATCAATTGATGACTTCACCTCGTGGCGCGATCGCCTCGTCATGGAATTGCTCTACGGCGCAGGGCTACGGGTAAGTGAACTGTGTGCCTTAACTTACTCCGATATTGAGTTCGCCTCCGGCAGTGCCCGCATAATGGGTAAGGGAGGAAAGGAACGAATTTGTCCACTCGGAGAGGTATGCATGGCCGTGTTAGGGCGCTGGCAAAACCAATTTTCTAAAAATTCCGCACCACGTGATCGCGTCGTGACGGGATCGAAGGGGCAACCACTCGGCCCACGGGAAGTCCAACTCATGTTGAAGAGGTATTTAGCGTTAGCTGACTTACCTTCGGATATTACGCCCCACAAGATCCGTCACAGCTATGCGACTCATCTGCTGAACGCGGGGGCCGACTTACGGCTCGTGCAAGAGCTACTGGGGCACGCTAGTTTGTCCACCACCCAAATTTACACTCACGTAAGTGTGGCGCGCCTCAAAGAAGTGCATCGCCAAGCGCATCCTCGCGCTTGAACTGAAGGTAATTAATGCAACGGATGCCGTTCGGAAACAACATTACCGGCTTCATCTTCTAAGTAAACTTCGACACTGGTTGCGGGCCCCAAAGTATCCAGTCGCACTTGGGTCGTAAATGTCTCCGACGGACTGTCCAGAATTCCATCCGCGGGTTGTCCGAGTTCAATTTCGAGCCCGCTGTTGAATACCAGTTTTGCGCCGGCGATCAGTGATACCTGATCCGTTCCAGCTATGGTGATCCCGAGGAAACTTGATTCACGGGTTAGCTCAAATTTGGTGATATCCGGCGGCGTGAGATCGATCACCAAATCGTCGGTTTGGAAAGTAACGGAGCGTCTTTGGGCTAGAGCTCGAGGGGCCCGCTCACTTAAAACTAATCGCGTGAAATACGTGCCTTCCTCCAAGGTGGTGCGGTCGAACTGAAACCATTCGGCATCGGTTTCAATCGCTAGATCCGTCCATTCCGTCTTGCCTTCAGCTCGGATAGAGAACGTGGAGACGAGGTTGTCGTTATCCGCGTCACTCGTGGTCCACATCACCACTTGGGCCCCAGGTTGCGGGACGACTTGACTGGCCAGTAGAAATTGACGACGTCTTTCCGATTCAGATTTGTTGGCGGAGGGAGATGTCCCGATAACTTGTCCCAGAGTCATATTGGGGGTGTTGCCGGTGCTGCTGGTTCGAGCGACCAAACCAAAATTGGGAGAAATTAGGCGAAATGATTTCAATACGGGTCGACGATTCTGGGGCACAAAGTAGACCTCCGCTTGATCAAGTTCGACGGACGCTTCGAGTGAACTTGGTAGCTCAATTTTGATCTGCAGAAACTGCCCCGTAAGTCCGGGAGCCAACCAACCATCATGCCTTTGCAACGCTTCGGTCCATGGGGTCCATCCTTCGACTAAGTCTCGGCCCCGGTTAGCGCGCATATGCACCGTTAGATCTGCGCGATCCAAATTTCGGATTCGATTAAAGCGCAGTGCGCCGATTTCGCTGGGAGACAGTAGGTTGATGCGCCGAGTGGTGGCCTCTCGAGCATTTGCATCAGAAAATCTCAGTAAGCTTAAGCCGGCTGGGTTGTTCGTGATGGCTAGAAAATCCGACCCGGAATCCATCGCAACGATTTCCGAGATTTGAGCTGAGTTACTCCCCGCGAATGAAATGGCGCGTCGTTCGGCCGGATCGTAACCGGAAAGTTCACCATCATCTCCACCCGGGAGTATCAACAGATCGCGGTAAGGCACGATTTGATACATGGCCAAGTTACTTCGACTCGATAGCGATTCCGGCAGACCTCGATCGGCTGGAATTTTAAAGAGTTGGCTCCGGCCGGAGAATTTAACAACCGGTGGCGCTTCCATAATGGAAGGGGCGGGGGAGGGAGCGGTGGGTTCTCCGTCCGCTTTCTTTTCGGTCGTTTCCGTGGTCGGCGTAACGTTAGTCGAGCCTGAAATACGCCGAGACGCGGTGCCTTTGGCTGAGACCAGGGTCGTATAAATATCACCGTTTTCACTCTGGAATATGTCGGTAATCTCACCACTTTCCTGATCCAGGAGAATTAACGGGTCTCCACCTGCCTTCGGAAACTCATAGAGGTTTCCACTGGGGGCTGATCCGGCCAAAATTCGACCGTTTGAGTTCCAGGCGAGTTGACGGATATTGCGGTCGCGCACTTTGCCCCAAAGTTCGACACCCCGATCGTCGAGAGAGTCTTCCGGCCCGGATTTGAGTAATTGCCTCAAATTAATGTGATAGATGGATCCTGGATTTCCCGTGGATACCCAAATATTTTTCTGCGCGTCGTCGATTAGAATATCCAGAATTGAATCTGCGGGGAGAGCCACGGATGCCTGTTCTTCCCCGCTCTTGTTCAAGATTAAAAGGGTGGCGTCGGGAGCGGTTCCGGCTACGACCATACCGTTCGAAAGGTGTTTCAAGGTAAACACGTGATTTCCGCCTGTTTCCGCCCATGGCGCGGCGGAAAAGGTGCCGCCTGAGGCATCCACTTCGATTTCCAAAATCTTCCCACTCGGCCCGGTTCCCACCAACCAACGTTGATCGGAGACCGCTTCAATATCCCACCAAAGGTCAGCCACCGGGTTTCCGGCCAATGCACTCAATTGAGGGCCCGTGATGATTCGCCCGTCCGAGCGGATGGCTAGTCCCTTGAGATCGCGCGAAGGCACCTCTCGATAAAAGTTTAGGTTTTGGCTCTTAGAAAAAGTAACCGCCGAATCGGCTATTAGAGAACCGCCGATGACCAGCGAAGTGATAAAGAGGGCGAGGAGTCGCTTCATAAAAAAATTAGTCAGTTACCACTAAAGGACGGCGAACGAGTCCGGGTACGAGGCGGTCGTCCAAAAGATGTGATTCCCACAGAACTTCGCGGGCTTTTCGTTGGGTGAATCTTGCCTCATCAGCACCGCCGGCAATTCGAGCCAATGATCCCGGAAGCTCTAGAGTGGTGCCGGTTTGATCGAGAAAGACCTCAGTCGGCGTCAGCACCGCGACATAGATTCCGTCGGGCGCTCGTTGAGCGCGAAGCACGTCAAGGTAGGTTGAGAAATCACGAATCTGGCTGACGGGGTAGGTGCGTTGTCCCCCGGTGAGCAGGTCGAGCGTGGGGCCATTGGTGATGACTACTTCTAGGGTTTCACCCACCCAATCTGGTTGAATGGGGATGTCGATCGATGCCGCCCAGGGTTGTGATTGGAAATTACGTAAGGAGAGGGTTACTGAAACCGATTCGCCGGGACGGGCTGATCGGTGCGACAGGCGAACATTATCCAAACTAGTTGTCGGGTTTACCGGCAACTCGGAGACGGAAAAAACTACGCGTTCGGGGAATGCTTCCTCTACGGGGTTTTGCAGCCAGGTAGACAGGTCTCGGGTGAGTCCATTTAGTCCGTCCCGAAAACTTTTTGGGCCCGCATAAAGCTGCTCCATAATGAGTTTTTCACCACCGGAAAAATCAATGCGGGCCTCGACCGAAAACCCGGCCACCAAACCAGAATCATTGGAGCCAAGCACGGCCTGGGATAACCCCATTGCGGTTATCATTGGAGTGATTTGGGGGTGGCGAACGGTCGAAAACTCCAGGGTGCGATACGGGGTATGCACGGTCACCGGAATCATCACCGGGCCTTCACCAAGCTCCCCGTAGATAGCGGATAGGCGATCTTGACGAACGGTGCCGATTACTGCGCCGGTATTCGAAATTTTAACCGAACTCATGTTTGAGGGTAAGATCGTAACGATCTCCGCCGCGGTCATCGGCATTTCAACTTCACCGAGCCCGAGGAGCGGATGGCCAAAGGCCAATACGCGGGTGCCATCAACTTGAGAAACGGTCCCCGTTCCTGCCATCGTGATGTCTCCAATTGCGAGGGCAGCACCGACCGCTTGTCCGGCGGTTAACTGAATAGGTTCTCCCGAATGGGTATCTCCTGAAGTATCAAGTGATCCGCCGAGTGTCGTGGTGGCTATGCCCAACTCCGCTAACGGTTGGGCCATCAATTCCGCGACCTGCGGAGCGAGGCCTCCGATGCTGAATACCGGACTTAAAGGAGTGAGGCCATCGTTTCGTGAATCTAGGTTCGTGGCTTTTGTTCCGACGGGGAGAGGGCCTGAAGGAGAGCTTCGATCTGAGTTGTCGGCTATTCGCCGAACCTCCAACAGATCTTCGGCCGGAGTAAATCCGGCAAATCGCACGGTTTCAAAACGCTGCACCTGATAGGACAACGCTCCCGCAAATCGACCGTCGATGTAAAGTGGACTGCCACTCATTCCTGCAACAGCTCCCATATGTTGCACCCGCTCATCCGTGAGCTCGCAAAGGATCATTGATTTACCAGGGCCCAGCGCGTTCTGAATCACTCCGGTCACTTCAACGGAGAAGGCTTCGGGTTCAGTGCCGCGAAAAACTGTCCAGACCTCGCCCTGCATTCCTGCCTGTAATTCTTCCAGGGCAAGAATCGGCGAATTTATGGGCTGCTCACTGAGCGCGGCATTCGCGCCCATGGCCAAGCAAAGCGCTGCAACGGCGGAGAGATGAACTCGAAAAGCTAAGCGGAAATGAATCACAGTTTTTTAATCACACCCGTCATGATATCACAGGCGCGATCGATCGCGGCTCCTTCATGGGCGGTGCTGATGAAGCATGTCTCAAATGCACTGGGCGGCAAGTAGACCCCCGCATCTAAGCAACCGCGAAAAAAGCGCCCGAATAATTCAGCGTCGGTGGTCTGGGCCGAAACCAGATCGCACGCGGGAGTATCGGTAAAGAAAGTGCACCACATCGAGCCCTTTTGGGGAACTTGATGCGCGATGCCACGAGCGGTTAAAGCCTCGCTCAATGCTGATTGGATTTTCTGCCCTAGGGTGTTCAGGCTCTCGTAGACACCGTCAATCTGCAGGAGTTTCAAAGCCGCGATGCCTGCCGCCATGGCGAGGGGGTTACCGCTCAGGGTGCCAGCCTGATAAACGGGGCCTTCAGGGGCGAGAAAATCCATAATATCGGCTCGTCCCCCAAAGGCTCCCACCGGTAGTCCGCCGCCGATGATTTTGCCTAATGTCGTGAGGTCCGGAGTGATTTGCTCGATCTCCTGCACGCCTCCCTGTGCCAAACGAAATCCCGTCATGACTTCGTCGAAAATCAGGACGGATTCATGTTGTTTGGTGATTTCGCGCAAAAATCTCAGATACCCCTCAGCC
>CAJXQX010000033.1 GCA_913058185.1 uncultured Verrucomicrobiota bacterium
GAGATCAGCCTCGGTCTCGTGGGCTCGGAGATGTGTATAAGAGACAGGCCGTGGGGATCCCGTATTTCTGGAGAATCTCCTTGGTGCGGGTTTTTGAGGCCTCGAGTTCTCCGCCATCGGCGGTAGGCCCGTAGGCGGGGATGCCTATCTTGGCCAATTCATCGACTAAACCCATGGCCAAGGGCACCTCGGGACCAACCACGACAAACTCAATGGCTTGAGACTGCACCAGGGCGACTAATCCGGGAATGTCGTCTGCCGAAACCCCATGACATTCGGCACCATCTGCTGCCATACCCGGGTTTCCGGGAGCCGCGTGCACCTCAAGCTGGCGGTTTGTTTGGGTGATGGCGCGGATTAAGGCATGTTCCCGGCCACCAGCCCCAACAACCAGTAGAGTAGAAGGGGGGGAGGAGGAAGAATCGGAGAAGGCCATGATGCGGAAATTCAGGAATCGAGAATTCCACGCAATGCAGAAATGTAATTTTACGTATGAATCAGGTATTGATTCCTCGGAAGCCGCACCGGAGAATCTAACCTTGAGAATGTAACCCCCCAAAAAAAATAAGGGATTCACCTTAGTGGAAATAATGGTCGTGGTTACCCTGATCGGTCTTTTGGCCTCAATTGCGATTCCTTCGTTTCAACGTATTAAACTACGAGCGGTATCGTCGAATTTTGTTTCCGATATGAGAATCATGGAGGAGGCGTTCCAAGGTTATGCTCAAGAATTTGGGAAATTCCCCGCGGACACGGCAGCGGGGGTCGTTCCAACCGGAATGGCTGGATATATCGATGCGGATCGTTGGGCGAGTGCGACAGCTTTGGGCGGTAATTATAAATGGTATGACGCCGGATCTTACATTGGAATCATGATTATCGCGCCTACCGCTTCACTGAGTGAATTAAGTTTAATCGACGAATGGATTGACGATGGTAATGTTGGGACAGGTCTTTTACTCGTGACGGGAGCTGGATCGGTGGTTCTTCACGTTATGGAGGAGCGGACCTGATGAAATCAATTTTCGTTCTATTACCCACGCAAGGCCTCTCGGCCGATTGTGCAAAACCCAAAAAAGGCCGTAAGGGGCCGATGTCCAAAATGGATATCGAACCCTCCCTGGAACGTTTGAAAGCGTTTGCCGGTCTTTCATCTCTTCAGCTCTCCGGCACTCAAGCCGTCGTAACGGTGGTCCGTGGGGACTTGAAACTCGATGTGAAAAAATGAGAGAGGGCGCCTGATGGTTAAGGATGCCCATAGCGATGATGCAACTGGCGAGGAAAAGACCCCCGAGGAGATCGCAGGTATGCTGATGGCTGCTTCTGCAAGTGGTGATGCGAAACGATCTCCCAAAGGCACGGAAAATCCTGAAGGTGGCATTCGGGCCGTGATCGCCGCAGAGGGTGAAAAACTTGTCCTAATTGCCGCTATGTTGATCGCGACCGCAATCATCGGTTGGATCAATTTTGGCCCTGAAAGTCCGCCGGACGGGGTTCAATTCATTGATCAGCCTGTGCGGGTTGCTGGACTCAATCGGGAGTTTGAAGGTAAGTATGGCGATCTTGCTGAAATCAGCCAGGTGGTGTTTGAGGTCGGAGAATCCAAATTGAAGGTTCACCTGATTTTGCCGGGAGGAATGGATAATGAACCATTGAGGGTGATGGATTACCGTTATGGAAGTCTGGGCGTAGACGAGATTATAGTGGCCGAGAATGGTGCCGTTCTAACTCGAGATGCCTATGACAATATCGTCCATGCCGGCAGTATCTATCCGCGCCTACCGTGAGCCAAGTGACTTCCGATTGCCGGGTAATTCCCGGATTTTAGAGGACTTGAAGTTTTTCGCGGTAGAACGCCACGACCTCTTCGGGATCGTCGGTGAAGAGCAGGTAGTCAGCCATCCAAGCCGGGGCGCGTCCGGCCCGAATCATCTGATTGATCTGTTTGCGCAGATCCCGGAAATAACGGGCATCAAAGAAAACAAACGGCACGCGGGGGCGAATACCGAGTTTGAGATTACACAGTTCAATCCCGATTTCCTCGAGCGTGCCGACGCCACCGACGTTGAAGACACAGAAATCAGCCACTTCGAACCACTTTTGGCGAAAGTGACGGGACGATTCCTGGAAGGTGTTGAAGAAATCCACGCCGAGTTCGGGTGGCTGAGCTTCGAGTTCCAAGAAACAAGCTCCGGTCAAGGCGCCCTTGTCGCGGGCTTTTTCACAAGCAAGCCCCATGACGCCGCCACCGCCGCCGGTGATCATGCCAACATTGGGCTCCATATAATCAGTCAATTTATCGATTAGATCAGCGATCCGGTCGGATTGTTTTTGGTTGAGCCCAACCGCGCTGCCGTAGAATGCGAGCACGGTGGATTCTTGGAACCGCCGCCGGGATTCTTCGCGCAGGAAAAATCCATGCTCATTTTTGTAGGTGTGGATGTAGAGGTCACCGAGTTGAGGCGTGAACCAATAGACATCGATCCCCAGGGCGTGCAGGGTGTCCAGTCGGGCATGGGCGTTGTGGGAGAGGAAGAATCCGTTGGTTCGAGAGGCTTTCCGGAAAATAATTCGTTTGAGTTTCAGGTCCGGCAGAGCGGAGAGCAGCTCCACCTGTTCCAGTAGGTTCGGGAAGAAGTCCGCGATCAACGTGTCGACGCCGGAAGGTGCCGCATCGAGGGCCTCGAGTAGCGTGGGGTAACCTTGGGCGGACGTTGCGGCAGAGATCGCTTCCTGAATTCGACGTGAGCCTTCACCTGCGCTGAGGAACAAAGAAGCGTTGGGCAAGGCCGCGTGTTGCCCCTTCACCGTGACCCGCAGACGGGGTTTAGGCGTGGGCTTGGGGCTTGGTTTGGCGGCAATCTCGTCGAGATTCAGGTAGGCGCCACTGGTCATTTGCGTGAGTAGCTCACGTTTTTAGGTCAGGGCTATCGTGCGTGAGCCATCATTTTCCGGCGCGCGAAATACTTCCACGGAAACCATGGGGTTAACCACGGGTTGATCGCCGGGATTGTAGATTTCCAACATGATGTTGGTGCCAAATGTTTTTACGGGATCCAGTAACACCGCACCGGTGTGGATGCCAAAGTTACCTTTGCCCTGATTGAGCACGACGTAGTGCTATTTTAAATACATCGAGCAACTGGTCAGGACGCCGGTGTGTGGGTCGATGGTCAGGGGCGTCGCGGCGTGCCGGATCTGGACTTTGTCGAGCAGGTTGCGGCCCGCTAGTCCGTTGGCCAAACGCGAGATCGTTTCGCGATCGAGATCCGGTTTGAGGGTGTAACGCACATTATGAGGCGTGAGGAATACCCGCCCGTCACGGTCGATGGACAGAGTGTTGGGTAACTTGAGGGTATTGGAGCGGATTGCCTGCCAAATCTCGTCGGTGGTTAGTTTCGCCTCGGCGGGAGCGAAGTATAATCGACCTACTGGGGTTCCCGGGCGGAAGAGTTTTGCCCAGTAGTCCGCATGAGGGACCGTGGTGTCGTAGATGAATGCCTCGGCGTCGAGAATGAGTCGGTTGCCATCGATGCGGGGAGGATTGGGGGTGAGCATCTCGATGCCGATACGGGCCAGGGTGCTGCGCTCGGTGAATTTAAATTCAGCATGATGCTTTTGCCAAAATTCCCATTCGCTGGAGTCCCGCGGCCAGAAGGCGAGCGTCAGTTGCAGGGGCTTATCGTTCTTGGCGGCTTGAACGGTGAGGACTTGGCCATCTTGGCTGGTCCAGAATTGATCCGGTTGCATACCGATGGAACCAACCCCAGATTACCTGTCCTTACAAGCGATCAGTGTGGCGAAGCGCAAGGTGCGCCCGGTGCATGATTGACTCTCTAGTCTAACCTTGATTTCCGAAATTATGAAAATCCGTATTCCGTTCGTCACCGCGATCACCAGTTTGGCGCTGCTTTGCATCTCTCCACTGATGGCTCAGGAGGAAGCCGTGGCCATCGCCCCCGAGCAGGCTGAACTCTCGGATGCGGAGATGCTCGAAATTTATGGATGGATGGCAGGAATGCGCGCTGGAATCAGTCGGTTGGGTTTGAACGATGAAGACATGAAGGCGTTCATACTCGGCATCGATGCGGCTCGTTCTAATCGCGATCTGGATGTGGATTTGCAGGCAATCGGCCCGATGATCTCTGAGTTTGTGCAATCAAAGTTCGAATCGCACATGGAGGAGCTTCAAGCAGTCGAAGAAGCGAAGTCCGAAGTCTACTGGACGGAAATCCGCGCTCTGGAAGGCGTGCATTTCTTGGAGAGCGGACTGGCTTATAAGATCATTGAGTCGGGTAGCGCGGTTAAGCCAACCGCGGCGGATACCGTCCGGGTGCACTACACGGGGAAGTTGGTCGACGGCACGGTGTTTGATACCTCGGAGGGAGGAGGCCCATTTATATCACAGCTCGATGAGATGATTGAGGGTTGGACCCAAGGCGTGCCTCTGATCGGTGAGGGCGGTTCCATCAAGCTCTTCATTCCGGCGGAGCTTGGATACGGGGATTCCGGAAGCGGCCGAATCCCGCCAGCAGCAACGCTCGTATTTGACGTGGAGCTAATCGAAGTCCTTCCAGCCGGAACTCCTGTTCCGGAAGCGGCCAGCGAATAGCCTCGGTTGTTTATCAGCGGGGAGGCAAAACCTCGCCAAGATCGACGATGAATCGATCCAGGTCTTCCTGCTGGGTATCCCAAGAGCACATCAAGCGATTACCGGTCGCACCGATGAAGTTGTAGAAATGCCAGCCGCGTTGGTGCATGGCTGCGGAGATTTCGGGTTCGAGGTGCACGAAGACGGCGTTGACCTCAGGTTCGGCCGCGAGCTCCAGGCCGAATCGATCGCGTAGGGTTTGCCCGAGTTGGCGGGCCATGGCGTTGGCATGCTCGCCGTGACGGAGCCAAGCCCCGTCCTTGAGGACGCCCACCCACTGGCTGCTGAGAAAGCGCATTTTGGAGGCAAGTTGCCCGGCTTGTTTGCAGCGATACTCGAATTCGCGGGCCATGGCTGGGTCGAAAAAGACAACGGCTTCACTGGTGTTCATGCCGTTCTTGGTGCCGCCGAAGCA
This sequence comes from uncultured Verrucomicrobiota bacterium, assembly GCA_913058185.1. Lineage (GTDB taxonomy): Bacteria > Verrucomicrobiota > Verrucomicrobiia > Opitutales > Opitutaceae > Actomonas. The sequence goes on from CAJXQX010000033.1 coordinate 5,067, forward strand.
CAATACGTCGACGCCGGCACGCCAGGTGAAGTCGGCCGGGGAAGCACCTTCGCGCTCTTTAAGTGCAGCCGCGGCGTTGGCAAAACGCGCTCCATCCATGTGGACGGCGAGTTCATGAGCCTTGGCTACCTCAGTGAGTGCTTTTATTTCGACGGTTGAGTAGGCCGTGCCCCATTCCGTCGATTGGGTGAGAGAAAGGACGCGGGGTTTGGGGTAGTGAATATCCGACCGCTTTTTGATGAGCTCTAGGACGCCGGAGGGGGTGAGTTTGCCGGATTCCCCTTTAGACGTCAGGATTTTTGTCCCATTGGAGAAAAACTCGGGCGCGCCGCATTCGTCCGTTTCGACGTGAGCGTAGTCATGGCAGATGACGCTGTGGTAGCTTTGACAGAGCGAGGCCAACGAGAGGGAGTTGGCGGCGGTCCCATTGAAGACAAAGAATATTTCCGCGTCGGGCTTCTCAAAGAGCTCACGGATCATGTCGCATGCCTGTCGAGTCCAATCGTCGGAGCCGTAGGAAGGGAGGCGCCCCTGATTGGCTTCGCTCAGGGCGGCCCAGGCTTCCGGGCAAATCCCGGTCGTGTTATCGCTGGAGAAATGGTGTTGGTGACTGAGCTCGGTCATGGGTTTTAGGTGAGGCAGGATATCGCGAGTAAATTGAAATAGGTTTTCAGGTTTGGCAAATTAGGAACAGCCCCCTTGGGTGCGTGCTCCTGTGTCCGCCATGAGTTCCACCATTCCTCAAACCAATCTTTATCTCGTCGGCTTTATGGGCACGGGGAAAACGACGATTGGGCGGGCGATTGCGTATCGATTGAAGCACCAGCTGCTGGACAGTGATCACGAGATTGAGCAGATCGAGGACCGCACGGTGTCCGATATATTTGCCAAAGAAGGTGAACCTTATTTTCGCGAACTCGAACGGAAGTTTGTCGAGACCGGGCATCCGAATTACAAATGTGTCGTTGCTTGTGGTGGTGGATTGGTGGTCCAGCCGGGGATGCTCGCGAAACTACAGAAAAAAGGCGTGGTGGTTTGTCTCCACGCTTCACTCGAAACCATTTTGGAACGCACGTCCGTAAATCGGAATCGACCGCTCCTTCATGTCGATGATCCGATGGAACGCCTGCAGGAACTTTATGCAGAGCGGGAGCCGATTTATCGGAGAGCTGGAGCAGTCATTCTGACGGATCACCGTCCTACGAGCGATATTATCTCTCATGTGATGCGGGTCTATCGGCGGGAGGCGGCCGAATTTACCCACGTTTAGGCGGGTGTGCGTTATGGCGATCGACCCTGAGGTTCTGCGCACTCGGATCTCCGAATTGGGTTTCGATGTGGTGCGGTTTGTGTCGGTGAACGATGAGGCAGCTGGTGGGAACGCGTTCCGAGCATGGTTAACCGCGGAACACAACGCGGACATGAAGTGGTTGGAGAAAACTCCCGAACGCCGGACAGACCCCCGCAACGTTTTGGAGGGAGCGCGGTCTTTGATCATGTTGGGGGTGAACTACGGTCCGGGTGAAGAGCAAGGGGATGGGCCAATATGGGCACGCTACTCAACGCATCTCGACTATCACGATACGATTAAGCCAGGGCTGGTGGCGGCGGGTAAGGTACTGGAAGAATTCGGAGGACTAGAGGCTTCGGACTACCGTTACTACGTGGATACCGGTCCGGTCTTAGAGCGGAACTGGGCCAGTGCGGCGGGGGCGGGGTTTACCGGCAAAAATGCGATGCTCATTTCCCGGGAGTTCGGCAATTGGTTGATTTTGGCGGCAATCATGGTGCGAGCAGAATTGCCGGCCGATTTACCTATCAGTCGATTGACGGAAACAAAACCCGTTGGGACGCTGTGCGGTTCGTGCACAGCCTGTTTGGATGCGTGTCCAACCGATGCGCTAACGGCCCCGGGTGTGCTCGATGCTCGGAAGTGCATCTCGTATCAGACGATCGAGAATAAGGGCATCATTCCACGTGAGCTGCGACCGTCGATTGGTTCGCGGATCTATGGTTGCGATATTTGCGCCGAAGTTTGCCCGTGGAATCGATTCGCCCAAACGGCGAAATCGGGGCTAATCGCAGCCCGTCCGCACATAGATCGGCTCGAGTTACGCGAGATTTTGGAACTCACCCCCGCGACGTTTGCCACGATATTTAAAGGTACGCCGATCAAACGGCTGAAACTGCGTGGTCTGTTGCGAAATGCTTGTATCGTCACGGCGAACGAAGGCTGCACTGAGTTAACGCCACAGTTGACGAATTTGGCCCGTTCATCTGCGGAACCGTTGGTTAGAGCCCATGCGGTTTGGGCATTGCGAAGGTTGCAGGCTAATTCGGAACTCGAATCGATTCGAACGGGAGAGACTGAAGCGCAAGTCTTGGCCGAGTTTGAAGGGGCGGTCTAGCCGCCGAAGTGCTTTGCCATCAGTTCGGTGAAGTCATGAGGCGGTCGAGTCGGGTGGCCGCTTTTGTCGATGAATGTGTGTTCGGTGCTCGCGGTGGCGATCAGTTCGTCGCCGCGTGTTAATTCGTATTCCAATTTAATGCGCAGCCGCGGCCGCTCTTTGAGGCAAACGGAGATTTCGATCACGTCATCATAGACGGCGGGCCGAAGATACTTCACCGCGATGGATAGCACGGGCAGACTAAATCCGCTGTCCTCCAGTTTTCGATAGGAGAGGCCACTGTTGCGAAACATGTCCGTGCGGGCTACCTCCAGCCATGGCAGGTAGCTGCCGTGATACACGACACGCATCATGTCCGTTTCGGCGTAACGCACGCGAATCTCAGATTTTGATTCGATCATGTGATCACGTCACGAGTTTGCGAGAAGGGCGTCAACTTCCTGTCAGTATCAAGGGGAGGATTCGGGCGCATCACCAAATAGGGCACGGGCTGAATCACTCCAACTGTAGTGGGTAGCCCAAGAGAGTCCGGCCCGTCCCATTTCCATACGTAGATCAGACGAATTGATCAGTTTTTCAAAAGCGGCCGTGAGCTCTGCCGGTTGATCCGGGGAAACGAGGAATCCCGTTTCTTGATCGACGACAGCATCGGATACTCCTCCGACATCATGGGCGACCACCGGTAAGCCACGGGCACCCGCTTCGAGGTAGACCAGTCCGAATCCTTCGACGCTTTTGCCCCAGGCGATACTGGTCATGCTAAAGATGTCGGCCTGGTCGTAGAGCTGGTCGAGTTGATCGTCGGGCACCTCGCCCCAGAATTTTACGGGAAAGTCGCAGGTGGCGGCTTGCTCACGTAAGGCCGTTTCGAATTGGGGTCGATTGGCTGAGCCGACGATCCAGTATTCGATTTTCTCGCGCAGCTGGGGTGCGAGAGCGTTTAGCGCGTTCATCGTCTGGAGTTGACCCTTGCGAGGATGCAAACGGGCTACGGTCAACACGATGGTTTTGGTCTTGGACTGTCTGGGGGGCGGAGGCTTATCGATGACAACAAAATCGGAGCGGAGAGCGCAGGGAGTTCGAACCAGCTTAGTAGCCGCCCCAGGAAAGTGAGTGGTTAGAAGCGTGTCGGTAAACCCCGAGACGACACTGATCTTGGTCGCATTACGAATGAGACGGCGGGTCAGCGGGCGGAGAAAACGGTTACGGTGAAATTTCAGGATCTCCGACCCGTAAAAGGTGAGGACGAGGTTCTTGGGCCGAAGGCAGGGGAAAAATTGCAGCCCCATCATGGTGAGCATCGGCCCAGGCTCGGCCAAGTAGACCGTGGCGTCGCGTAGCTCTCGGCGACGTTTGACGAACTGATAGCCGAGACGAATCAGGCAGATCAGATCATGGGTGCCTTTGAGAGGCATTCTCCAGATGCGAAATGGCCACGTCCTTTCCGATGCCTCGGCCTTATCTTGTGCCCAAACCTCGACATCTCGCTCCAACCCCGCGGTCGCACGAGCCATTTCCTCGGTAAACATGGCTATTCCTCCCCGTTTGGGGTGGAATTCGTGGGTGATCAGGTAGACCGTCGAATCTGACAGAGTGGTGGTCATTTGCTCAATGGCTTGCGCCTATCACAGGCAGATCGATGGGAAAATTAGTGTGGCTCAACTCTAATGCGCCGAATCAAGGCTGAGGCCCGATTGATCCCGGGCTGGATTGACTCGGCTTAGAGCGGTAAAATTATACGTATGACGTTCTCAAATGCAGAGAAATGAGGGCCAAGAATAGCATTTACATTCGGAAGAGGCGATCCTTAGTAAAAAGACATGTCTAATGCAGACCGAAATGGCCAGAGGAGCCTTGAAGCTCTAGAAGCGGCCCGCAAGCCGTTTACAGTCGGAGATGAGACCGCGCTGAGAGATTCTCTGAAGCGTTGTTCTCCTGCTACGATCGAAGCAGCCATTGCTTATCGTAAAACGGACGAAGCGAGTCACTTACCTGCGGTCATCATTGGCGTGATCGAACGTTTCGTGGAGGCTGACTTGAGGTCCAAACTCAAACAAGCTGATGATGAACTCCGCTTGGTGGAAGATCTCGGGATAGACTCTCTCACGATGATGGAAATCGTTATCTTGGTAGAGGATGTGCTGCAAATGCAGATCAATAACGAAGATTTACGCAATTTACGCACGGTTGGAAACATCAAGGTATTCATTGATTGTAAGGCGCGTGGATTACCTCCGCCGTCGGCCACTAAATTTCTTCCGATCGAGCAGATCATTTCGATTATGCCGATCCAATCTCCGTTCTTGTTCCTCAATGAGGCGACAATAGGGGGCAATGGTGCTCAGGGAAAATATAAGATTACGGGCCAGGAGTTCTTCCTCCAAGGACACTTCAAGGATAATCCGGTCATGCCAGCTTCGCTCATGCTGGAAGCGCTGGGACAGCTCGCCGTGCTATATCTACTCGAAGGCGTCTCGTCGGAAGAGGGTAAAACGATCGATCAAACCAAGATATTCTTCTCCTCATGCGAAGGAGTGCGTTGCCACCGAATTTGTCGTCCGGGCGATCTACTTTCACTTTCAATAAAACCGAAACGAACCAAAATGCCTCTCGCGATGTTCGAAGGCTCAATTCGCGTTGGACAAGAAAAGGCGGCTATGGCCGAGGAAATCACGCTCACTTTTGCCTACAAGGTTGCTAAGCAAGATCCGTCTGATCTGGACCGCGTGGATGACGACAAGTCGCAACCTCCGCTGACGGTTGTAACGGCGTAAGGATTTGCGGGATATTGGATTGGTGCGCAGTGGCACGTTGACGTGAACCAACGTATCGGCATGATTTAAATTCTTATCTGATTTTTAAGGAATAGAGCACAATTCTGATCGAGTTGTTCTCGGTTCTTGTCACCCCCCCCTTCGAACTTAAGTAATGGCGAAAGTATTTGTCACCGGTCTCGGGTTTATAACTAGCATCGGAAATGACGCGTCTACAGTAGTAGATTGTTTGAAACGGATGGAGCATGGAATCGAGAGCTATCCGGCTTTCGAAGGTGATGATATTCCGGTGAAAGTCGCTGCTCCGGTTAAGGGATTTGATACGGCCTCATACGATCCTGAAGATTGGACCTTTCCGGATCGTTACCGCGTTAAACGTGAATTTCTACGCAGCATGTCGCCGCATGTGCTCTACAGCTATTGTGCGATGCTGCAGGCGATCGAAGATGCGAAGCTAGTTCCCGAGGATATCTCGAATGACAATACTGGACTGTTCGCGGCGTCGGCTGGCTCGCCGGATATGCTGACCTATTACGTCGATCGAATGCGCTCGAAGGGTATCATGCGGTGTTCCCCGCTGGGTATTCCGGCGAGTATCTCGGGAACCGTGCAATTTAATCTCGTCGCGCATTTCAGTATCAAGGGTGCATCGACCGGATTTGCCTCAGCATGCGCCTCGTCGTCGCACGCTTTGGGCTATGCCCACGACGAAATCACCCTTGGGCGGCAAGAGCGTATGATTGTGGTCGGGGCCGAAGATGGGAACGTCGAAACGATTCTCCCATTTGCCGCCATGCGTGCACTTTCACTAAATACCTCTCCGGATACGGCATCGCGACCGTTTGACCGGGGGCGTGATGGATTTGTCGGCACCGGCGGAGCAACCGTTTTAGTGTTGGAGAGTGAAGCTGAGGTTTCGCGCCGGGGCGTAGAGCCGTATTGTGAGCTGGCGGGGTGGGGGCAAGCTTCGGATGGGCACAACGTGGCGATTTCGCACCCGGAAGGTGATGGACTAGCCAGCGCGCTGAAGAATGCCCTCAAATCTGCCAAGGTTGAACCGCAAGAAGTTGATTATATTAACGCCCATGCGACTTCGACTCCGATTGGGGATGTTTCCGAAGCTAAGGCGATTCGCCGGATTTTCTCTGCGGTTGGCGCACGCCCAGCGATCAGCTCGACCAAGGCCCTTACGGGCCATGGTTTATCATTGGCTGGAGCAATGGAGACCGGTTTTTGTGCCTTGGCGATGCGTCATGGGTTTATGCCCGGCTCTGCTCATATTACTGACATGGAACCTGCCGTGGCGGATCTAAATATCATCCAAGAAACCGTCGATAGCCGGCCTCAAGTGGTGGTGAATAACAGCAGCGGATTTGGGGGAGCCAACGTCGCACTCGTGCTTCGTGCGGTCCCATCGGTTGACTGATTTGGTTATGGCATCATCGGAGCATCGCGCCGTATTCGTCTCGGGGGCGTCTAGTGGCATCGGGGCAGCGGTGGCTCATCATTGGTTGAACCGAGGGTATCAGGTATGGGGCACGGCTCGTTGCCGAGATCGTTTGACGAAGTTTGCCGATCAGAAGAACTTTCACGCTGTCGAATTTGATCTCTTAGATCGATCCGCTGCGTTGGAATCCTATGAGGAGGCCGAGAAATCGGCAGGCGGTTTTGGGGTTGTCGTGAATAATGCTGGGTTCGGATTGTTTGGCGTTCTCACCGAAATTCCGGCTCGGCAATGGGACGAACAATTATCTGCCATGCTGACGAACACGTTCATGCTGGTTCAACGACAAGTTGAGCTGATGGTCAAAAGGGACCGTTCTGCGACCCTCGTTAATGTTTCATCTTTGGCAGTCGATTTCCCGCTCCCGTTCATGGCCGGATACAATGTTGCTAAGGCGGGGCTCAGCGCCCTCAGCGAGAGTCTGTTGATGGAACTTTCGAAGACACCGATTCGTGTCATAGATTTTCGGCCAGGAGATGTCCGGACGAAGTTCAATGCGGCGATGCAACCCTCCGCGACGGTTGCACCGAGTGCGCAGCCCCAAAAGGAAAACATGGAAGCAGCCTGGCGAACATTGGAGCAAAACTTGGATCAAGGACCGTCACCCGAGTCGGTCGCAGTGGATCTTTGGCGTGCGGTGAAAAGTGGGCGAAGAGGCACGGTTACTACTGGTGGATGGTTTCAAGCCACACTTGCCCCATTCTTGATTCGGTTGTTTCCGCAAGGATTAGCTCGCAGTGTCCGGTGGCGATACTTTGGAATCCGCTGATTCGTGGATAAAAAGATTCGAATTCTTGTTTTGACGTCGAGCACGGGTGGGGGGCACGACGCCCGCGCCCAAGCCTTCGCCCAGTGGTGCTTTGCGCTGTATAAACATGGGGTAGATGTGCGAACCGAGCAGATGTTAGAGAAGTCTTCGGTGATCAATCGCTGGGGAGTGAGTCTCTACAATTGGATTCAAATCCGGTTGCCGTTCCTGCATAACCTATTCTTCGCCGCGATCGAGTTACTGAGCATCTTGAATCGTTCGAGTGTCACGTTGGGCAGAGCGTATTACCATTCGGTGCTCGAGGAGTATCAACCTCACTTGATCTTGAGTGTGCACGACTGCCTAAATCGTGGTTATTTCCAGTATGCTCGGAAGTTGTTGGGCGAAGAAAAGGTTCGATGTGTGACCTATTGCGGCGAGTTTTCCGGAGGATGGGGTTATAGCCGCAACTGGATCGAGACGTCGGTTGATATGTTCATTTCCCGGACGGCGACCGCTCGAGATTTTGCGATCAAGCATGGTATGCCTACGGAGAAGACCCGAGTGCGAGGACATCTCATGCGCCCACAGGCAATGTTAGAGACCTTCACGGAGAAGGAGCGGATTCGTTTTCGTAGACGGGAATTAGGGCTGAATCCGGATCGGTTTACGGTCTTTTTAGCCACGGGCGGAAATGGCGCAAATAACCATCGAGAGCTCCTCCCGGTGTTACTGAAGCAGGCGTCCAATTTGCAGGTGATTGCGATCTGTGGGCGGAACCATGAGACTTACAATGAACTCATGCATTGGCGTTCCAATCATCCGGAATTACCTCTCTTTATCGAGGGTTACACCGATGTAATGCATCTGCTGATTCAAGCTAGTGATGTCATTGTCACTCGAGGCGGCACGACGACCTGCGCGAAAGCCCTGCACTACGGTTGTCCAATCATATTTAATGGTTTCAACGGCGTCATGCCGCAGGAAAAGCTCACCTGGAAGTTTTTTCGAAACGGTGCGCGTTCACAGAAGATTGAATCTGCCTCAGATTTCGCGCCGATAATTGATGATTGGATGGCGAATCCGGCGGCATTCTCCCAATATCGATCAGAGTTTATTTCGATGCAGTATCCCGATGATCAAACCGAGTTGATTGAAGACATTATTTCGTTGGCGGAAGAGGTCACGGAGACTCAAGCGACCCGATATCCGTTTCCGCCTGAGGACGTCAAAGTAGACTGACTTAGTTTACCTGAATGTCGCCGTGGCCCATGAAGTTCAAAGTAAGCGCTTGGCCGATGCGGTTAAAATAGACAGGTTTCGCAGCGTGCCCGCAAAGCCAATGCACATTATCTATCTCTTTACCACGTTCCCGAAAGCTTCGGAAACGTTTCTCCAACGAGAAGTTGAAGCGATGATGACGCGTGGCCATCAATTGACAGTGTATTCGCTATTCGGTGGAGGTGGTGAATTTCAGGGCTTAAGGGTAAAGAAGTTCTCCATGTGGAAGCTGCTTCAATTGATTTGGGTGATCCCGTGGGTGGCGTTTTCGCGATGGGATGTGTTTGGTATCATATGGCGTGGCCTTTGGACTCGGAAGGCACCCAGCTGGCTGAACTTTTGGGAAAATATGCTGGGAGCTGGATTTGCTGGAATCTTTTTGCCAGCGATTCGGCGCGATAATCCTGATTTGATCCACGCCGCGTGGGGAGGGGCACCAGCGACGGCAGCGTGGATGCTCCACCGATTAGCGGGCTACAAATTTAGTGCAGCTGCTCACGCCTATGATATTTACGAACATGGCGGCGATTGGTGGCTGGATGAGAAACTGGCCGAGGCGGAGTTTATCCACACCTCTACGGAGATGGGTCGCAAAACACTGATTGAGCGAGGGATCGATGCCGCACTGATTCACGTCGTTCGCCGAGGCATGGTCGAGTTTCCGGCTTGTCGTGAACTGCGCGAAGATCGGTCCACGATTCACCTCGTTTGTATTGCCCGGTTGGTTCCCAAAAAAGGATTCGATCACCAGATGAAGATTTACGCGGTTTTGCGTGAAGCGGGGGTTTTGTTTGAGACTCGAATTGTGGGTGAAGGGCCTGAGCGCGCTCGTATTGAGCAGGATATTGCGGCCAAAGACCTTGGGGGGATTGTTACTTTGCTAGGAGAGCTCTCCCAGCCAGAGGTGGTATCTCAGCTCGCCTGGGCTGATGGATTACTTCACACCGGTATCGTTGTTTCTAGCGGGGATCGCGATGGGTTACCCAATGTCATACCTGAGGCGATGATTGCGGGAGTCGTGGTGTTTACTTCGCCCCATGCGGCCACTACCGAAGCCATTGAGAATGGCACGTCTGGTTGGGTTTTACCGGTCGAGGCTCCGTCGCGTTGGGTAGAGGCGATAACGTCGTTGCAGGGTGAGACCAACCCGTTGGAGGAGATACGACTCGCCGCCCGGAATTGGGCCGAAAAGAATTACAACGGAGTTCAAAATGCCCAAAAATTATCCGAGCTATTTGAAGCTGCTGTCCAGCGATGATATATTTTGATGTAACAAAGTCCGCCAGTTCGCGCCATGCATCTGGTCTTATGCGGGTGAATCGTCGCTTGCGCGAAGAACTCGGCGAAGCCGTGCAACCCGTAGAGTGGGGGAAGTGGAATCCCGCAACGGCGTCCAAGTCGGACTGGTATTTAAGCACCGAAGTTTTTGATGCCGATCAACGAACCGGGTTTATTGAGTTTTTGAAGGAATCTCCCTGCCGCACCGCTGCGATGTTCCCTGACGCGATACCGTTAAAATTTCCGGAGATAATATGGCCCCACTCAGTCGCGCGGCACCCTCGGTATATGCACACCTTGTCGTTGTTTGATCACGTATTTGGTATTTCAGAGGAGGTTAAGCACGATTTACAGGGGTTTTGGGCGTGGCAGGGAACGCCGACAAATACGGCGCTCAGTGTGTTGCCCCTCGGGGCCGATTTTGACGGTTCACCTCGTAGGTCCCCACAGTTGGAAGTTCCCGCACCTCTATTGGTCTGTGTCGGAATTGTGGAACCGCGAAAGAACCAGTCTTTCCTCGTCGATGTGGCGGAATCGATGTGGGCAAAAGGACTCGCGTTCGAGTTGCATATCGTGGGCCGAATTAATCCCCATTTTGGCAAACCTATTGTCCAAAAAATCAAAGCGATTGCGGCGCGAAACCCTCAACTTCAATTTCATGAAGCAGCTTCCGATGAGGTATTTTCAAACCTGTTGAATCGCGCGCGTAGCGTGGTCTTTCCGACGATTGCGGAGGGGTGTGGATTGCCTGTGTTGGAGGCGTTGTGGCGCTCTCTGCCCTGCGTTTGTTCCGACCTACCGGTCCTGCGGGAGATTACTCACGATGGAGGCTGTTTATGTATCGAACCCAATAATTCGGAAGAATGGGAGCGTGGGCTCACCCAAATTCTTACTGACGACGTTTTGTGGACGAAACTAGCGAACGAGGCCTCGGTCAGACCACTTCCAACCTGGTCTGACTCAGCTAATGAAGTGCGGCAGCAGTTGCGGTAGCAGTTCAGAGTTTCTTCACCGCGTAGGCCATGGCATCGCCGATTTGATCGATCTGATCATTGGTGTGCAGAGCTGAAATGGCTGTTCGAATCAGGTCTTTACCTGGAGGCACCGCAGGAGCAATCGACATGACTGAAAACACCCCTTTTTCCATCAACGCTTGCCAGAAACGATAGACGGCTTCGCGTGAACCGAGGACAATCGGCACGGCGGGGGTTTCACTGCCCCAAATATCGAGACCGAGAGACTTCAGAATCGCGGTGTAACGTTTGGTATTCTTCCAGAGTCGTTCGTGATGTTCAGGCTCGTTTTGCATCACATCGAGAGCGGCCGAAGCGACGGCTGCTTGGGCGGCAGGAACCGCGGCACTGAATATGGTCTGCTTCGAATTTGTCCGCAGATATTCAATGATGTCCGTGGATCCGGCAATGAATCCACCGGTGCTGGCGAGAGATTTGGACATGCTTCCGCAAATGATATCCACCTGATCATTCAGACCAAAGTGATCGACGGTTCCGCGACCTTGACGGCCAAGCACACCGAAACCATGCGCGTCATCCACAACGTTGAAACAGCCGAATTCTTCACCAACCCCAATGAGTTCGGGCATGCGAGCAATGTGTCCCTCCATCGAGTAGACTCCTTCGATCACGAGCATTTTTGCCTGACGCGTGCTCGAGGTCTCCGCGATCTCGCGCAGGTCATTCGGATTGTTGTGGGAAAACCGCTCGACCGCCGCGTGAGAGAGTCTGGCTCCATCCAATAGACAGGAGTGAATATTCTTATCGGCTAAGATCATGTCACCTTTCTGAGCGAACGAGGCGACACTGGTGAGGCAAGAGAGGTATCCGGCCGCGTGAATATGACAGGCTTCGCGACCAAGGAATGTTGCCATTTTTTGCTCCAGTTCCGTGTGGTAAACTCTGGAACCGTTTGACGGACGAGCGCCCGTCGGGCTCGTGCCCCATTTGGCCAGGGCCTCTTGACCCGCCGTAATCACGTCGGGGTGGAAGGAAAGTCCTAGATAGTCATTGCTCGAAAGCATGATCATATCACGTCCCTTCAGTTTTATGGAGGTGCCCACCTGCGATTCAACGGCATGATAATACGGCGCGTATTTGAGCCGCATCTTGGTGGGATAGTCGTCGCGCAAACGTTGTAAAATTGCCTTAGGACTGCGCTTGAAGAAAGTGAGAGCCATTTGTAATTGAGAGATTAGGCGGAGAGTGAGGCCGGGAAAAGGGCAAAGTCAGTCATGGGCGTCATTGCGAACAGAAAGTGTGCTCATCCAGTCGTGAATTCGGGTCGCAGAGTCGTGCCACATCGGCGGAATCCGTTGCGTCGTCTCCTCTCGCAGCGTTTTGAGCCGCTCGCCGTCGTGGAGTAGCGTGGTAATAGCACCGGTGAGAGCTTCCGTTTCCGAGGTGTCCACTGCCACGCAGCCGCCGCCTGAGGCGATCTCGTAGGTGGCGCCGATATTTGAGCAAATGCAGGGGACCCCATTGAGCACGCTTTCCCAGACCGGTAGTCCAAAACCCTCGAGCAGAGAGGGGTAGACGGTGAATGATGCGGACTCGTAGGCCTGTTGAAGCTCTTGATCGCTCACCCAGCCGTCATAGCGCACGGGACGGCCAGCTGCTTGCAGCGCCCTAATCTTGGTCAATGCGTCGTGTCCCGTATCCCGTTGTAATGTGCCGATAATTCGTAGTTCGAACGTATCTCCATTTCTCCACAGTCTTTCAGCAGCGGACAGCAAGGTAAGGTGATTCTTTCGACCCTCGATCGAACCAACACATAAGATCTTCGGTCGATCTGATTGCTCGTTGGAGCGCGATTGGCCCGCGCCACCACGTTTTGGGAGATGATCTAATCCATGAGAAGAAACAATGACATCAGGCACCGGATTCCATCCCGCCCATTTCCAGTAATCGATTAGGGATTGGCGGGAATCTTCGGAGACGGCGACGATGCCATCAAATTTTCGCAATTCGGATAAGTAGTTAGGGAATCGGCCGACCGTTCCTTTCGGAGCCAAATGAGGCATGCGGAGAGAAATCGCGTCATGGAACATCGCAACTTTTGGGCCTGTAAGTCGCTCGAAAAGATCAGGGAGGTTTTGGCCTGTTCGAGCAGTAAATATCTCAGTCGTCAAAAATCCGGACGTATTCTTTGGCAGGCTCACCGAAGTGGAGGAGGTGTGCAGGTTGCGGTCGATCCACGCGCGCAATTGCTTACGTAGTGGCCAATAGGCACCACGCCGTTTTGCGGTTCCGGGGACGGTCTCAAGGGTTCGGGTTTCCCAGCTCTGGAGTGGTCGCCAATGCCGCCGATAGGGATCGTGAGTGATGTCCTCGACGCTGGTGATGTTTTTTAGCGCGCGCCTTAACTCCAGGGTGACTCGCTGCACTCCCGTGCGGGCTTGCGAGTGACTGGTATGAGAAAGATCGAAGAGGAGCATCCGCTTAGCGGTGCCAAATGTTGTATTTAAAAATCGCGAAGATTGCGCGAACTCCGTCACGCCAACCGATCTTTTTACCCTCTGCGTAGGTCCGTCCTGCGTATCCGACTCCTACTTCATAAATACGACAGTTCATCCGGGAGATCTTAGCCGTGAGCTCCGGTTCAACGCCGAATCTATTCTCTTCAATTGTGATCTGGTGGATGATGTCTCGGCGGAAGAGTTTATAGCAGCACTCCATGTCCGTGAGGTTTAGATTGGTGAACATGTTAGAAAGCAGGGTGAGAAAACGGTTTCCGAGCGAGTGCCAGTAATAGAGCACGCGATGCGGCTCACCGCCCATGAAGCGCGATCCGAAAACGACGTCGGCCTTACCGCTGAGCAAGGGTTTCAGGAGACGTGGGTAGTCCTGAGGATCGTATTCCAGATCGGCATCTTGAATGATCACGAAGTCCCCGGTCGCCTCTTTTATGCCGGTGCGTAGGGCGGCTCCTTTGCCTTGGTTTACCTTGTGGTGGATGACTCGGCTCACGAGAGGCGCCACCTGCTCGTCTAGCACCTTGGCGGTCCCATCGGTGGAGAAATCATCGACGACGATGATTTCTTGTTCGATCTCGATGGGAGCAGCACGAACGGCCGCGATTAGCGTCATCACAGTGTCGCACTCGTTGTAGCAAGGGATTACGATCGAAAGTTTGGTCATGATTTGTGGACCATTGAGGTGAATTGATGACGGTCCTGCAATGCCGGAGCGAAGAGAACTCTGCAGGTAATTCCGGCGATTGACGCCGCGCCGGTGATTCTACTGCGTAGAGGCGAATGATGCTGAATCGGGTTTGGAACTGGTTAAAGACTCCACGGGGTAAGGATTCGTGGCGCCCGGGGTGGGCTATCCTCTACCTGTTCGCGGCATTCGGCCTGTTAGCCAAGCTCGGAGATTATTATGTGCCAGATTATGGTTTTACGTATTTAATCGGCCAAGGGGATGAACCGGCCAGAGAGTTTAATTGGATAGAGGAGCGAGACGTTACGGTGTATCGTCACTTCCGTTCGTCAGGCTACGATGCACAGTATTACGCGCAGTTGGCACTGGATCCGGCTTTGCTCGATCCGACGCTGACTGAATCGGTGGATAATCTACCATATCGTGCGCGGCGGATTTTACTGCCGTGGACGGCATACCTATTTGGCATGGGGCAGCCTAATTGGGTCCTCAATGTCTACGCTTTGCAGAATATTGTCTGCTGGTTTCTGCTCGGATGGCTGTTGTTACGCTGGTTTCCCCCGACCAGTTTCGATCGGGTCTTTAGGTGGCTGGGCATCATGTTTTCATATGGCCTCTGGTTCAGTGCCTTCTTCTCATTGGTTGATGGTCCGAGTCTACTGTTGCTGGCCTTGGCCCTCCGTTGGATCGAACAAGGACATAGCTGGCGGGCTTCGGCTATCCTGGCGCTGGGTGGTATGGCCAAGGAAACGAACATACTCGGGGCCGCGGTGCTCGCACCGGATCGATGGAAAAATCTTAATGGATGGGTCAGATGCGTGATTCAAGGCATCCTAGTTGCTTTGCCATTGCTGGCGTGGTTCGCGTTGTTGCATTGGCGGTTTTTGGATACAGGTTCGCTCGCTGGCGTGCGTAACTTCGCTTGGCCTTTTGTAGCCTATGGCGAACGGTGGGCGGACCTCATCCGAGTGACGCTGAATGGTGAAGCGAGTTGGAAGTTCTTATCTTCGGGTTGGGCGATGCATTTGAGTCTCACGGTTCAGATGGTGGTTCTACTAGGATGGTGGCAATGGCGCAAAGCGGCCTGGCGTCTCACGGTGCCTTTTGCCGTGCTTGCATTCGTTTTGGGTGAGGCGGTCTGGGAGGGTTACCCTGGGGCATCTGGTCGCGTGCTATTACCGATGTTGTTAGGGTTTAATTTGCTCGTGCCTCAAGCCCGCCGTTGGTGGCCGGTGCTGTTATTGGGAAATCTTACAATGTTCGTCGGACCATTTTCTCTAGAGCCTCGACCGGGCGAAACTTACTCCGTGCAAATTACGGATAGACCCGAACTCTCACTTGATGCGGAAACCACAGAGTTAACGGTGAGTTTTCCTCGACCTTGGTATCGCGCCGAGAAGAACCGTAAGCGAGAGTGGCGGTGGTCTGAAACTGACGCCGATATCGTTATCAATAACCCCTATACGAGTGCTCTTGAAATTGAGATTCGCGGTGAGTGGACGGCGCATACCAGCCGAACGGCTCGTCTGACTCAGAATGGTGAACTTAAATGGCAGCAATCGATTGATACCCGCATTCGAGATTGGCGGTTGGCGGGCATCATTTTGCAGCCGGGAGAGAACCGGTTACGAATCGAATCAGACGAACATAATTTCGTGGCGAAGACTGGGGATGGCCGTCGATTGGCGGTATGCCTGTTCCGGTTTGCGATTAAAGGGAAACCAGTAGCGACGGAATAAGAACTCTATTCTGGCCAGAGCTTAGTGGCCTCAAGGCGTTTCGCATACCGCTCTCCAATAACAGCGGGAGAAAACTGCGCTCGTATGTCCTTTGCGCCCTTATCTCCCAGTGAGCGGCCAAGGTCGGGCAGGGCGGCAACGGTCTTCATCGAGTTGGCCGCATCATCAATTCGCGGATCCGCCCAAATTTGCCCCTTTTCATAGGGACCATGCGTTTCACTGAGTTCGATCAAATCGTAAGGCACCGGAAATCCATTTTTCTCATTAACAAACTCTGCCGTAGCCGACCAGTTCGTGCTGATGACCGGTTTGCCAACGAACATAGCTTCGGCGACCGCCAGTCCAAACCCTTCGGATCGATGGAGTGAGACGAATACGTCGCAGGCCGCTTCGAGGTTGTGCACATCCTCGCGCGATAAGGTTCGAGCAATCAATGTGGTGTGGGCGAGCCCTTCGAGCGCAGCTTTGAGCTGTTTGTAAGCCTTGGGATTACGTTCAGGGTTTTGCGTCTTGATGACCAACTGCACGTTTGATTCATCGGGAAACGCCCGCCGATAAGCTTCGATGACAGCGTGCGGATTCTTTCGCTCCTGATATGAATTTAGATCGTAAAGAAACAGGAAAGTGCAGCGATCAGTCGGGAGGTCAAATTTTTCGCGCTGGTCACCTACGGGAATCGGAAATTCGATCGCGTGGGGCATGACTTGCACGGGTAACGGAACCTTGGCGGCAATGGCATCGCGGACAAACGCCGAGGGACACCAGATTTCGTCGTAGTATTGGCATGCATCCACCCATTGATCGGGGAATTCCGTTAATTCCCAGGCCCAATACGCAATGTTGTAGCGATCGCGTCTAAAGGGGGCACCATGGTGGTGATCGATGTCGCCAGAGACGGGAGGGTCGATATGAAAAACGTTTGCCCGGTAGGGGTTGGTGCTTTGCAGCTGGGCGGCAAAGGAGTTGTCTCCCATCCGATTCAAGCACGGGAGTTTCATATCGATGAAAGCGTGAGGAATCTTCGCTGCGGCGGTGGCGCGAGCCATGCAACGGGCACTTTCCCCAATGCCGAGCTCAGCGCGAAACCAGCCCACAACATTCAATCCAAGTGGGTAGTCTTTTTTCTCTCGGCGATTTACGCGGAGTGGAAGTGGTTTCTTGAAATCGTAGATCGTTTGTTCGTCACAGAGGATCTGTTCCACTCGAAGCCGGCGATTTTTAAACTGCGCTCGATGAGATTCGAGATGGAGACGCCATGTACGAGGGATCGGCCAGCTCTGAGAAATCCTCCCGAGCCATGCGAGCGTGTCCTGTTTCTCTGTGCCCAATAGCTCGATCGTCAGCTCCACGGGTTCGTCGGTAACGACCTTGGGGCGATCAATGCCGCAGTTGAAGTTTTTGCTATCGAAAGGGAAGAATGACTCTTGTTGCACGCCATTAACGGTAAGGCGAAGCCCCAAGTCTCCTTCGGTTTCCGGTCGATCTTTCATTGGTGGTAAAACGAATCCGTTTACGAAGACATTTTTTTCAATGGTGCCGGGAGCGAAGGTAACGATGAATTTATTTCGGAATGAATAACTCAGCAGATGGATGTCGTCTTTGCGCAGTCCTTCCAGTCGATACGAAGTGGGATCATCTCCCAATGGCGGGCGAGGGATTCCGAGAGATTTTCGCCAGTGAAGCTCTTCGTAATAAATTGCGCTCCCAACCTCAACCCAAGCGGCTCGTGGCACGTGTTTGAGTAACCCCCAGCGATACCTGAGCGCAGTGAGTAATATTCTCCATCTAACTTGGGCGGAGTCTTGGCTCCAGCTGGCGATTTTGGCTCGGGCCCAGTCTTTGGCGCAAAGGTTGATGATTTCACCACGCCACCGACCAAAAAGTCGCCGGCTATTTGCCTCGTCATGCGGGCGCGCAGTCCCTCGAGAAGCACTCACATGGTGACGCACCACACTGTTGAATGCGATCGCCACCTGGTAGCCCCGATCACGTAGCGCCATACAAAGGTCGACATCTTCTCCACCGTTCTCGAACTCCTGCCGGAAGCCTCCGCCCGAATCCAGAAAGAGTTTTCGACGCACCATGCAACACGCCGCGGTGACAGCCGGAACGTAGCGAACAGGTTTACGACGAATACTGCCTGCCGACGGCAATTCCCGGATGTGCTCCAATTTGGCGTCCTCCTTAAATCGAATTCCTCCATGGTCGACCTCGTTGTTGTCGAACCGCCGTTGGATATTACCAATGAGAGCAATTGATGGATCTTCCTCGAGTGCTTCCAGCATCGGCTCAAACCAGCCGGGGAGCAGTTCCAAGTCGTTGTTGAGCAGCGCCAGGATCTCACCCTGTGCCTCTCGGGCACCTCGATTATTGGAACCCGCGAAGCGCAAATTCGATTCGTTGACGAGATGTCGGCAGGGAGCCTTCAACGTCTTCAACCATTCACGGGTGCCGTCGGTGCTGCCGTCATCGACGAAGATGATCTCATGCGTTAAATCAGCGGGCAGCGTGTCTTGAAGACTACGCAGACAAGCCTTGGTCAGTTCTAGTCCGTTATAGAGCGGAATGATGAACGAGACCTTGAGCACCATAATTCAGCCTTAGTTGCGATGCCGTGGCCACGCTTTGAGGTAAGCACCGTAGGAAGATTTGCCGAGACGCTCGATTTGGGCATCAAGTTGGGCGTCATCAATCCAACCGCGAGTGTAGGCGATCTCTTCGAGACAGGCGATTTTTTGCCCCTGTCGGTTCGATATTATCCCCACAAATTCACCCGCTTCGAGCAGTGAATCATGAGTCCCGGTATCGAGCCAAGCCGTTCCGCGTCCAAGGAGTTCAACCGAAAGGTCACCTCGTTCGAGGTAGCAACGATTGAGGTCGGTAATTTCAAGTTCGCCACGAGGTGATGGCTTCAAATCGCGGGCAAAATCAACCACGTCCTTGTCGTAGAAATACAGGCCGGGAATCGCGTAATTCGATTTAGGCTGAGTCGGTTTTTCTTCTAATGAGAGCACCTTGCCGTCGGCCGCGAACTCAACCACGCCGTAAGCTTCGGGTTCGGAAACGTGATACCCAAAAATGGTAGATCCTGCTTCGCGAGCCGTCGCTGCACCAAGCGCATTCGCGAAGTCGTGGCCGTAAAAGAGATTGTCACCAAGGACCAAGGCAGAGGGTTGGGTGCCATTGAGGAAACCGACTTGCTCGGCGATTACAAAAGCTTGGGCGAGACCATCGGGACTCGGCTGTTCTGCATAGGACAGCGTGATGCCGAAAGCCGACCCGTCGCCGAGGAGTTTTTCGAAAAGGGGTAGATCTTGCGGCGTCGATATGATCAGGATTTCGCGGATGCCGGAAAGCATGAGCACCGAAAGGGGGTAGTAGATCATCGGTTTGTCGTAAACCGGCATGAGTTGCTTGGAGACCGCGATAGTAAGAGGGAAAAGGCGGGTGCCGCTTCCGCCCGCGAGGATGATGCCTTTGCGATTCATAGGATGAGGTTTTAGCTATTGCCGAGGCGCTCGAGTTGGTAGTCGCCGCTGAGGATGTTATTTGTCCAATCCTCATTATCCAGATACCATTGAACGGTTTTCCGAAAACCTGATGTATGGTCCTGTTTAGGACTCCAGTTTAGTTCTTTTTTGATCTTCGATGCATCGATGGCGTAGCGGAGATCGTGGCCAGGACGGTCAGTCACGAACGTAATCTGTTCGGCGTAACCTTTGCTATCTTCGCGAGGGTGAAGGTCGTCGAGTAATGAACAGAGGAGTCGCACGATATCGATGTTCTGCCGTTCGTTGTTGCCGCCAATGTTATAGGTTTTACCAGTCTTACCTTTTGCCATGACCAGGTGAAGGGCCTCGGCATGGTCACCGACGTAAAGCCAATCTCGGATGTTTTCACCTTTGCCGTAGACAGGAATGGGTTCTCCACGGAGGGCTTTTAAAATGACGACCGGAATGAGTTTTTCCGGGAACTGAAAAGGACCGTAATTATTGGAGCAGTTGGTCACCAAAACAGGTAACCCATACGTGTCGGCCCAAGCTCGAGCCAGATGATCGGATGCCGCTTTGCTGGCAGAGTAGGGGGAATGAGGATCGTAAGGGGTGCTTTCAGAAAAAAGTCCCTCGACGCCCAGAGAACCATAAACTTCGTCGGTCGAGACATGGAGGAATCGGAACCTCTCTTTTGCTTCTCCGCTGAGGGTTTCGAAATGTGTCCGCGCTGCTTGTAAGAGGGTGAACGTGCCCACGACGTTGGTTTGCACAAATTCGCCCGGTCCATCGATGGAACGATCGACGTGTGACTCGGCAGCGAGGTGCATGATCCAGTCCGGTGTAAAACGACCAATAATCTCAGTTATCGCACTAGCGTCGCAAATGTCGGTCTGGGAGAACTCATATCGTGAATTGCCTTCGAGATCATTCAGAGATCGGGGATTTCCTGCGTAGGTGAGCTTGTCGATGTTGAGGACTTCGTGCTCCGGAGATTCCAAGAGGTGTCGCACAAGATTGCTGCCGATGAAGCCGCAGCCGCCAGTGACGAGGATTTTCACGATGCAGTTTCCTCCGGTTTCCATCTCTTTAGGTCCCGCTCGATCGCTTCATGCACTTCAGTCATTTGAATACCTGCTGCAGCTAGCTTGCTCGAGTCCATTACGCAGTTCGATCGAGGGGTTTTGGCCGCGATTTTCATGAATTCTTCCTCATCTGAAAAGAAATCGAAATCCTTGTTCGATACGCCGCTCGCTTTGATATGTTCGACCACTTCTCGAGTTGTTACGTGACCGGGGTTGGTCACGTTGTAGGTGCCGAATGGAATTCGCTTTTCCCAGCAACCGAATGTGGCAGTTACAAATTCATGGAGTTGTGAAATGGAATTTTCCGCTTCAAGCAATCGTTGGTATCGGAGGAGCTTGGTTAGGTAGTTACGCGGGCCATCACGGTGATCAAAGGGGATTCTCAAACGCCAGAGGTAGACGTTGTCTACGCCCTGGAGCGTTTCTTCTCCGAGTGCCTTGGTTCCGCTGTAGAATGAACAATTATTGGTGCGAAAGCTGAAGTTGGGAGTGTCCTCTTCGGTGAAACCGCTCCCGTCATTTCGCGAACCAGTGAAAATACAGCCACTGGAGACATGTCCCCAGGGGACTCCTGCACTCTCACAAGCCTCGGCGATCCGCCCAGGAAGCACGCCATTGCCGAATAGGCAGGCAGCTTTGTCATCTTCACAGGCGTCAACATTCGGCTTACCGGTGTAACCCGCGGCATTAATTAAAAACTGGGGCCGATCTTGCTTAAGAGCTGCTGCGAGCGTTCCGACGTCCGTGTAATCGACTTCGGCCCGTCGCAGATTGCGAAACGGGATACCTTTTTGGGTGAGTAAGGCTTGGTAAGCCTGTCCGACGTAACCGGAGCCTCCGAGTAGATAGATCATAGGAAGTTTTTGATGCTCCGGGATGTGTCTTTGAGTGCAACCCGGATTTCAAACTGAATCATCGGGTCTACGGTAGTCTCCCCGACTGAAGTATTTCTCCAGCCAGACATACATGCAGATAAAAAAGTAGCGGCTACCCATCTCTTTAATTTTTAACTTGGCCTCTCCAAATTGGCGGTTCCGCCATGTGATGGGAGTGATCGACCATGTGAATCCACGCACGATCGCTTTAAGCGGGATCTCCACGGTGAGATTGAAGTGCGGTGCCATGAAAGGCCGACACCCATCGATGACGGTCCGGCGATACGCCTTGAACGCATTCGTCGTATCGTTGAGAGGGATGTTAAAGATGGTCTTGATGAACAGGTTGGCAAAGCGATTGACCGCTAGTTTCACTCGCGGGTAGTCGTAAACCCGTCCGCCCTTGATGAATCGGCTGCCAAACGCGCATTCGTAGCCCTCGCCGAGTAGATTCCAGTATTTCACCGCATCGTCCGGATCGTCCGAACAATCGGCCATCATGATCACGACTGCGTCGCCTTTGCTGTGGTTCAGACCATAAACGATGGCGCGACCAAATCCGTGAGGGCCGGGGTTCTGAACGTGAATGAGGCTAGGATATTGTTCCTTAAGGTTGTTCAGCACCTCCCATGTGCCATCGCTGCTTCCGTCATCGACGACCACGATTTCGTGAGGGATATTCTCCCGTTGGAACGACTTATCGATCGCCGCGATAGTAATCGGCAGCGAGTCTTCCTCGTCTCGGGCTGGAATTATTACCGAGAAAAAAGTGGGCGGAGTCAGTGATTCGTTTGGCGAACTCAAGGTGTTCAGCGTTCAGAAAGGAGCAGAGCGTTCAAGCCAATCAGGATGAGAACGGGCGTGATCCGCAATCTCCTCGAGGATGTGCAAGGTGGGGATGGTGGGTTTCCAACCCCACACGGTCTCAGCCTTACTGGAATCTAGAACCATCCATGGAATATCAAAAGGTCGCGGGGTCGCTTCCGTTGCCACCGGATGAGGACCGAATTGTTCATCGCACCAAGCAGTCAGTTGACGCAATGACATTGCCGAAGCGGATCCTCCACTGATATTGACGATCCGATCTCCGGTGGAGGTCGAATCCGCCGCAAATTGAAGTTCCAGCAAGGAAATGAGATCTCGGGGATGAAGGCAGTCGCGCACTTGGTGGCCCATGCCATCGAAGCCGATATATTTTAACGGCCGTTTACCTAGGTGGCTGTTGATCCAATATGCGAAAATTCCTTGATCGGGACGACCGAACTGCCCTGCGCCGGCCATGACACCGCAACGATTGACGAAAACGGGAAAATCGAAAGTAGCACCGTATTCGACCGCGAGTGCTTCGCTTGCGACCTTGGTCGCTCCATAGAGTGAAACCGGAGCTTGGGTCGAGAATGATTCCGAAACGCCTTGGGCACTCACGCCGTCGGGTAAGGATTTGGCGGTATCTGGCTTAAAGGCACCTCGGTGGATTTCCACGGGTAGGGAAGCGAGCGGAGGTATTGAATAAACCCGACTTGTGCTCAGGAGGGTAAACCCCGCTCCGTGCATCTTGCAAAATTCGAGCATGTTGATGGTGCCGATCAGGTTGTGCTCGACCAACTGTCGGGAACTGGTCTTCCCGTCGACTCCGGCCAACACGCTAGGGTTTGCTGCGGCATCAATAACCCAATCCACTGACGGGATCGCCTCTAAGTCAGAGGCAGATCGAATGTCTCCATGAAAGAGTTTAATCCCCAGAGCCTTAAGTTCCGCCCGATTCGTTTCACTTCCGGGCCGTATGAAGTTATCGAGACCAAGCAGCTCATGGGTGCCCCCCTCAACGAGAGTTCGGGCGAGAGTGCTGCCAACGAACCCACATATTCCGGTTATTAGAATCTTCATGTGCTTCTAAACAAACGGCACTGAGCAGTGGGCGGAAGCGGAAAATGAATTCGCGGCGCAGGCATTTTTATCCGACGAAGCACGCAGAAGTCAGTTTTCTTTCGCGGCCTCGCGCTTGGCGACCACCTCGTCGGCCTTGGCCTTTTCGTAAGCTTTTCGCTGAATGAGCCCGATTTCGAGAAGATCACTCACCAGCATCCGGGCGTCAGTCGCTTTTTCCTCATTGGTCAAAGGCACTGTTTCTGCAACGCCCGCAGAACGTAGTGGAGAAGCCGATTGATACGCGACCAAATTACCCGAATCGAAAGTAGCCTCGGCAAGGGTTAGGAGGTGCGTTTGGCCATTATGTCGCACGGTGATGACGTTATTTTCGGAGTCGAAATCGACCAGCGATATCCCCGAGATCGTTTGGCCGATCTTCAGCCAGTGGCTGCGTTTGCTCGCGATTTCAGTTACGCAGATCAGGGGATTCGCCCCCATTTTTACTAGGCCAGCGAATGTAAAGGGCTGCTCTTTGGCTTCGGCTTGATTGGTCGATTGCACGATCCCGGTCCGCTGAAACGGAGATGACTGCGCCATCAAAGCCCCGGACCACGGAGCCACCATCAAGAAAAGACCTATTACGATACCGCGTTGCATGAAAGAATGATGGGTTAGACGCCTATCGCGGTAAAGTGTTTCAATTTCCCGCGCGGATTTTCCAAGCTTCGACAATCTGACGAATCGTTTCTTCGAGTGAAACGCTGATGTCCCAAGTGGGGTAGTGGTCGCGCATCTTTCGCAAGTCCGAGTAGTAGCAGATGTGGTCACCGATGCGATTTTCGTCCACATAGGTGTGGACTTGTTCTTGGCCGGAAAACTTTTCTGCCCACTTGAACGCTTCGAGAATTGAGCACGAATTGTCTTTGCCGCCACCCAGATTGTAGACCTCGCCACTGCGAGGGGACTCCACGAAGGACGCCATAAAACGGGCTACATCAAGTGAGTGGATGTTGTCTCGGACCTGCTTTCCTTTGTATCCGAAAACTCGATACTCTTTCCCTTCCAGATTGCACTTAACCAGGTAAGACAAAAAGCCGTGCAGTTCCACTCCGGTGTGATTGGGGCCCGTCAGGCATCCCCCTCGTAGGCAACAACAGGGTAGATTGAAGTAGCGGCCGTATTCTTGCACCATCACGTCAGCGGCAACTTTGGAGGCCCCGAACAACGAGTGTTTGGACTGATCGATCGAGAATGTTTCCGCTATACCGTGTGAGTATGCCGGATCGGCATAATCCCACCGCGTCTCGAGCTCGGTTAAATCGATTCGATTGGGGGCATCACCGTAGACCTTATTAGTGCTCATGTGCACAAACGGAGATTCTGGGCACGCTTGGCGGGTTGCTTCCAAAAGATTCAGAGTGCCAACCGCATTGGTGTCAAAATCGGCAAAAGGTATTGCGGCAGCGCGATCATGTGATGGCTGAGCTGCGGTGTGGACGATCACATCCGGTTTCACTTCTTTCAGGAGTGCCTGAACCCCGGCTCGGTCTCGGATATCGACCTCGTGGTGAGTGAACGCGGTGAGATCTTCTGACAGTCGTTGCTGGTTCCAGCGGGTATCACCTTGGGGGCCGAAAAAGACCGCGCGTTGATTGTTATCCACGCCGTGGATTTCATATCCCAGTTCGCGAGAGAAATACATGCATACTTCGGACCCGATGAGTCCGGAAGAGCCGGTGACGAGAAGTTTTTTAGCCATGAATAGTCTAGGAGAAGATGCCAACGAAGCAGCACCGGCTCTCCCTAGCAAGTCCCGGTTGGGGAGGGGAAAGGTGTTCTACTCATTGTTTGGCGAAATGATGGTCCGCAGCCGTGAGGGAAGAATCGTTGTTACGAGTGCTCCCAAAAGCAGAACCCCACTGAGACTCATCCACCAAAGATGGTATTTGATCGCCTTTTCTACGGCCCAAGAGATCACGCCCAATTCGACCGGACTGGTTAGGGCAATGTGCTCAAGGTTGTCATTATCTTCGAGCTCGATCCACCATTCGCCAGGAGGACGAAGTACGTTGATCGTTTTCCAACGATTTCGTGCAGAACCTTCGGGAATGACTTCGACTACCGAAGAGTCACTGACCAATCGCATGGTCAAGGCGGATTCCGGGTCCCCCAATCCTCCATTAATTCTAAATCGTAAAAAGCGTAACGTCTCGGCTGAGTAGCGTTTGCTTCGCCACATCCATGACTCCGTCTGGGAACCAGCTGGGGAAGCCGCCATGACGGGATATAGGGAAAGTGGGATCTCAGTAGGAACCGGAGATTTGTCCCCGTCTATCTTAAGTGGCGCGCGCACCGCAGCAGGCATGATTTGCTGAATTACGTCATGACCCCATCGGTCGTTTAACACTGCTGCCGAGGGGTAGGGCAAATCGCGGATATCGGCTCGGGTAAGAACTCTGGCATCACCATTGGCGAGGAACTTCCGGACCAAAACCTCTTGGCGTTCGATCCGTTGTTCAGTCGGTTTTATGGTTCGTTCCCATGTTTTATCAAATACTGATAGGAGGGAAATCGCTACGACCACGCCCCAGGCGATGAGCCCAAGATTAGACCAACGTCCATTCCCGAAAATCGTCCAAGCGAGTCCCTGCGCGATCACCAGAAACGTGTAGTTGGTAAGATACCGGGAAATAAGGGGGGAACTGTGACCTCGAAACACAGCCATCGCGAAAGCCGTGATCAGTATCCAGATAACCACGCCGACAAACGTCTGCTGAAAGAGAGTAATTTCTTGTCGCCGCAGCAGAATGAGGCTCGCCACGATCGCGGGTAGTCCGAATAGCACTCCAGCCGGTAGGTATCCGCGGGTCGGCCATGCGAGGATCTCGCTAAAGGCCGTGATGGCTTCTGCCAGGGTTTGGGCTCGAGACATCTCATGACCGGGGACTGAGGTATGCGTTGTTAAGCCAATGATTAGCCAGAGTGTGGCGATACCAGCGGTTGCGATCGAGAATCGTGAGAGTTTACGAGTTTTCCATGAGCGAACAGCCACGACAAGAATGATGGCAGCGGACGAGAAAGCGCCCCCAGCCATGGCTCCCAAGGCCAAAAATCCGCACAGATGACCGATACTCCACTTCCAGTTCACCCGTTCCGCTCCCAGCACTAACAGGATTTGTGAGAACGATAATCCCAACACGAGATAGACCTGTGATTGGAACCCTTGTAGCGTGTTCTCCCAATCGAAAGGAACCACCCACAGCAGGATGCTCATTACAGTTATTACCGTAAGTCGCCAGCCCCCCAAATGCTGTCGAAACCAGCCCAACACGACGAGGAGTAGCACCGCATGTATAAGGGCATTGAGCGTCACCTGCAAATAGACATCCCATTGGCCATTCATCGCGACCGAGGCCAAAGCAATGACCTTGGTAAAGACGATGCGGTGTTCGTTGTGAGGAGCAAAGAACTCCTGCCACTCCAGTCGATCCTCCAGCCACGGACGCAGGATTGATTCGCCCTCGGCATCGATCTGATCACGGTAAGGCACGCTACTACCGGCTACACTCACCACCCAGAGTTTGGCCCCGACCACGAAAATAAATATCCCGGCCCCTAATAGAAATCGGCTCAACGGCGCAATTCGCTTCATGCGCGGAAAGCTAAGACCGGGGAGGAACCGCTAATGAGAAGTCCTCAAATTCGGCGGATAGGTTGGGATTGTAGGCGGGGTCTCGATCGAGCACAGCCGTCCACCTTTCGCGCATGACAGAAATTTCCCCGGCGAATCGATCCAGTTTTTCGGGAGAATCCTCGATCCCGCGACTGGCGGATTCGTGGTGATACAGTTCCGCGAATGGAGTCCAAAGATTGCGATATCCCGCTCGCTGCACGCGTAGACAAAAATCGATATCGTTGAACGCCACGGCCAGTTGGTCCTCATCGAATCCCCCCACCTCCACAAAGGTTTCGCGACGAATCACCATACACGCGGCGGTGAGTGCGGAGTAGTTCTGCACCAGACGGAGGCGGTTGCGTTGGCCTTCGCTACCGCGTTTGGCATCCTTGAATGCGTGACCCGCCACGGAAGGGGTGCCGTTGAGCCCGCCTATGCCCAAAATTACCCCGGCGTGTTGCACGGTATCGTCCGGGAAATAAAGCATCGCGCCGACCGCGCCGATTTTGGGTCGCATGGCTTGTGATACCATTTCGGTCAACCAATCCGCATGAATAGCTTCAAGATCGTTGTTCAGAAACGCCAACACGGAACTGGTCGTGTGCCGGACGGCGAAGTTGTTAATCGCCGAGAAATTAAACGCCCCATCAAATTCGATAACTCGCACGCCTTCGGTTTCGATATCTCGGAAATACTTCAGAATGGTCGGATCATCTGAGCGGTGGTTCACCACGATGATTTCGTAGCTCGGATAATCGGTGAGGCTGCGGAGAGAATCCAAACAGTTCCGGAGTAGTTCGTAACCGTTGTGCGTCGGAATGATGATGCCCACCTTTGGCGGGGGAGCTGGTAGCTGGTATTTGATCCGCCAATGTTGGC
Organism: uncultured Verrucomicrobiota bacterium; assembly: GCA_913058185.1. GTDB lineage: Bacteria > Verrucomicrobiota > Verrucomicrobiia > Opitutales > Opitutaceae > Actomonas. The sequence continues at coordinate 32,849 of CAJXQX010000033.1, forward strand.
CTTCGACGGGGATCAACTCTGCATCGTGGTTGTTTGCCGATAGATGGTCGCTCAACGCCCGTTTCGCTGCGACAAAGGGATAGTCATCCTTTTGGTCAATGACTAGGGCAGTGGATCCGGGGATCGCCCGCCAATGGTAGAGCACCTTGGGAATGTGATAAATCTCATCAGGCGACAGATCGGCGGTGGCGCGAAGCGTGAGGTCCCAATCTTGGCTACCTTCGAGTCCGATGCGGAAACCCGCTAGGTTGCGAACCAAGGTCGTGCGGAAGGTCGAGAAATGGCAGGTATAGTTCTGTCCCAGTAATAGGTCGGGGTTCCAGTCGGGCTTGAAGTATGGATCGGAGCGATGTCCTGCTTCATCGATTTTGTCCTCGTCGGAGTAAATGAATTGAAGATCGGGTTTCCTCGCCAAGGCGTAGATGACCTCGGCCAAAGCATGCGGTGCTAGTTCATCATCGTGATCGAGCAATGCACAAAATTCCCCCGTCGCGGCTGCGAGCGCGGAATTGGACGCGGCGGAAATGTGACCGTTCCCAGCCCGCGACACGACTTTGATACGTTTATCGCGTTGGGCGTAGTCCGAGAGGATCCGCGCCACGTGAGGTTCGGTGCTGGCGTCATCCGCGATGCAAAGTTCCCAGTTCGGGTAGTATTGGTTTCTGACCGATTCAATCGCCTTGATCAGCCACGGTTCCGGCGAATTATATACCGGCATAATGACCGTGATTCGTGGCCGCGCCGTTTCCATCAGGCCTTCTATGCGAGCTCGATGGTTGATCGTATCAGCCAGCGAAAGCGTGTCATACTTCTGCACCCACTCGCGGTAGTGGTGGCGCAGACTCTCGGTACTGCCAGTCGCAAGTTGGGTGTGACGAGCCGCGAAGCGCCGCCACTGCCCGTCAGCGGTGAGTGCTTCGAAAACTGTTTCTCCGGACCAATCAGGTGGGAGCTCGTAGGTCGCGGTAAAACCCGCTTGGGCAGCGAAAGGATTGTTTGGATGCAAGGTGGCGACATCAGGGCGAGAGATACCAAGATCCACTTCAATGACTTTATCACCGGCGAGGATCCGCATTTGCACAATTTCCTGTGAGTCAGCGGAAACCACCCACCCGCGGATCAGGCCTCGCACAGGCACTGCGGCCCAATCGGCAGGTTCATCCAGTGAGTGCGGTAATCCCGGGTCGATCGTGACGGGAGGAGGGGCTTCCGATTCCTCCGGCTCTTTTGCGGTAGTGAACTCTTCTTGGGTAAGCGGGTCGAAAAACTTGCGGCGCAATGCTCGGAATGGAGACGTAAAAACCCATGACCCCGAACGAGTCACCCGGTTCAGTTTGCTTTCGAGCTCATCGACTCGCTCACGATGGATGCGGTTGTCGTGGTCCTTGAGATTGCGGAGGTCTGTTACCTCTTCTTGTAGCCGACCAATAACCGGCGTAAGTTCGGCACTTAGATTTGATGAATCTTTGCGCACGTTTTCGGTGACGTGCCGTTCGGCCTGAACCTTAGCGGTTTGATAACGCGCTCCGGCGGCGTGTCGAGCGGCGCTGGCTTCCGCGCCGCTGAGATTCTGCTTCAGTTCGTCAATTTCGTTATTCAATCCCCGAACGCGTTGCCCGAGTTCGGGATCAAATTTATCGACTAAGACAGCGAGATCATCCGTGGCGGGAGGGTGTTCGCCGAAGACGCTCGGTTGAGTCGCCAATGACTGATAAAACTTCAGCAGACCTTTCGTATTGGTGCCTAAGTCGAAATGCATTTGCGCGAATGTCCGTGCACCCCGGGCGAGTCGCCTGGCTAATTCGGGATCGGCAAAAATTTCCTGACAACGTCTGACAATTTCCTGCGGAGTCGGGGATTCCAGCAGTAGCCCCTCTTGGCCGGCTCGGATCAACACACCGATGTTGGCTGCCGGCATGATAGTAGGACGGCCGACGCAAAGAAACTCGGGCAATTTGGAAGGGAGGCGATAGGCGTTGAATACGTCGGTGCCCCCGGGTTGGACCAGCACATCTGCCGCAGCGAGTAGTCGGGGGAGTCGATCTTTCGCGATGAACCCCAAGTCAGTTACGAATTTGCCGCCGACTTCGGCCAAAATGGCGAGATACTCGGCCGGTTGGTGACCGGTGCGCACCAATCGCGTTGGTTGTCCGGCTTCGTTGAGTAATCGCACGGCAAGCGTGAGGCATTTCACATCGGCCAGATTCGCGAAGGTCGTGCTACCGGTATAGACGATGAGTTTTTCGTCCGGCTTTAATCGTAGTTCGGCCCGTTCGGCTTCGACCGACGCTTCATCGCGGTCTTCCGACATACTCAAACCGGGAAGCAATAAATGTGATGAGGCGGTGGAGGGAATCGATTCTCTGAGACGTTCGGTGATGTAGGTCACTCCATGGGCGAGACTCAGAAAATGTTTGGATCGGAGTGGGTGGGAAAGATTCTCCGGCAGTCGTTTCGCACTCTCCACGTCCCCTAGAGCGGTGAGTTCATCAATGCTGAGTTTGGCAAACGCAGCGGAGAGGTGTGCCTCATTATCTTCAAGATGAATGGTGAGGCGCGCTTCAGGGGCGGAGCCGAGATAGGCCATCACGAATTTGCGCACATTTTCCCGCGGAGTCCACGCGTGCACGAGATCGGCAGTTTTGCGATCGGGGAAAAGGGCGGGGTTACGCAGCACATCCGCAAATGTTCGCACCCCGAATAGCGGAGAATCGAGAACCTCTGCCGTCTCGGGGTGATCGGGCACCGCCACAATACAGGCATGCCCAAGCATGGTTAGCTGGTTGGCGAATGCCCCAATATGGTTGAGACTGTTGGACGTGCAGTCCCCGTAGTTCGCGAAGAGTATATTCACTGGGTAGAAAAGCAGTTCACGTTACGAGGAGGCCCTCGGCCAACTCCAGCACGGTTTTGGCAGTTTTTTCCCAACTATAGTGGTTTGCGCGCGCCAAGCCTGCCTGGACCATACGTTGGTGGAGCTGGGGGTCTGATTCTAATTGCAGCATTTTTTTCGCCCAAATGGTCGGTTCGCTTGGAGGGCAATGGAGTGCGGCTCCGGCTGAAACCTCGGGTAGGCTCGCGGTATCGCTAGCGATTACGGGTAGTCCTTGGCTAAACGCTTCCAAGACAGGTAGTCCGAATCCCTCGTGCCAACTGGGTTGCAGCAAAGCAAAAGCCTCGTGGTAGGCCGCCCGTAAAGTGCGATCATCTACGTAGCCGACATAGTTCACCGGAAGTCCGCGGCCGATGAGTGCTGATATCCGGCGATGGGTCGCTTCGGAATGCCAACCCCGACCGCCGACAATCTTCAAGGGCCGGGGCTGGTCGGATTGGGCGTAGTAAAGTTCGTAGGCATCCAAGGCACACTGGTGGTTTTTGCGAGGTTCCACCGATCCGACCATCAACCAAGGCGCGGTTTGCTTCGGAACGACCAGGTTTTCCCGAACCGCCCAGCGGCTTGCCCCTGATGCGATGGCATGAGGTCTGCCGCTGCTTTCCAGCCAACCCGGAAAAAATGACTCGAAATCGTCTCGGGTTGATTCGCTCACAAACAGAAACGCCGCGGCTCGTCCAATCGCTTGCCCGAGTTCCCGTTGGCAAACCACCCGGGTCGCATCAGTCGCGTAGTCAGGGTGCGTCCAGAAAACCAGATCATGAATGACATAGATCAACTTGGCCGGATCGACCCGGGGCGCATGAAAACTGGAGGCGATGACCACATCGGGAGAGCCGGGTAGATCGGCCGTGCCTGCTTCAATCTCTCGCCAAAGCGCCCGAGCAGGAACTGGCAGCAAGGATCGCATGGGCATTTCCACGTCTTTGCCCGTTAGATGAGTGCCGTGTCCGGGTTCGCCATTAATCCAGTCACCAAATTGATGGTAGAGCACAAACGAATGTCCCTTGGGTCGGGCGACATGCACCATCGCCTTCGCCAATGCATCGGCAAACCAGGCACAACCGGCTCGTTCCGCCGAAGTCTGAGCTACATCGAGTCCAATTTTCATGGCACCAGATTACGCGCTGCAGCGTATAAGAAATGATTGAGCTTGGCGGCCTCGTAATGTCGCGAGTATCGCGATAATTGAGCCGTGCCTTGAGCGATGAGTGATTCCCGTAAATTTGCATCTTCGGTCACGCGCTGCATGGTTTCGGCAAGATCCCGCGGATCCCGCGGATCAAACCAGGCACAAGCATCTTGGCCGACTTCCGGTAGGACGGACGTTTGGGCGGCAAGAACGGGCAACTCCGATTGAAATGCTTCGACGAGCGGAATACCAAAACCTTCGTGAAGCGATGGAAAGACCAACGCGCCCGCAAATTCCCACACTGCTTTGAATGCGTCGTCGGGCAAGTGGCCGGCAAAGGTCACCAGCTCCTGTAGTCCCAACCCATTGCTCATTTGTTGCAGGGTTTTCATCCGCGCATCTGGATGTCCCGTTAGTAGCAGTGGCCACGCTGCGGCGCCAGCGTTGTGAGCGTATTGATGATAGGCGGTTATTAGGATTTCGTGATTCTTGTGGGGCCAAAAGTTAGCCGGGTAGAAAAAGAATTTCGAATTAGGTAGAGCATCAGGACGGACTTCAGGCGTGTCGGCACCGGTCAGCCGCTGTTGCACCGATGCGTAAGTGTGGAAGCAATAAGAAGGATGCACCTCGAAGTGATGTTGCAAACGATCGATTCCATGACGGGCGAGCGTTTGAATCCAGGTCGCCGCGCCAATGGCACGTTTGAAACTGTCTTCGCGGAAATTCACCTCTTCGAGGGGGAGCGCTGACGGAAGATCGCGATGCAGGCTATCCACCAAGAGCGCAACCATCGGTAAGTTTCCCCGCCCGAATACCGAAGTTCCAAAAGGGCAATAGAGCACCTCGGGAGGGTTGGCGGTTTCGAATTCAGCGAAGGAGACGGTGTCAGGGGCCTTGCCGACGCGATGGACGGTGAAGTTGGAACCGGATTTGGTTGTGATGACATCGCTCGGGCGAAGGAAATCGAGTTCCTCCAGTAATCCCGGTTGGGCAATCACGACGAACCTGAGGGGCTTCCAGGCCAGCGTAGTCATTTCCTGCAGGAATCCGTAAACGAGTGGCTTGATTCCTCCATTGGCGCCGCGGGGCTCCATCCGAAGAAGGTCTACCCATACGGTGGCGGGAGTCTCGGCGATGCGTTGACGGTCTTCCTCGCGATTCAGAATAAGTTTCCGCGCCGCTCGAACGTTGGCGTCTTGAGTTGGTCGCCCGGCCTCGGCGCGAAGGTGTTGAATACGGCGTGCCTGCTCCAGTCGCTCGGCCCGTTCGATTGCCGCGGTTCGTGGTCCCCAGCGTTCGAGAAACTTTTGAGCGTTGCGATATTCATGACGCCCGCGTCCTTGGCTAGTGGATACGGCGTGTTTCACGATACTGCGATTGGCGAGGTAGATTTGCCAGCCGGCCTCTCGGGCTCGCAGACAAAGGTCGACATCCTCGAAACCGTTGCGGTAACGCGTGTCGAGCCCACCGATATTTAAGAACCACGCTCGATCCACCAAGCAGCAAGCGGCCGTCACGGCCGGAACCACGCGATCCCGCGGTCCCGATTGGAGGGCCTTGATCTCGGTGCGTTGATGCACGGGGTAACCCCCATCGATAAAATCGATACCCGTGTGGTCGACCGATCCATCATGACTGGAAACCTGCACACAACCGATGATTCCGGCATCGTTGTGGGCATCAGCGACCCGGATCATTTCCGCCACTGCACCCTCGGTTAGCTCGACATCGTTGTTGAGCAGACAAAGCCATTGACCGGATGCCACCGCTGCACCGGTGTTCGTGGCGGTCGCGAAACCTTGGTTTTGAGCGAGATGAATCACGCGGTGGTTGCCCGTGATGCTTTCGAGGAAATCTCGAGTTTCCGCGTCACTCGCATCGTCTATCCAAATGACCTCGTGACCGGTGGAAGTGGGCACATGCTCATAGAGCTGTCTCTTATACACATCTCCGAGCCCACGAGACCGAGGCTGATCTC
>CAJXQX010000034.1 GCA_913058185.1 uncultured Verrucomicrobiota bacterium
GAGATCAGCCTCGGTCTCGTGGGCTCGGAGATGTGTATAAGAGACAGGTGTGCGAATGACCAATGACCGATAGGCTGATGGAGGGGATTGTGATCGTGCGAAGGAGATGGGGTAGGGCGGGTCTCGCCGAGACCGCCGACGGTTAGTCTTGGGCAAGCCGATGTTACGGTCCCACTCCGCTGCGGCTCGCTCGGCGATCGAGCCCTACCTTTTGCGGTTGCTTCTCGGGTGATTAATCGGGGCGGCGGATGAGCAGGCCGTCAATGTTTTCGAAGTGGGCATCCCGCGTGCACATGGTGAGGCCACTTTGCATCGCGGACGCGGCAATCCACATGTCGTTGGTTGGGATTGGTCGGCCCTTTTTCTTTAGCTGCGCAAAGATGCCGGCATAAAATTCTGCGGTATCCGAATTGTGTGAACCCGTGCCGACGCGGGTGTTGGCGGAAAACGTTTCGAGCAGTTGGCGGTTTTGTGATTCGCGGGTGCCGATTCGGAAACCGGCGAGAAGTTCGCCGATCACGACCGAGCATAACACAATCTTCTCCGCGCGGCCGAGGAGGTCGACGACGGCGGGATCTCCGCGCAGGAATGCGACGTAGATATTGGTATCAATCAAGAGCCGACTCATTCCCACATCCCCGGGTCGATTTTATCGAATGCGGCGGTGGCCTTGGTGAATGTTGCGGCGTCTTCGTCGGTCCAACCTCCGGCGAGTTGCAGAAGTTCGCGATTGAGTGGGGGGAGATTCGTGCCGTTTTCGAGTCCGTAAGACTCTCGGAGTTTGTTCAAAACGACGGTGTTTAGGCTTTGGGACGCGTAGGCAGCTTGTTCCTCCAGCACCTGTTTGAGCTCATCGTCAATGTTGCGCAAAGTGATCGTTTTCATGTGATTAATGTAAGAGGAATCGAATGTGATTCAAGAATAGATTCAAAATGAATCAATATGTGAATCACTGCGGACGAGTTCCTGCACGACTGGGTTGCGCCGCTCGATTGTGGGTTCATATTTCCGCCATGGCCCAAACGGACCACATCATTGAACTTCGTGACCTCCTGTTCGCCTGGAAGGCAGGATTACCGTCGGTGTTGGATATGCCGGCTTTCACGTTGGCTCGAGGGAAGTCTTTGCTGATCCATGGTCCAAGTGGTTGTGGCAAATCCACGTTATTAAATTTATTCGCGGGAGTGCTGGTGCCGAGTAGCGGTTCGTTGCGGGTGTTGGGGCGTGATCTGCCGCAGCTAAAAAGTGCGGAGCGAGATGCGCTGCGGGCGGATCAAATCGGGTTTCTTTTTCAGCAGTTTAACTTGGTGCCGTATCTTTCATTGATCGATAATGTCACGCTGCCGTGCCGGTTTTCGGCGGCGCGCCGGAAGCGGGCGTTGAGCGCCGGCAATTCGTTGGACGAGGTGGCCGGGCGCTTGCTGACCGATCTGGGGCTAGAGACGGATCACAACCGGCCGATCACAGCGTTGAGTGTGGGACAGCAACAACGGGTCGCTGCGGCGCGCGCATTGATCGGTGGTCCGGCCTTAGTCATCGCTGACGAACCGACGTCTGCACTCGACCCGCATTTGCGGGACAATTTCGTCGAGCAGTTGTTTGCTTCGAGTCGGGCCGCGGGCAGCACGGTGATTTTGGTGAGTCATGATCCGGAGCTCGGGAGGCACTTTGATGAGGTGATGGATTTGCGGGATCTGAATAGAGCGGAGGAGCACCCATGACGCTGTTGCACCTAGCTTTGCGAAGTCTGCTCAATCGTCGTCTCACGGTGGGACTCACCGTGTTATCAGCCGCGTGCAGCGTGATGCTGCTGTTGGGCGTGGAGCGTCTGCGCACGGAATCGCGGCAGAGCTTCATGAGCACGGTAGCGGGCACCGATCTGGTGGTCGGCGCGCGCAGTGATGGACCTCAACTCTTGCTGCAGGCGGTGTTCAATATTGGTTACCCGACGCGCAACATCGGATTGGATGCCTACGAGGAAATTGCCGCCAATCCCGCGGTGGCGTGGATCATCCCGCTTTCAGTCGGCGACACGCATCGTGGGTTCCGGGTGGTGGGCACCAATGAGTCTTACCTAACGCATTATCAGTTCGCCCGGGATAGGCATTTGGAACTCGAATCGGGCGATTGGTTTTCCGGAGAAGACAGCGCGGTCTTAGGTGCCGCAGTGGCGCGAGAGTTGGGCTACCGGGTGGGTCAGGAAATGGTCGTGGCGCACGGAGCGGGCGAAATCAGTTTTGCGCACCATGAAGAGCATCCGTTTCGAGTGAGTGGTGTTTTGGCGGCAACGGGCACCCCCGTGGATCGCACCGTTTTGGTGAGCCTGCGCGGAATCGATGCGATGCACGCGGAGTTTCAAGGCGCGCGTGATCAGACCGTGGACATCACGGATCCGTTAGCGGTGGCGATGGCTCGGGCAGAGGCGCACGATCACGCCCACGACGACCACGGGGAGATTGGGTCAGGCAGCCTGTCGGCTTTGTTGGTAGGGCTGCACCAGCGCGGCGCGGCCTTGGGATTGCAGCGAAGTATTAATGAATCAGATGCCGAGCCTTTAACGGCGGTATTACCGGGCGTCGCGTTGCAGGAGCTTTGGGTCGTGGTCGGGGTGATCGAGCGGAGTCTCTTACTCCTCGGTGGTTTCGTGGTCGTGGTGGGGTTGATGGGCATGTTGAGCAACCTGCTCGCCACGCTCGATCAGCGTCGGCGTGAGATGGCGATCCTGCGTTCGGTGGGAGCGCGGCCCGGACAAATTATGGCGCTGCTAGTGGTCGAGACGTCGCTCGTAACCGCCGCGGGTGCGGTGCTGGGATTAGGGTTAGTTTCAGCTGCGATGTTATTTGGTGCCCCGATCCTCGAGACGCGCTATGGCCTTTATCTTGAGGTGGGCGCGCCGAGTGCGGCCGAGCTACGACTCCTCGTGGGAGTCGTTCTCGCTGGCACGATAATTGGACTGATTCCGGGATGGCGCGTGTATCGACACGCGCTCATCGACGGCCTGACGCCGCGACTTTAAGCGGGCTTGTTCTCGGTTTTGAAGAACAGGGCGAAGATGATCATCACGCCTACGGCGAAGGCGCCAGGCAGCCACCAGAACGATTGCCACTGGGCGAGGCTGAGGCCGGATTCGTCTTGGAGGAAGTGGTTGAAAACCGCCCCGGCTGCTTGCGCGCCGATCAGCATACCGGCGCCATTAGTTACGAGCACGAGCAAACCCTGAGCTTGGCCGCGGATTTCGTCGCTGGCGCGTTGGTCCACGTAGATCTGACCGGTGACGAAAAAGAAGTCGTAGCAGATGCCGTGCAGCGCGATGCCACCGAGGATCATCCAGGTCACTTGGTCAGGTGCACCGAGGGCAAACAGTCCGTAGCGCAGGGCCCAAGCGGCCATGCCGATAACGAGCATCCATTTCACTCCGAGCCGCCTGAACAGGAATGGCATGATGAGCATGAAACCAACTTCGGACATTTGCCCGATCGTTTGGGTGCCGGCGATGTTGGTGAAGCCGGTGGCGCCGAGGTAGAGCTGGGTGAAGTTATAGTAGGCGGCGAGGGGGATACAGATCAGGAAAGAGCAGGCGAGAAAGACAAAGAAGGAGGGGCTCGCCAATACCCGCAGGGCATCGATGCCGAGGATAGCGGTGAGGGAGATTTTTTTGCCGCGACCGGAAGGCGGGGTATGGGGTAGCGAGAAACAGAAAATGCCGAGGATGATCGAGGCGATGGCGGCCGAGTAGAGCGGGGCGGAGGTGCTTTCGGCGGTGGTGCCCATGGCGCGCCCGAGCACGAAAGAGACAAACAAACCAGCGACGATCCAGCCGAGGGTGCCGAAGACGCGGATGCGCGGGAACTGTTTTTCTTGGTCGGTGATGTGGTGAAAGGCGAGTGCGTTGGACAGGCCGAGGGTCGGCATGTAGCAGAGGTTATAGAGCAGTAGGGCCCAGATGAACGCGGTGGGATTGCCCGTGAGTTGCGGCACGAAGAACAGCACGGCGCCACCGATGATGTGTAGGGTCGCGAGGACTTTTTCGGTGGCGAAGAATCGATCGGCGACGAGCCCGAGCGCGAGCGGCGCGATCATCGCGGCGAGGGGGTTCACGGTGTAGGGCCAGTGCGTGAGATTGGACATGCCGTTGGCGGTCATGTAGACGGCGATGGACGTGAACCAGCTTCCCCAGACAAAAAACTGGAGAAACATCATGATGCTGAGGCGGGTGGTCGGGGCGTTGTTCATGGGCAATTCGGGTGGACGGACGAGTCGATCCGGTGGAGGTAGACTCAGCACCATGGGGAGGATCGCGCGATTTTCGAGTCTCAGTTCGCTGACAGTCAATTCTTCGGGCGCGGGGCGATAACAGAGGTGGATTTACTCTGAACCCAGTTTTCTCTTAACTCGGTGGCAATGATCACCCCTCAACCCTCTGTTACGTCCGAATCTCCCTGCTTAGGTTGGGGCATTCTGTCCACGGGCCGCATTGCCGGTGTCTTCGCTCGGGATTTGCCGGGTTCTCACCTTGGCCAACTTGTGGCGGTCGGGAGCCGGTCAGCCGAGTCCGCCGAACGATTCGCCGGCGAACACGGGATTGATCCCGAGCACGCCCATGGTTCGATCGAGGCTTTGCTGAGCGATGATGCGGTCGATGCGGTTTATGTGGCTTCGCCCCACCCGATGCATTGCGCCGGGGTGGTGGCCGCGCTCCGGGCTGGTAAACACGTGCTTTGCGAAAAACCGATCGCGATGAGTTTGGCCGAGCTCGAAGCGATGCAGACGGCGGCCCGCGAGAATAGCCGCACCCTGATGGAGGCGTGGATGTATCGTTGTCACCCGCAGACCAAACGATTGGTCGAGCTGGTTCGTGATGGATCGATTGGTGAACTTCGGCATATCCAGGGCACGTTCAGTTTCGCGGCGACCTACGACCCAGCAGGCCGGTTGTGGAACAAAGCATTGGGCGGCGGAGGCATTCTGGATGTCGGAGGATACCCATTATCCTATGCCCGTTTGTTGGCCGGTGCGGCGCAAGGCCGGGGTTTCGCCGATCCGGTAACCTTGGCCGGAGTAGGCGTTTTGCATCCCGAGTCAGGGGTCGACACCCAAGCTTCCGCCGTTCTTCAGTTTGCTGGCGGCGTCACTGCGGCGATTACTTGTGGCACCTTGGCTCATCAGGAAAATGTGGTGCGTATTTACGGGACCAAGGGCTGGGTATTGGTGCCATCCCCCTACATTGTTAGGCGCGATGCTGGTCCGACCGAGCTGCATCTTTATCGCGGCGACCATGCGACTCCCGAAATTATTACCGTATCGGCAGATCGAGGAACCTACGCCTATGAGGCCGATGCTTTTGCGGCGGCGGTTCAGTCCGGAGCAGCGGAAGTGCCGGAATGCACACGGGCTGACTCCCATGGTAACCTTGGCGGCCAACTCGAATGGTGCCGTCAGCTTGGACTAAACTACGTATAAATTAGAGATTTGCGGGTGGAGTTTCCTGTTGCAGGTCGTTTGAATAACGCCGCGTCTTTAAGGATTAGATTATGAAAAGACTCAGCCCTATCTTTGCATTCGCGTTTGTTTTATCAGTAGTAACGTTACCGCTATGGGGCGCTGATGGGTCTACGAGTTCGTCTAGCCGCGACCGTTCGCCCGCTGGATCCGTGGTTTCGGCGGTCGCTGGCGTCACGGGAATTGCGATTTCGCCGCTGCTCGGGACCGGAGCTTACGGTGCTTATCAATACTTCTCCACTCCGACCGAAGAGCGGGCCAACTTGCCGTGGTTCGCCCAGATGAGTTTCTGGCTGCCAGCACTCGGATTGGTCGGAGCCGTAGCCGCCAAGGACGTGGCAGGAGCGGCCTTGCCGCCCGGTTGGAAGAAGCCACTCGATGTGCTCGATACTTTAGAAAACAAGGTTACGGGACTCGTCGCGGCGGGTGCGGTGGTGCCGTTTTCCATGTCAGTTTTGTCTAAGGTGATTCTGGACGGTGGCGATGGTATGGCGCTAAACCCCGAGGTGATCTCCACCGGCAGTCTCGCGACCATTCACCTCGCCGCGATCGATTGGTCATGGTTGCTCAATATTCTCACCGTTCCATTTGGCGTCGCGATTTACGCGGTGGTTTGGATGGCCTCGCACGCGATCAATGGACTTATCCTTTTGAGCCCGTGGGGTGCGATTGATGCGTCGCTCAAGGCGGCCAAGACAGCGTTGTTCGGACTCGTTACGCTTTCCGCCACCATTGATCCATGGATCGGAGCGATCCTTTCGCTGGTTGTCATTTTGATTTCCATTTTGATCGCGGGTTGGTCGTTCCGGCTGACGATCTTTAGTTGGATATTCTGCTGGGACTTTTTCACGCGCCGCAGTCGCCGGTTTTCGGTCGGCATGCATCGTACCTCGGTGTTTGCAGGGGTCGGACTCAAGGGCGTGCCCCAACGCACCTACGGTAAGCTCGTCCACGGTGATGCCGGGAATAATACATTCGTCTACAAACCGTGGATGGTGATGGCGGAGAAGACGGTCCCGTTTCCCGATGGCGACAACCTCGCCGCAGGTCGCGGAGCATTCTTTTCCAATGTGACTGATGGGGATAACGAAGTTCTCGTTTTGCCACCACGTTACCGATCCCACGAAGCAGAGATGGCGAGCATGTATGGCTTTAAGCAGGGGGTCGAACCCATCGGACTGAACAAAGCATGGAGCTGGTTGCGTAGCGCGATGGGCTTCGGCTCCAAGACGGCTGCGGCGGCCGCATAGCCCTTCAGGACTTTTATGAAGACTCAAATGTTACGTTGGCAGGACGGAAACGGGATGGGTCCTAACGGAGCTTTGGCCGAGGCAGTCCTGACCGAACGGGGCAACCCTCCGGAAACCGTCGGTTCTTATTCCTACGGTGAAATACGACCGGGAGGCGTAGGTCATAGTTGTGAACTGCCCAACCAGACCGTGACCCTAACGACTTTTGCCGAACGCACCTCGTGAGTGATAAGAAACGGCACCCTTTGTTGGCCCGACAGATTCGCAAGAATCTGCCCGGGGTAGATTTGGCGCAGAAACCATGGTGCGATTTTATTGAGACCGTAAACGACTCATACGGGCAGGCGGACCAGGAACGCGAACTTGGCGAGCGCACGCTCGATGCGGTCTCGGAAGACCTCACCGAAGCTAATGAGCAGATCCGTCGCGACGCGGAGAACCAACTCAACCAACTCACGCGATACTATTCGAATACCCTCGATTTGCTTGTTGCTGTGTTTCCGGCCTGACGAAGACGGTGGGTTTAAGCACACCCTCTGCCGCGGTGTGCTGGCCAAGAAAATGGGATATGCATCCGAGCGAGTGGAAGGTATCCGGCTCGATAAGATTTTACGCGGACCGTTGTTACGCCGGATGGAGCGGGTGTATCGCGCTGCCTAGGCGGGGAAAATTAAAATATTCGAAGGCGGCAGCAAACGATGGGACGTTCGATTTCTGGCCGAGTTTTTACCCCGCCGCCAGAATGGCCATGTCATCGAAGTGATTGTTTCCGCCATGGAAGTCACCGATCTTAAAGAGAGTGAAGCCGCTCTGCGCGCGGCGAAAATTCGCGCCGAAAGTGCCGACCGCGCGAAGAGTGATTTTCTCGAGGTGATGAGCCACGAAATCCGCACGCCGTTGAATAGCGTCATCGGATTCATCAGTTTGTCGCGCTCATCCCAACTTACGGAAGAACAGGCTCAATTTGTTAAGATCATTGAAACCTCCGGAGAAGGATTACTCGAGATCATCAATGACGTCCTCGATATTTCTAAAATTGAAGCCGGTCGCATGGAGCTTTCTTTGGAGGCGGTCGAAACCACTATGCTGGCGCATGAGGTGGTCGCCTTGATGGCATCGCGGGCCGACGAAACAGGGGTGCGTCTCGAGATCCAGTTTATCAACGAGCTACCGGAGGAAGTGAAAACCGATCGAGCCCGATTGCGGCAGATTCTTATCAATCTCGTGGGCAACGCCATCAAGTTTACGGCGGAAGGTTCGGTCATACTTGAGATGGGTTACGGTCCGGACAGTGAGCTTCACTGTAAAGTGACGGATACGGGAATTGGTATTCCTCCCGAGGGCATCGATCGCCTCTTTAAAGAGTTTAGTCAGGTCGATTCCTCTACCACGCGTGACTTCGGTGGCACCGGGTTGGGCCTCGTGATTTGTAAACGTTTGAGTGAAGCCATGGGTGGAGCGATCGCGGTGACTAGCGAGTCGGGCAAGGGCTCATGTTTCGCTTTCCATATTGAGGCGCCGCGGGTTGAGCCGATTTCGTCTGACCTCGCTGATCTGGCCGATGTGGTCGCGGTTCCGATTAAGAGCCCAGACGATAATCCACGAATTTTGGTGGTCGATGACAACCCCATCAATCGCAAGGTGTTCGGCTCCACGCTTAAGGTAGCGGGTTATGCTCAAGTTGAGTTCGCCTTCGATGGATTGCAGGCTCTCGAGGCCGCCCGAAATGAGTTACCCGATATAATTTTCATGGATGTCGAAATGCCTCTAATGGATGGCATGACCGCAACTACGGAAATTCGCGGATTAGCGAGAAGCACGGGTAAAACAACTTGGATCATTGGACTCAGCGCGAACGTCTGGCCCGACACGGTGCGTCGATCGGAGGAAGTGGGAATGAACAACTATCTGGTCAAACCGGTGCGACGTCATGAGGTCGTAGCCGCCATCAATGAGCGTTAGCGCTCAGATTGATCGTCGCTGCGACCAGAGATCAGCGGGACGATTAAATTTGATTCAGTTGCGTCGGCGCATCTCGGCTTGGCGCATTGGCATGCCGTCGATCAGAGAAAACAGTTCGGCGGGTTTCAGTGGTTCATTTTGCTCCCACTTACGCCCGCCATCTTTCCCGATCAGGACGGCAGAAAATGTATCTGCACCGAATTGCGAAATAACCACGAGGTCGCGCTCATCCATGCCCGCTTGCTGTTCCGAAAATGCTTGTAGTTGGGCTCGATAGGCCGGGTTTGCGGCGGTCGATGCCTTTAGTATAACGACCCGATCAATTCCGCGGTGGGCGGACAAATCGACGTGCTCGGGCACCCGTTCGACCGGTATGTGAACTTCGGCGGTTTTCATAAACCACGGAGTAAATGGTCCATCCCAAAATACGCCGTAGGGCTCACCGATTGCCCGCCATTCGGATTGCTCGGTTAGCCACCCTTCCAGCGCCGCGCGCGTTTTCTCATAGCTCGATTGACTGTAGCTTCCTTTGGCGCCGCGAACCGCGACGGTGCGTTCGGGAACTTCCAACACCTCGACATTGGCGGTGCTGCCTTTGACTTTTTCTAATTCACTCGGTGCTACCCAAAACATCATGGACGCGTCTTCGATGGTAGCCTCGACCGGCGTGGTCATGGCGATGTCGTTGCTCGAAATGTAGCGAAACAACGGCCCGAAAAGTCGGCCACCATTATCGAAGTAGTTTCCCGGCGCCGTGGATTTCAGCAGCACGCCTGCCGGTAGAGTTTTGATTTCATTACTCCCCGGAGGCGTCGCGGGAAAAGCGGATTCAGCAGCCATGACGGGTGCGACTAGCAGCAAAGCCATGATCCCGATGCTCCGACAGGTTTCCAATATGGGTTTGGTCCAGCAATGCATGGGATGGTGACGTCAGGTCGAATGGAGTGAGGTTCACCAGCGTTGGGTGAACGCGAGGGCGAACAAGACAGCTGGATCGTAGTCGGTGCGAGCCAAGAGGCGGCCGCCTGAGTCTTCGAGTTCCAGCTCACCACCGACCACGGTGCCGACATAGAGGTCGAGGTTGCCGCCGGATTGAAACTCTCGCGAGGCGCGGACAAACATCGCGGCGCCCTCATTTTGCCCGAAGCCATTTGGTGCCGGACCGACATCGTTGAGTGCAAATCGACTGACTCGATAGCCGCCACCGAAGCCGATTTCCCAGCCGGTCAGGCCAGTGTAAACGATTTCAAGTCCCGCAGGACCACTGGGCCCGGGGCGGAACGGATTCGACAGCCTCCAGTTGTCGGCCATTTGCCAGTAGACGAAGATGACCGGGAAACCACTCGTGTCTTCTAGGCCGTAGAACGCCCCGCCACCGATGCCGAGGGTGAGTTCACGACTGAAGGTCTTGGTGTAGCCAAAGATGGCACCGAACTCAATGCTGTCACTGAAAGACGCCCCCGATTCCCCGGAAGATGTCACGCTGGGCATGAGGAACAGGGAGGATTTCCGATCGATGGCGTAGCGATACTGCAGGCTGAGTTGTAACTGGTCGATGTCCTCCCATGGATTGAATCCACCCAGCGCAGGCACGCCTTCGAAACGGTAGCCCAACATGGTGTAGCACAGACCGCCACCGATTGAACTGCCGCCATCGAGTCCGCGGATAGCGCCAAATTTGAAGCCCAGCCGATGGATGCTCATGTCCCCACCGGCATTCATATCAGCGGAGCCTTGGAAGACCCCGAGGACCTCGCCGGCGTAGAAGGTTTCCCCGGCGGGGATGGGCGGTCCCATCTGGGCTTGGAGCGAGATTGTGACTGTGGCCAGAATGGCGGGCAGAATTTTGATCGAGAAGGGCATGACTGTTTTGGTTAAAAAAATTTAGATTGTGAACAAGTCCGCCGTGATGATGAGCGGGTGAGTGATTTTATCTTATGGAAAGGGGTTCTGACACAGGCCTAGCGGTGGCGTTGCGCGGTTACGTAACCGGCGCAGAACGACTGGTGCAGATCGCTGGATTTCGGTCGTTTTATGTGCCCAAGCTTGTTTTCACGCGATCGATCTCATCAGCGAGCCGGTGTCGGCGATTGGCACTGAGAATTTTGTAGAGTCCGTCAATATCTCCGACGACTTGAGCCTGAATTTCTGCGAGCTCTTTTTGATAGCTTTCGCAGGCACGCCCACCGGCTACGATTCCGACGCGGGAGGGCAAAAGTCGGCGGAGCATGCGTAGTTGAGCGGGGAGGTCCGGATCGTCCGGAGGGTGAACTAGACTCAGCGCGACCAGACGGGCTTCGGAACGAATGGCAGCCCCGGCGATCTCCGCCGCGGGGAGACTCGATCCGAGATGAACCACATACCAGCCGGCGGATCCCGCGGCAGCGGCCGTGATCACCGCTCCAAATTCGTGCAACTGTCCGGCGGGAGTTACGGTGATTATGGTGGGAGAGCTCCGACTGATGGCGTAGGATTGCACCTGGCCCAACAAGTAGGTGCGCAGAGCGGAGGACGCGAAATGTTCGTAAGCTCCGGTCAGTTCACCTTCACGCCAGAGTCGACCGATGTTCTGCATCAGCGGCACAATCAGTTTAGTGAGCATGCCTTGGTAACCGAGCTCGATGGACGCTTTGTCGAGCGACCGCTGCAGCGCCTCGGCATCCATATTCTCAACAGCTTTGAAGGATTCGACCACCTCGGGAGGCAGGGACTGCGCAGCGACGGAAAGCGCGCCCGGAGCATCCTTGGCCCTGCTGGGCTTAGGGTTGGCTGTGGATTCTTGCGATAGTTGGCACAGCATATCCGTCGGTAGGGTCGCCACGTTACCGATTCGGTGTCCGGCCTGAGTGCAGGTGTGCAGCATACTCAGTCTCTCGACGTTTTCGTCGGAGTAGAGTCGTCGGTTGGTTTCCGTGCGGTCGGGAGAGAGGGCACCATAGCGCTTTTCCCACATCCGAATCAGGTGCGAGGACACCCCACTACGTTCGGAAGCAATTTTAATGGAGTAGCGGATTTCGGACATTTTTAAAAAACGTAACAAATCTTAAACAAAATGAAAGTCGATATGTTAAATATTCTACGAAATATTGTAAGTCATTGTAAAACAGTCGGAAACATTTCGTTTAAAAATATAGACAAAACTAAGTCAAGGAGTTGCAAGTTCAAATAAGTTAGACGAAAACGAGACATCTTCCACCCAGGCAGTGCTTAAACAACCCTATTCAAAAATGAAAATACTGATCTCTTACCTTCTCGCCGGTGTAGTAGCGGCTTCTCCAGTCCTCGCCGCTGGCCACCTCCATGACGACGTCGAGGTTCGGAACCTCTCTACCCGCGGTGTCGTGGGTGCCGGAGAAGAAACGATGATTACCGGAATTTCGGTCGAAGGCCCGAATACCGACTATGTTTCGGTGCTGTTCCGTGGCATCGGACCCTCCCTCACTGAATTCGGCGTGATGAACGCTGCGGGCAATCCATCCATCAATCTGTATAAAGGTGCCACTTGGATGTCCTCGAACGATGATTGGGCGACAGGCGGACAATCCTTCGCCCTTCGAGCCTCAGGATTCGCCCCGACCGCCGCAACTGAGAGTGCGTTGATCGCCAATCTCATCCCTGGGACCTACACGCTTCACCTCAGCGGAGACCACATCGGTGTCGGCCTAGCTGAGGCTTACTTCATCGAGGAGAAATCCGTTCCACAGAACCTGATCGACGCTGGGTCGTTCACGACGCTCGTGGCTGCGGTCCAAGCGGCTGGGTTACTCGATACCTTGCTCGGCCCCAGCCCCTACACGCTTTTTGCTCCGACCGACGAAGCCTTTGGCAAGCTCCCGGCTGGCACGGTTGAGGGACTACTCAACGACATTCCCGCTCTCTCCAATATCCTCCTGTATCACGTGGTGTGGGGCAAGGAAGTGATGGCGGCTGACGTCTCCAAAAACCCGGTCGTCATGGCCAATGGCGGAGTCGCCAGTCTCACCGTCGCGGACGGGGCTAAGATCGATAACGCCAGCATCATCGAGGTCGATTGGATGGGCACCAATGGTATCATCCACGCCATCGATCAAGTGATTCTGCCGGGAACCGCTCCCGGCGATCAGACCATCGTTGGGAACCTCGTAGCCCAGGGTAATTTCACGACTTTGGTAGCAGCCGTCACCGCCGCAGGACTGGTTGATACGCTCAATAGCGCCGGACCTTTTACGCTCTTTGCTCCGACCGATGCCGCATTCGCCAACTTTGATCAGCTCTGGGAGCTTCCTCCGGGAACAATCGAAGGTATCCTTAACGACATCCCGGCTCTCACCGACATCCTCCTCTACCACGTGATCAGTGGCGCCAAGGTTGAGTCGTCCGCCGTCACCGCTGGCAGCGTCAACATGGCCAATGGTGATGCCGCGACGCTTTCCACCGAAGGCGGAGTGAAGATCAACGAGGCCAACGTGTTTGGCGTCGATTGGCAGAGCTCCAACGGCGTGATTCATATCATCGATTCCGTGATCCTGCCACCCATGTAGTTGTCCTTTTGGTTAGTCAGTCAGGTTAGATTAGATATTGCGCGGACCGGTTTCGACTGGTCCGCGTTTTTCATTTTCAAGATCTTTGATTCGTCCAGTCCGGGCGATATCGGGAATCGCGATCGTTTGTCCGCTGACTCTGATGAACTGATTAACCTCGCCCAAGATTCCGCGCAGGTGGAGATTTTGAGGAAATACGGACTCTCCGCCGTTACGCGACATGCGAGCATCGATACGCTATTTTCTCCAATCTTCCGTCCTTACCAGCTTAAACCCCAATCATGAAAGCCCTCGTTCTTACCGGACCTTCTCAATTCGAAATTCAAGACGTAGTCCAACCCGAGCCTGGCCCGGGTGAGGTGCTCATCAAGGTCATGGCGTGCGGCATCTGTGGCAGCGACGTGCATGGCATGGATGGCAGCACCGGCCGCCGCCAACCTCCGGTTATCATGGGACATGAAGCTTCCGGCGAGGTCGCGGGGCTCGGCGAAGGCGTCGATGACTACGCATTGGGCGATCGCGTGACCTTTGATTCCACGGTCTATTGCGGCGAGTGCAGCTACTGCCAATCCGAGAAAGTTAATCTCTGCGAAGATCGCAATGTGATCGGCGTTTCCTGCGATGATTATAATCGTCCGGGCGCGTTCGCCCAGTATCTGGTCGTGCCGACCCGCGTGCTCTATCGCTTCGGTCCGTCTCTTGATTTTGCCAAGGCGTGTATGGTTGAGCCGCTTTCGATCGCGTTTCATGCGGTGAGCCAAACCGACATTCCCCTCGGCGCGTCCGTGGTCGTGGTCGGAGCGGGCATCATCGGCCAGATGGTCGTGCAAACGGTGCGTCGCGCCGGATGCGGCACCCTGATCGTCGCTGACCTCGAGGACTCGCGTCTGGCCGTCGCCTCCAAGCATGGAGCCGACTACGCCGTGAACTCTGGCAAGGAAGATTTGGTCGCCCGCGTCAAGGAACTCACCGATGGCATGGGAGCCGACATCGTGATCGAAGCGGTCGGGGCCGAGCCCACCATTCGAGCGGGCATCGCCTGTCTGCGGAAGGGCGGGGCCATGACGGTGATTGGCAATATCTCACCGAACATCAGTTTCCCCATTCAGGAAGTCGTGACGCGGGAGTTACGCGTGCAAGGCACCTGCGCTTCGGCCGGAGAATATCCCGCCTGCCTAGAGTTCTTGGAGCGAGGTTGGATCGACGTGAGCGACGCGATCAGTGAGGTTGTTCCGCTCGACCGGGCCCCCGAAATGTTTGAGCGACTTCATCACCGCGAAGCGGGCCTCAACAAAGTAATCCTACAACCCCAGGAGGTGTCATCATGAATGACCTATTCGACCTGACCGGCCAAGTGGCCATCGTGACCGGCGCGAGTCGGGGACTCGGCCAATACTTCGGACGCGCGCTGGCCAAAGCCGGAGCCGATCTCGTGATCACCGCCCGCAAGGTGGAGGATCTCGCGGATTTTCAAAAGGAGATCGAAGGTCTCGGTCGCCGCGTCCTGCCGCTCGCCTTGGACGTGCATTTAGCTGAGAGCATCACCGCCATGGCTGACGCGGCGCAGGCGCACTTCGGGCGGATTGATATTCTCGTGAACAATGCCGGTTGTAACGTGCGCAAACCCGCGCTCGAGGTCACCTGGGAAGATTGGAATCTCGTGCTCGATACGAATCTACGCGGCACCTTCTTCGTGGCGCAGGCCGTGGCCCGACACATGGTCGGACGCAGCTACGGTCGCATCATCAACATCGGTTCGGTGACCAGTGTGGCGGGTTACGCGGGCCTCGGTCCTTACTGCGCGAGCCGCGGTGGGGTGAAGCAACTCACCATGAGTTTGGCTGACGATTGGGGCACTCACGGTATCACCGTGAATTGCCTCGCGCCGGGTTGGTTCCAGACCGCGCAGAACAAAGTGCTCTACGACAACGAGGAATGGGTGCGCTACCTGTGCGATCGCATCCCACTGAAACGTCCGGGCAAGCCGCGCGACCTCGATGGTGCCGTGGTATTTCTCGCGTCGCCTTCGAGCGAATATGTGACCGGCCAGACTTTACTCGTCGACGGTGGCATCAGCACCGGTGCGACCAAAGCGACCGTATAACAAATCGCTTGGCCCGGAGGGCGTGGGGCGATTGTTTAGCACTGCCCCATGAGTAAATCCCCCAAACCCGAACCCGCCTCCGATGCTGTTGCCCTCAGCTCTTTGCGGTTTGGTTGGTGGGCGCTGGGGATCTCGCTGAGCCTCGGCTTGGTGCTGGAGGTGCTACACGGATTCAAGATCGGTTGGTATCTCGATGTGGGAAATGAGATCCGCCGACTCATGCTGACGCTGGCGCATACCCACGGGACTTTGCTGGCGCTGGTGAATATTGCGGCGGGCGTTTCGGCTAAAGTTTTTGGCGCGGCGATCCTGCCGGCGCGCGCCGCGGGCGCAGTGCGTCTTGCCGCAATCTTGATGCCGATCGGATTCTTGCTCGGCGGCATCGTCATCCACGACGGCGACCCCGGACTCCGAGTGCTCCTCGTGCCGGTCGGCGGATTCCTGTTGGTCTATGGCGTTGCCGCCATCGCGATCGCGGTGAACCGCAGTCGTCGGGCGTAAAGCCCGACCCACTCATTCCATTGCGCCCTGCATGTGGGTCGGGCTTTACGCCCGACAGTTCCCCGTAGTTCTAAGCCTCGTCGACGAACGCTTCCATTCCGACGCAGGAGCAGACCAGATTTCGGTCGCCGTAGACATTGTCCACGCGACCGACTGCCGGCCAGAACTTGGTCTGTCGCGTCCAGGCACTGGGGAAGGCCGCCAACTCTCGGGAGTAGGGATGGCTCCAATCACTCGCGGCCAAAGCTTGCGCCGTATGCGGGGCGTTGACCAAAGGATTGTTACCCGCGTCGGATTCGCCGTGAACCACCGCCTGCATTTCGCCGTGGATGGCGATGAGGGCGTCACAGAAGCGATCGAGCTCGGCGAGGGATTCACTCTCCGTGGGTTCGATCATAAACGTGCCCGCGACCGGCCAGCTCATGGTTGGGGCGTGAAAGCCATAATCGATCAACCGCTTGGCGGCGTCCTCGACTTCGATGCCGTGAGTCTTCCAGGCCCGGAGATCGATGATGCACTCATGCGCTACCAGATCTTGGTTGCCGCGATAGAGCACGGGGAAGAACGGCTCGAGGCGTTTGGCGATGTAGTTGGCGTTGAGGATGGCGATCCGGGTGGCCTCGGTGAGTCCACTCGCGCCCATCATGCGGATATACATCCAGGAAATAACTAGGATACTAGCCGAACCGTAAGGTGCCGCGGATACCGCGCCGACCCCACCGGCTTCACTTGTTACTCGATGCTTGTTACTCGATCCGTCTTCAGCCGGATGTCCCGGGAGGAAAGGCGCCAAGTGCTTGGCGACCGCGACCGGACCTACGCCCGGTCCGCCTCCGCCATGTGGAATACAAAAGGTTTTGTGGAGATTGAGGTGGCAGACATCGGCGCCGATGTGGCCGGGGGAGGTGAGCCCGACCTGCGCGTTCATGTTGGCGCCATCCATGTAAACCTGTCCGCCGGCATCGTGGATGAGTTGGCAGATTTCGCGTATGGTAGATTCAAATACACCGTGGGTGGACGGGTAGGTGATCATCAGCGCGCCAAGATTGTCGGCATGGGCTGCAATGCGGGCCCGCAAGTCATCGAGATCGATGTTGCCCTGATCGTCGCAACCAATCGGCACGACCTTCAGGCCGCCCATAACCGCACTCGCCGGGTTGGTGCCGTGGGCGCTGGTGGGAATAAGACAGACGTTGCGGTGAGACTCACCCCGAGCGGCGTGATAGGCGCGGATGGCGAGCAGCCCAGCGTATTCGCCTTGGGATCCGGCGTTGGGTTGGAGGGACACCGCATCGAAGCCGGTGATTTCAGCGAGCCAGGTTTCGAGGTCCTCGACGATGCGTTGGTAGCCCGTAGTCTGATTACGCGGCGCGAAGGGATGCAGTTGACCGATCTCAGGCCATGAGACGGGGAACATCTCGCTGGCGGAGTTGAGCTTCATGGTGCACGAACCGAGCGAGATCATCGAGTGACACAACGAAAGATCCTTGGCCTCGAGCTGTTTGATATAGCGCAGCAACTCGTGCTCGGTGTGGTGCTGATTGAAGACGGGATGGGAGAGGAAGTCAGACTCGCGCGCAAACGCGGCAGGGAAGGCGGCGAGACCGGGGTCACCGACCCCGGCTACAACATCGGAGCCAGAATTCTCTGTAGCCGGGGTCGCTGACCCCGGTGTTTCATCCAGCACGGACAAATCCAACTTTGCCTCCGCGCTGAAACACCCGAGCAACTGAACGAGATCGTCGGTGGTGGTGGTCTCGTCGAGTGAGATGCCGAGACACGAATCGTTGACGCGGCGCAGATTGAATCGATGCGCCTGAGAGGCGGAGTGGGCGTGCTCGATATCGATGCCACTGACCGTAAGCGTGTCGAAGGTCGGGGCGGTGTTCACTGTCGCGCCAACTTCGCGCAGGGCAGCGGCCAGCAAATCGGTGAGCAACTTCGTCCGGCGGGCGATTTTACGGAGCCCATCCGGGCCATGATAGACCGCATACATCGAGGCCATGACTGCGAGTAGGACCTGAGCGGTGCAGATGTTGGACGTCGCCTTGTCGCGGCGAATGTGTTGCTCGCGGGTGCCGAGGGCCAGACGCATGGCGGGGTTGCCGTGGCGATCCTTGGAGACGCCGACGAGACGCCCCGGCATCTGCCGTTTGTAGGCGTCTTTGGTGGCCAAAAATCCGGCATGTGGTCCACCGAAACCGAGCGGCACGCCGAAGCGTTGAGCCGAACCGACCGCGATATCTGCGCCGAATGCTCCGGGAGGTTTGAGTAAGGTCAGCGCGAGTAGATCCGTCGCGACGATAGTATAGGCTTTCACCTCGTGGGCCGCGGCAAAGAAGGCGCCGAAGTCATGGATGTCGCCGGAAGTGTTGGGGTATTGCACGAGCACGCCAACGGTCTCGGCGTCAGGCGCGAAGCTCGCGTGGTCACCGACGACGACCTCGAGTCCGAGAGGTTCGGCGCGGGTGCGCACGATATCGATCGTTTGCGGGTGACATTTTTCGGAGACGAAGAAGGTGCTGCCTTTGCCCCGGCGCAGGCGGTGAGCCATCATCACGGCCTCAGCTGCCGCGGTGCCCTCATCGAGCATAGAAGCCCCGGCGATTTCCAATCCGGTGAGGTCGGTGACGAGGGTCTGGAAGTTGAGCAGAGCCTCCAGTCGGCCTTGGGAAATCTCGGCCTGGTAGGGCGTGTAAGCGGTATACCAGCCCGGGTTCTCGAGAATGGTGCGCTGAATCACGGCAGGCGTGTGGGTGCCGTAGTAGCCCTGTCCGATGAAGTTGGTAAAAACCTGATTGGCGGCAGCAATGCTCGCGAGTTCGGCCAGCGCGGCGGATTCGCCCAAAGGCCCAGGAATGGACATCGCACCCTCGCGGCGAATGTCAGTCGGCACGGCGGCATCGACGAGCGCATCAAGCGAAGGTTGGCCCAGGACCTTGAGCATAGCAGCCTGCTCCGTTGCGTCCGGCCCATTGTGGCGACGGGCAAACGAATCGGTTGGACGTAAAAGAGAAGAGAGCGACGCGGCGCCGGTCACGGAAGCAGACATGAAAAAGACGGTAGGCTGAGCCCACCGTCCGGCAAATTGAATTACACCGCAGTGCGAGGTATTAGCTCCACCCGTTCCAGCTTAAGCGGACGTAGCTGAAAACTGCTCACGCCGGCGACGGCGGGAAGCCGCAAACCCAAGCATCGCGAGTCCTGCCATAGCGGCAAAGGACGAGGGTTCAGGGACCGCTGTGGCCGAGAAGCTGAGGGCAAAGTTATCGATTGCGATTATGTCTAAATTGCTCGTCCCCGCTGTCTTAGTCCCGCGCAGGCGGAAATATACAGACTCACTTTGATCGTTCATCGCGGAAAGAGTTACTGGGTTAGCCGTTATCGTCGTCTGGTTTGAGTATTCTCCCGCTGATGCATCAGGAGTGGTGATGGTTGAACCGATTTGTGTGAAAGCTCCCGAACTGCCGACTCTGTATTCTAAGTCATATGTTTGCGACCCGCCGGTGAGGCTGATGGTGAATAGATCTACGCTGAGAGAGAAGTTTTCGAATCCTGAGGTGTTGCTGATCGAGACCATCGCAGCGCCATCCCGAGTATCTGCGGCACTGCCGGAGATTGAGCGCCATCCTAAGGCTCTATCAGTGTTCGCTGCTTGAGTCGCCCCAGTGGTCGTATAGGTGATGTTGTCGCTGGAAACGTTACGAAAATCAGAACCTGCGCTGGAACCGCCAGTTGCCCAGGATGTGGTTGCCGAAACGATCGTGGTGCCTGTTCCGAAAGTGGTGGATGTGGCGTTTGTGTAGACAGTCCAGCCCGAGGGCAGGCCGCTGCCCAATGAATCGAAGTCTTGCGAGTAGGCAGTTCCGGAGAGCGTGACCTGTGCCGACGAGTTCACGGTAGCGAAGCCAATAGAGAGAGCTATGAGTATAATTCGGGGTGATTTCATACTTAGTGCGAATAATGTGCACTAAGCATGCCGTGCCGCAAGCGTTTTGCTTGTTTCGCTTGTGTCTCTTGGCGGCGGTTTGCAGAGGTTAGATTCATGAAACGTTCAGAAAAGGCCAGTTATGTAGGGGATAAGTTGGCCGAGCTTTATCCCGAAACGCCCATCCCGTTGGATCATTCCGACCCGTATACGCTACTCGTTGCGGTGCTGTTGTCCGCCCAGTGCACCGATAAGCGGGTAAACCTGGTCACGCCGGCCCTGTTTGCGTTGGCCTCGAGTCCACAGGGCATGGCCAAAAAGTCTGTCGATCAGATCAATGCGATCGTGCGCCCATGTGGGTTGGCGCCACGCAAGGCGGCTGCAATTCAAGGTCTCTCTCAGATCCTCATCGATAAACACGGAGGTGAGGTGCCAAAAACATTTGAGGACCTGGAAGCGTTGCCCGGGGTGGGTCACAAAACCGCCTCAGTGGTCATGGCCCAGGCCTTCGGGTTTGCGGCCTTTCCAGTGGATACGCACATCCTCCGCTTATCCCAGCGCTGGAAACTGAGCCCCAAAGGCGGGACGGTGCAGCGGGTCGAGAAAGACCTGAAACGTCTCTTCTCGGAGGACTCCTGGAACAAACTGCACCTACGCATCATCTTCTACGGCCGCGAACACTGCTCTGCCCGAGGTTGTGACGGCCATACCTGTGAAATCTGTGGGCATCTAAACGGACCACCCAAAGCAAAACGTAAGCGGGTAGCGAAGCGCGTGTAGGTTGCTGTCGGGCATAAAGCCCGACAATATCGTCCCGGAAAACCGTCCGCCGGGGTCGGGTCGTAAAAAAGTTTATGCCAATAGACTTTTTACGACCGGACCCCTTCCACACAGCTCACATATTCCCGGACGACCATAGCCGAGCCCAATCCCATCCCGACAACCCGACCACGAAATCCGTCTTGATTTGCCGAACCCGGTCATTCACGTTGCCCGCTCCTCGCAAGAGGTTGGCGACGGACGCATAGTCTCAGTTGGTTAGAGCGCTTCCTTCACACGGAAGAGGTCACAGGTTCGAGTCCTGTTGCGTCCACCACCGATTCGATTCGGGTCGGTGCCCGCGATCCTGTCCGCCGAAGCGAATTCGCGAAGGAGGAAGGCCAACGGGCGAAGGAGGGCCATGGCTCTGGAGCCGGAACTTCGGCTGGCAGGCCACCGACTTGAATCGAAATGGCTCCTCCTTCTCGTTCGTCAAATCGGAATAGCGTGGTAGTAAGCCCGTTTTGAGGCTGAACCCGACAATGGTCGGGGCGGTCTGAGTTACTTTCCTGCATGAGATTGGTGCTCATTTCGCTGTTCGGTTATCTATTGGAGGCTGAGGCAGTTTGTGCATTCTTGAAGCACGATGAAAACGGTTCAATTTCGCACCCGGGTTGAGCCGTCTCTCAAGAAAAAGAGTGATTCAATTCCCAGAGCTCTTGGCCTGGATATGGAAACATTTGTTTCCATGGCGCTGACCCAGCTCGTCAATCGGCGTGGTTTGCCATTCGCCGTGACAGAATCTGATGAAGACTACTTTTCCTATGAGTATGGGCTGAACCGAAACGAATCGGTCGGGGCCGGAAATCGGATGCGTGCTGCGAGCAAACGCGATAAAACGCTTGGTCGGATTAAGACGATCAGTGGACCGGAGGATCTCTGATCACGAAGCGCACTACCCCTACCTCAGTCATCCATCTTTGTTGGACCGGAACCGCTGCACGATGCTCCGGTCTCATAAACCCAGCCGCTACTCCCGGCCTTAATTATGCCCGAACGCTCTCACTCTTCCCGTCGTTTCCTCCGGCTTGGCCTGTTGGCGCTGGGGTTGGGCGTGATGATTTGGCAAACGGGGCCGCAGCGCAGCGTTTGTTTGATCGATCCCATTGGGGCGTTTGGTGGCCCCGGTGAAGGTGAAGCCCCGCTCAGCCAAGTGGTCGCCACCGCCTCTGAATCGGAACCTCGAAAGGTTCTAGTCGCGGCGGTTGCCCCTGAATCAGCGAAGGCGCGGCCCAGTGCCCTCTGGTCGTTCACCGCGGCTCCGGCCAACGCCGTCGAACTCGAACACCGGGCGCCCGCGCGCACCTCCGCCGTCCATTACGTGGAAGTCGATCGCAACCTCCTCTCCGGAAAATCTGCCGTGATTTGGCAGGCGGGCGAACAACTCATCCTACCGCTACCCGATGGTCGCGAAGTCGGCGTGACGATAGACTCGACTGAAGCTCGCGGCCCCGATCGATTTGTGGTTTCGGGGCGGATTGATGGAGTAGCGGGCAGTCGTTTTCTACTTTCGGTTTCCGACCAACATGTGGCCGCTTCAATCGAGGGGTTAGCTCCGGCGGAGTTTCAACTGCATTCCATTGGCGCGGCGGACGAACCGATCGTGCAGCTCTTTGCCCTAGATGAGCCAGGCGATCAAACGTGCAACACGGTTCTACCCGGGTTTGATCTAGAAGGGCAGGCGCTGGCCGCTCTCGCTGCCCGCAACGGTGCCACTCCGCCTACCGCCAACACGGAGGTACTCACCAGTGGTGATGCGGTGGTCGACCTTTTGGTCGCCTATACCGACGCGGTTACCGCTTCTTTTGGATCAACCAACAGTGTGATGACGCAGATCGACTTGAGCGTTGCCAAGGTGCAGTCGGATTTTGCCAACAGTGGAGTGACTGCGCGTATCCGACTAGTGGGCACGGTAGAGGTTGAGTTGCCGGGCGATAGTTCCACCGCCGGCCAATCAGGCTGGCAGAACACGGCGTTGCAGCAGGTCACGGCTACGCAGGACGGGGTGATGGATGTCGTGCATGCGCGCCGTGATGCGTTGGGCGCCGATCTCGTAACACTCGTGGTGCGGCGCACTGACCCCCGCAGCACTGGCATCGCCTACCTGTTTCAGGGACTTGAATCAACGACGGCCCCATTCTTTGCATTCTCGGTGATTAACGCTGCCGACTTCAGTGTCGGCGTCGTGATGAGCCACGAGTTGGGTCATAGTTTCGGATGCGCCCATGATCGGCAAAACGCGGGAAACAGCGGACTGTTTGATTACAGTCACGGCTATCGCGTCACCGCCGCCACTGCCAGTGGGGGGGCGCGGCAAGTTCGCACCATCATGGCCTATGCGCCGGGGACTCGCGTGCGGTATTTCTCCAATCCAGAAAAATCAATTACGTCGTCCACGTCGACTTCGGGCACGCTGACCTTCGCCGCACCATTGGTGTTGGGCGTTCCGGAAGGGCAATCCGATGAGGCCAACAATGTCAGCACGATCGAGCAGACTGCATTTCAGGTCGCCAATTTCAGGTTGTCCGCCGACCAATCGGATGCCGGACGTCTGGTCAATGTTTCTACCCGTGCTTGGGTGGGATCGGGTGACCGGGCGTTGATCGGTGGGTTTGTGCTGGGAGGCGAAAACACGAAACAAGTTCTCGTGCGCGCACCTGGTCCGGCCATCGGTGCAGCTCCGTTTAATGTGCCGACCGTCCTCGTCGATCCGGTGCTGCGAATCGATCGAATTGGAGACGGAACGATTGCCATCAACAATGATTGGGGTTCGCCCGCCACCAACGGCATTGCCGTTGCCACCGCCGCGACCGCGGCGGGTGCCTTTGCGTTTTCCACCGGCAGTCTGGACGCCGGAACGGTGGTTGAGCTCGCCCCCGGAAGTTACACCGCAACCGTCGAAGGTGCCGGCGGGGCTGAAGGTAATGGTTTGATTGAGGTTTACGAAATTGGGACTTCCGGGTCTCCGCGTTTGTTGAACCTTTCCACGCGGGGATATGCCGACGTCGAGCAGCCGATGATCGCTGGATTCGTGGTGAGCGCGGACCCGGGAGCCAGCGATCAACGCAAGTCGATATTCATTCGAGTTCGAGGACCGTCTCTCACCAACTACGGGTTGGCCGAAGCATCGGTGATGTCTGACCCAATTATCGAAATCTACGATGCGAATGCTCAGTTGGTTTTCTACAACGACGATTGGGATCCACCTAGCACGGATATCGACGGGACCAACCGAGACGGCATTCCGCTGTTGCTCCGGGGTATGGTTGACCAGTTGTCCGAACAGGTCGTTTTTAATGCTGCCACCGCGGTCGGGGCTACGGATATGGAACCGACCGAGCCTGGCGTCGTGCTCGAACTTCCGGCAGGTATTTACACCGTGTTCGTGCGCCCCTTTGAGCAGTTGCCAAATCAGCCAGCTGAACCAGGCATCGCCATCGTCGAAGTCTTCGAAGTCGACCTCTAGAAGGTGGGACACGCAGCTGAGACGCGGCGGCGCAGGGTGACCCATAATGTCCCGCAACTGCCTCGTTCCCAGCGGGTGCCTACGAGGTAAACGCGGTTGGCTCGAAGTGTGCAAGGGTGTCACGCATGGATATGAATAAGCTCACCCAAATGTCCCGGCAGGCCGTCACTGACGCCCAGTCCGAGGCCCGCCGCCGAAACCATTCTGAAGTGGATACGTGGCATTTGCTGCACGCTTTACTCGGTCAGGAAGAAGGGATTGTGCCCGCACTCATCGAGAAGCTCGATCTCACCACCAGCGCCCTCCAACTAGCCGTGCACCGCGAGCTCGAGCGTTTACCCGCGGTCACCGGCAGTGTGGACGCGTCCAAAATCTATGTCACCCAAGCGGTGAACAACATTCTGACCTGGGCCGAAAAGGAGGCCCAAAAACTTCAGGATGAATTCGTTTCGACGGAGCACATTTTCCTCGCCGCAGTCGAGCAGGCAAAGCCCGATTCCTTTGGTCAAATGCTCAAGTCGTTTGGGCTCGATCGGGCTCGCGTGCTGGAGGCCCTGAAGGCCCTGCGTGGAGCCCAACGTGTGACGACGGATAATCCGGAAGCGACTTACGACGCGTTGAAAAAATACGGCACCGACCTCGTCGCGCTCGCTAAGCAAGGGAAGATGGATCCGGTCATCGGCCGCGATGATGAGATCCGCCGCACCGTGCGTATCCTCTCTCGCAAGATGAAGAACAATCCTGTGCTCATCGGCGAACCCGGCGTCGGCAAGACCGCTATAGTCGAAGGACTCGCCCAGCGCATCGTGCGCGGTGACGTGCCCGAGGGTCTCAAGGACCGCACTATATTTTCTCTCGATATGGGAGCTTTGGTGGCTGGTGCGAAATACCGCGGCGAATTTGAGGAACGCCTCAAAGCGGTGCTCGCTGAAGTTAAGGAGAGCGACGGTCGCATCATCCTCTTCATCGACGAACTGCATACCATTGTAGGTGCCGGTAAAACGGAAGGGGCGATGGATGCGGGCAATCTGCTCAAGCCCATGTTGGCTCGGGGTGAACTCCATTGTATCGGCGCCACCACGCTCGACGAATACCGCAAACACATTGAAAAGGACGCGGCCCTCGAACGCCGTTTCCAGCCGATCGTGGTGCAGCCACCTTCCGTCGAGGATACCATTTCGATTCTGCGGGGACTGCGCGAACGTTACGAACTTCATCACGGGATTCGGATTCAAGACGGCGCCCTCGTGGCCGCCGCCACGTTGTCCGACCGTTACATCTCGGACCGCTTCTTACCGGACAAGGCGATCGATTTAGTCGACGAAGCCTGCGCCATGATCCGCACGGAGATGGACTCCATGCCGCAGGAACTCGATGCGCTTAGCCGGCGCACGCTTCAGCTCGAGATCGAAGAAGCCGCGCTAAAATTAGAGAAAGACAAAGCTTCGAAGGAGCGCCTCAAGACGTTGCAAAGCGAACTGGTCGATACCCGTTCACAGGCCGCCGCTCTGCGCGGCAAGTGGGACAAAGAGAAGGCCTCGATCGATAAAGTGCGTAAGGTCCGTGAAGACCTCGAAGCCGTTCGCGTAGAGATGGAGCAGGCTGAGCGCGCCTACGACCTCAACAAACTCGCTGAACTGCGTCATGGTCGGTTGCCAGATCTCGAGGCCGAACTCCATCGCCTCGAAAACGATTCCGCCCACACCGAACTTTTTAAGGAAAAAGTCTCTGACGAAGAAGTCGCCTCCATCGTTTCCAAGTGGAGCGGCATCCCGGTCACCCGTCTGGTTGAAGGCGAGAAGGAAAAACTTCTCCGGCTTGCCGACACCTTGCACGAGCGAGTCATCGGCCAGGACGAAGCCGTCACACTCACCAGTGAAGCGATCTTGCGGGCACGCGCCGGCATCAAAGATCCCCGGCGTCCGGTTGGATCGTTCCTTTTCCTCGGTCCCACGGGCGTGGGTAAAACTGAACTCGCGAAGACCCTCGCGGAGACCCTGTTCGACAGTGAATCCTCCATCGTGCGACTCGATATGTCAGAATACATGGAGAAGCACAGTGTCGCTCGTTTGATCGGTGCTCCTCCCGGTTACGTGGGTTACGATGAGGGTGGTCAACTTACCGAGGCGGTGCGGCGCAAGCCTTACGCGGTGGTGCTTTTCGACGAGATCGAGAAAGCCCATCCTGACGTTTTTAATGTGCTGTTACAGGTGCTTGATGACGGACGTATCACCGACAGTCAGGGACGCA
Organism: uncultured Verrucomicrobiota bacterium; assembly: GCA_913058185.1. Taxonomy (GTDB): domain Bacteria; phylum Verrucomicrobiota; class Verrucomicrobiia; order Opitutales; family Opitutaceae; genus Actomonas. Next base: position 26,300 of record CAJXQX010000034.1, read on the forward strand.
CGATCGATTTCAAAAACACCATCATCATCATGACTTCCAATCTCGGTAGTCGCCACCTGCTGGAAGGCGTGACCAGCGATGAGATTCCCGAGAGCGTGCGTGAGTCGGTGCTGACAGAACTACGGGCCGCATTCCGCCCAGAGTTCCTCAATCGCATCGACGAGACCCTGATGTTCAAGCCACTGACCCTGGAAGAAATCACGCGCATCGTGGATCTGCTCCTAGCCGACTTGAACCGTCGCTTGGTGGATCGCCGTGTTGTCGTGGAACTTGATACCAAGGCCCGCGAGTGGGCGGCCGAAAAGGGTTACGACCCAGTCTTCGGTGCCCGTCCTCTCAAACGTTTCCTCCAGCGCCAGCTCGAAACGCGTCTCGCGCGCAGCTTGCTCTCCGACGAAATCAGCGAAGGCGATACCGTGAAGTTCACCATCCGCAACGACGAGTTGGTGACTGCCACGTAGTCGCGCTTTCTCTTTACTCCTTATCTTTATCATTCTCGAGCGGCGAAGCTAGCCCTCTGACGCTGAGATAAAGATAAGGATAATGAGGGGGAGGGGCTACCAGTTATCCACTGGTCCTCTGGGGACCGGGATGGCTTCGCGTTGAAACACGGGGTCGTCTTCGTCGCGGAGGAAGGACGCGACCATCGGGTCGGGGGCATACTTCGAAAGCAACACGCCGTCGTCGTCGCAGAATTTTTTGCGCCACTCGATGAAGTCGGCAACCGCCTGCTCAAAGTCGGCGCGTGAGTTGATCTTGATGATGTCGCGCTTGAAGGGTTTCGACGGTCCGAACCGTTTGGCATACCACGGTGCAACCTTGCGAAAGAACTTTGCCCCGCGCTCTTCACCATAGAATTCGGCGTAACGCTCGAAGTGAAGTTTCAGCACGCGAATGCGCTCATTAAAATTTGGTTCAGGAAGTAACTCGCCCGTTTCGAGCAGATGGGCGGTGCGTTTGAAAATCCATGGATCGTAAAATGCCCCGCGCCCGATGCTCACTCCGTTGCAGCCGGTTGCGTTCATCATGTGCACGGCGGCCTCTGGAGTGGTCACATCACCATTACCGATGACGGGGATGGTGTTCACCGCGTCGACCACGGCGCGAATACCGTCGAGATTCACGCGACCGCTGAATCCCTGAGCGCGGGTGCGGCCATGAACGAAGACAGCGGCGCAACCGGCATCCTCCAGCGTTCTAGCCAAGTTGGGAGCAGTCAGGTTGTCCTCGTCCCAACCCAGACGCATTTTAGCGGTGATAGGGATTTTTACGGCGTCGATCATCCCGCGCACGAGAGCGGCGGTTTTATCGAGTTCCGTCATCATCGCAGAACCGCCGCCGATGTTGACGACCTTGCGAACCGGGCAGCCCATGTTGATGTCGACGGACTGCACGCCCATCTCCTCACACATGATGGCAGCGTCGCGCATTTCCTCGGGCACGGCGCCAAAAAGTTGGATGGCGAGCGGGCGATCCTCGGCCGAGGTGGCCACAAGCTTCAATGCGGTCCGATTGCGCTCAAGGAGCGAGCGGGCGTTGACCAGGTCAGTGGTCGCCCAGCCCAGTCCGCCAACTTCCCGCACTGTCAATCGCATGGGCAGGTTGGTATAGCCCGCCAAAGGAGACAGGAACAAAGGAGAGTATAATTCTATCGGTCCGATGCGCATTACGAATTCATCGCAGAGCATCCCGCACTCATTTCGCGATTCAACCCTACAATAAGTTTAACCATATTGGTTAAACTTCAACCGAGACGGGATGGGTTTAGGTGGAGATGTCGAGGCCGGCCCGTCTCTGTTGCAGCCAGAAGAGGATGCGGAGTAGCGTTTCGGCGTCGGGTACCCGTCGCTCACCGGTAACCCAGTCTGATATGCGCTGAGGCGGAACTTCCAAAAAACGTGCTAGCCGACTTTTAGCTCCATAGGTTTTCAATTCACCTCTCATCTCCTCAATCACGATGTTCCAAAGCGGCGTGTCATGTCCCGGATTCCGCCGTGGGGCGGTGGGAGATACTCGGTTTCGTCTTCGAACTTTTTTGGCCTGCCGTAGCGCGAGTTCTGCCGCGGTCACAAAGTCTTCACCCAGGGTGACCCAGATTTTCATATCCGAACGATCAAACACACTCATGGACCAACCTTAACCAATATGGTTAAAAACGTGCGAGGTCGCATTCGGTGAACTTTAACCATATTGGTTAAGGTTTTGGTGATTCGGCGAAGAGGGGAGCAGGTGAGGTTTGGTGACGGAGTGGAGTGGGTTGCGTTACCGGGACGGAGGTGATTGTCTTGGGAGGTGATCAATTCGGCCGAGGCGAAAGAATCTTTGCTGCTCTTCGATGGAGAGTGCGGGCTTTGTCAGGCGCTGATGCGGTTTGTGCTGCGTCGGGATCGTGCCGGTCGAATCAAGGTGGCTTCTCTGCAAGGAGTCACGGGTCAGACAATGTTACGCCGGGCCGGGCGGCCGACGCAGGACTTCGACAGTTTGGTATTCTTCCCAGAGATCTCCCGTAACGATATTCTGATGCGCACGGATGGAGTGTTCGCGGTGTTCGCGGCCTTACCCGGGGGCTGGAAAACGGTTGGGCGGCTCCTGGGGATGTTGCCCCAGAGTTTTCGAGATGGCGGTTACCGGATTATCGCGCGAAGTCGTCGCCGGATTTTTGGAGATCCGCGGCCGGACGGGCTGGACGATCCGGCGTGGGCTGACCGGGTGCTTCCGTAGGGACTAAGCTTTGAGGCGGGCGGTGAGCCGGGCTTTGATGGTCGGCCACTCATCGGGGAGGATGCTGTAGTAGACCGTGTCGCGCACGAAACCGTCGTAGCATTTCATGTGACGCCGGAGCATGCCTTCGCGGGTGGCGCCGAGTAGTTCGATCGCGCGTTGCGAAACGGTGTTACGGGCGTCGGTTTTGAGTTGGAGGCGTTCGCATCCTAGAGTCTCGAAACAATGAGTGAGGAGCAGGAGTTTGGTGGCCGTGTTGATTGGGCTTCGATGCTCGGCAGGAGCTAACCAGGTGTAGCCGATTTCGACGGCGCGCTCAGCGGGCCGAATATCGAAGAGACTGGTCGAACCTACGGCGACTCCTTCGGGCTGACGAATGATGGCGAAAGGTTGGCGACGGCCGGCGAGTTGATCATCGAGCGCATCGGTAACCCAACCCACGGCATCCATCGTGGCCCCGAACGGAGGGGTGGGTTGAAACTCCAACGAGGGGGTGACTGTGTCCCGCGTGAAAAAGGTTCGGGGCGTGAGCAGGGCGGAGTGGTTCCAAGGTCACCCATTGATTGTTCAATGTGACGGGACGAACTTTGAAGACCGGTTCGCTCATGCGGACCCCTGTGCTGCTTTTACGCCGATTGCAAAGCGTCGGAGTCCTTCTTCGAGGGTTACGGTGGGGCAGCCAAAGTTGAGGCGCACAAAACCGTTGTGGGCTGCGCCGAAGAAGTTGCCGTCACTCAGGCCGATACCGTGCGACTCAAAGTGGGCGACGGGGTCGCTGAGGTTAAGTTCGGTGACGTCGATCCAGTAAAGGTAGGTCGCTTCTTGAGGACCGGTGGCGGTTACGCCGGGAAGATCAGCCAGAGTCTGGGTGATGAGCTCGGCGTTGGCTCGCAGCGTCGCCAATAATCCTTGGCGCCAGTCTTCGGAGCGACCGTAGGCGGCCTCGCACCCGGAGAGTCCCAAGACGGTGACCTCGGGGAGTAAACCGCGGCTATTCCGTTCGAGACGATGGCGGAGTTTGTCATTGGAAATGACGGCCAACGTGCAGCCGAGGCCGGGAATATTGTAGGTCTTGCTCGGAGCCATCAGCGTGATGGTGCGCTCTGCCAGTTCCAGGCTGATCATCGAGCTCGGAATATGCGGTAGCGTATCATCGAGGATCAGGTCGCAGTGGATCTCATCGGAGATGAGCAAGAGGTCGTGTTTTTCACAGAACGCGCCAAGGCGTTCGAGCTCATCGCGGCGCCAGACGCGGCCGATGGGGTTGTGCGGGTTGCACAGGTAGAACATTTTCGTCTGCGGCGTGACCGCTGCTTCGAGGGCGTCCCAGTTGAGCGTCCATGCATTGTTTTCGCGATTCCAAGGAACTCGAACAGCTCGGCGATCAAAGTTATGGCCCGCGGTGAGGAACGGCGGATAGACCGGAGTGAGGGTGAGGTAAGTGTCGTCGGGTTCGGAAAAGGCGAGGGAGCAGAGATTGAGCCCGCAGACCATGCCCGGTAGCCAAACGATCCACGCGGGATCGATCTCCCAACCGTAGTGCTCACGATGATGAGTTACGATGGCTTCCAAGGTGGAAGGCACCGGCCGACCGTAACCGAAGACGCCATGATCTACGCGTTCATGGAGTGTCTCCAAGATGGCGGGCGCTGATTTGAAATCCATGTCCGCAACCCACATGGGCAGAATATCTTGGCCGGCGTATTTCTGCCATTTTTGGGAGTCCGTATGTTGACGGTCAGGAGGCGTGGTGAAGTCGGATGACATGTTAGTTTGCTAGCAGTAAACGGACAGGCGCGTGGCGAAAGCACGGATTGCGCGCCAAGCGTGACGAAATTTCCCGGGTGTGACACGAGATCGAGGACAAAAGGGCACAGTCATCGAAATTACAATTATCTTAAGTTATTTATAGTAAACGAAATATGCATAATCACTCGCAGGCATTGTTTATTCAAATCTCATCAGTAATCCCGCCGAATGGTGGGTCTTAATAATTAAATAAAAAACATCATGAGATACATTCGTTACAACACCCCGACCCGCCGTTCCCTGCCTGCCGCCGCATTTGGTCGCGGTGTTTGTAATGGTTTGGAATCCGAAATCGATCGACTCTTCAACGCTGCTGCCAGTGGGTCGCAAAGCCCCCATTCTGGCAGCCGCTTCCCGGTCGATGTCTACCAAGACAAGAACAACCTCTACGTGCGGGCCGAGCTTCCGGGCTTTGGTCGCGACGACATCAATGTCGAAGTCGTGGACGGTAATCTGACCCTCGAAGCGACTCGCAAGAGTGACTCCGAAAAAGCGCCGCTTGCCGCAAAGTTCAACCGCTCGGTCACCTTGCCCGACGATGTGAAAACAGACGGTGTAACCGCCGCCTACGTCGATGGTGTCCTTCCCGTCACGCTACCGAAGCTGGAAGAAGTCAAACCGCGCAAAGTTTCCGTAGCGGTCGGCTAAATGTGCGACCGTCCTACGTCATTATTTAGAAATAAAAATAGGGAAATATTATGAACTTAATTCACTCACTCATCCCTTCGCTGAACCGAAATCTGGTTGTGAACGAAGGACACCACGACAAAGACCTCGGTCCGACGGTGCAACCGAACTACGAGATCAAAGAAACCGACGAAGCCTTTAACCTCTCGGTCAACCTGCCTGGTGTGACCAAGCAGGATTTGGCCATCACCGCTGAGGCAGAGTCCTTACGCATTGTGGGCAAACGCTCGTGGAACCGTCCGAAAGACTGGACGGTCAGCCACCGCGAAACATCGGATGCGATCTACCTGCTCGAGCTTGAGCACGACAATAGGGTCAAAACCGACAATATTAACGCGAAGCTCAGCGACGGCGTGTTGCGCCTGAGTCTACCCAAGGCCGAGGCGATCAAGCCTCGACGAATCGAAATCTCTTAATCCGCGACCGGATCCGTAAGCCACAACCTTAACCCGTAACCGCGCCGGTGCTTTTCGAAGCCCGGCGCGTTTTCGTGGAAACGGAGGGAAGAGAACGATCAGACCAAAGGACCAGCGAGTTAGACGGGACTTAAGGCTGGTCGTATTTCTCGAGGTTGTTGCTGCGGATCATGCCCCGAATCTTGGCGACGTATTCGTAACCTTGTTCGGAGTAGCTGCGGAGACCCTCGACCAATATACTTCCCTGGATTGGTTTGTTCTGCTTGCGCAAGCTGGCGCGACTGGCGCGCAAACGGAGGTGAGGGTCGTGCGTATTGAGATTGTGGATATATGCGGCGAGGCCACCAGTCACGGTGTCGTATGAGGCTACTTCCCAAGTAGCGCCGGCCGGGCGACGTTTGGGCACCATACCGGTGCCGGGTTCATAGGTCCGCATACCGAAGAGATTGTTGCCTTCGCGAGCGAAGCGGGAGGTGCCCCAGGCCGATTCGACCGAGGCCTGAGCCAATACCATGGAGGGGGGAATGATATCCATGCGTTGGGCCAGAAGTCGGAGGGTTTCGTCGGTGATCTTTTCCACCGAATCGAATTCGTATTGCTCAAGTTTTTTGTGAACCCAGCCGCGATCGGATCTCCCGGGTTCTTCGCCCGGTTCTAGGTCGGCTCGGATATCGAGCAGGCGTTCGCGGTCGGCCAAGATGTCGGCGTTGGCTTCGTCGACGTGAGGAGCGAGGTAGCTGAAGAAGGCTTCCTTCTTTTCATCGACCTTTTCGTAGGAAGAAAAATCAGGCAGGTGGTCTGATGTGATGGACCGGGAAAGTGACCACAGCAGTAGCACTCCGATCGCGATGACGACCCCGAATAGCCGAGGCTGATTGAGGAGGCGTTTGAGCAGACTTGGTTTGGGGTTAAGGCTCAAGAACTGATTCGTTTGAGGTGAAGGACTTTTTTATCACCGACCCAATATTCCACGTAGTTGGCGGTGGTCTCGACCCAATCGGTCCATCCGTTGGGTTCGTGACCAGCGTTAGCGGGGGAGATCAGATCGTATTCTCCGTTGAACCATTTGCGGTATGCTTCACCGGGAAGCATGGAGACTCGCAAGGTGACGGCCTCGGTGCGGCGGTCGACCTGGCGCTTGAGGTAAATGCGGTCAGTGCGATAGGAAACGTCCTGCAGAAAATCCATATCTATCTCGATAACCTCGAAGGGACCGACGGTTTTTCTAGCAATCGATTCCCCGGTCGCCGGAGGTGCCCCGGAGTCGTCACTGGCGAGGAGCAGAGTGGAAGTGCAGCTGAAAATCAGCCCAGTGAGGAGCAATCGAATCTTCATGGGTGAGATGATATTCGTTGGGACCCATTAAGCAAGTCCAGCCCCCGGTCCCAGATTGACGCGAATCGGACGGTGATGGCATCCTGTTTAGATGATGCCCCGTTTCCTACTTCCTACCTTGAGTTTTTTGTTGGTTGGCGCATCACCCGCGGCTGAGCCGCTTAACCCGAAGTGGGAGGAGGAGATATCTCGGATCGAGCAGCGGGAAAAGATGGAGCCATTGAGGGAAGTCGGGGTGCTTTTTACCGGTAGCTCCAGTATTCGTCGATGGGCGACCTTGGCCGAGGACTATCCGGAAGTAGCGCTCATAAATCGAGGTTTTGGCGGATCTCAGATCTCGGATTTAGTCGCCTACTTTGATCGCGTGGTTCTCCCGGGTAAACCGTCGCAGATCATCATCTACTCAGGGACAAACGATGTGAATGCCGGAGAATCACCGGAACAGGTGTTGGGCGACTTCGCGACGCTTTGTGGCATGATCGAGCGAGCACTGCCGGGCACAAAAATCGCGTTCATTTCATGTGCACCGAATCCGAAGCGTTGGCCGCAGCAAGTGGACTATGAAAAGATGAATGCGATCGCGGCAGCTTATTGCGACCGGATGGGTTACGACTTTATTGATGTGTGGGCCCCGATGCTCGGGGAGGACGGCCAGCCGTCGCGCGATATATACGTTGAAGACAAACTCCACATGAACGCAGCGGGTTACGTGATGTGGAAAGCGATCGTCGCTCCGTATCTGACCAAGTAATTTAAGCGCGAACGCGAGAGCGTCGACGGGAGCCGCCGACGCATCCTAATGCCAGCACTCCGGCGATGGTGGCCCATGAACTGGGCTCCGGCACGGCTTGAAGATCTAAGGTGGTGATGGTCGTAAACGAGCCAATCGTGTTGGTGCCGGTGATCATGGTGGCGGTGCCATCAAAACGGGTGAAGCCGATCTCTACTTGGTAAGTTTGTCCTGAGGTTAGATCGAAGGCGTTGAAATTTAGCGACTGTGAATTCCCGGAATTGCCGTTGTTGGCGCTTTGAGAGAAGCTGTGGCCGTTACCATTAACGCGAATCTCGATACGACTCAAGTTGTCGAGGTAGTTCGTCGAAAACGTGTTGCTGCTGATGGTGAGTGCATCGCTAGCATTGAACATGAATGTGCCGCTGGACCACGAGCCGGTGTTCATTGAGGCGACCGGAACGTTGCTGTAGAGATTGTTGGAAACCGCGACCGTGGCGGAGAAACCGTTGAAATTAAATTTGTAGTTCGTATCGGCGTAGGTCGCGTCTAAGTTGCTTGATCGGCGTGGCCGGAGGATTCGTAATACCAAGCGCTGCGTCCGCTATTGTAGGCGAGATTCCACGTGGTGGTGCTGTCATCGACGGATGGTGCTGAGGCAGGGTGTCCGGCGTTGTAGGTGCCGGACTGATCGGCAACTTGAGCTATAAACGAGTGTCCGATCGACTCATTGAACGCCGTCGTGCTGGTATCGGTCTGCGAATGATCGACGGCCTTATTGATGAGGAAAAGTGTGTTCTGGGCGAAGGCGACCGAAGCGAGCAAAATTCCTACGATTAACGAAGGGAAGAAGCGGGGCATAGGAGAACCATAGGTAATGCCACCCGCATGCAACAAGCGTAAACTGAATGGGTCTCTAGCGGCTCGGAGTCCAATCCGTGTTGACCTCAAGCACCTTGATGCTGCGCGGGCTCTTGGCCTCGAGAATCACTTCCACCCCACGGCGGCGGTTGTTGGAGGTGGTCCCCATGCTGTCATAGTGGCTGTAGTAAGCGATGCCCTTGACTCGGTAGCGGCCGGTCCAGCCGGGAATTGCCGTGGGACCATCCAACTCAACTTCACACTGAGTGGTCGTGGTGTAGCCCGAGCCGGTTCGTTGTTCGTATCCGATGTGGCGCAAGGCGGCGGTTTCTGCCTTGGCGGAGACGGCAGCTTCGATCGCGGCGCGGAGGGTGGCGTTATTCTCGGGCGATCCAATCGGGGACGCCGTAGGCGAGCGGGTATTGGAAGGTTGTGGGGTTAAAGGTCGGGCCCGTTCACGTGAAGAGTCCTGCGCGGGATACTCTTAGAGGCGGTTGGCGATACGTTGAGTCACGAAGCCGGGGAAAAGCGCCTTGGGGGTAAGGTTTGAGTTCTCGATCCTCCAAAACGTAAACGAGGCCGGATTCACGGTTGATGCTGGTGATCGCGACATCTTTCAGCACCCGGCCATTGGCGAGATTGACCCGCTCATAGCGCAGATCGAGGGGCATCATGGGTTGAGCGTGGCTGGTGAGCGCTGCGATCACGAGCGCAAGTAAAGCAAAGTGCCGGTCGCGAGATCGAGGGTGGCGGCGTTTTCATAGCAACTATTGACCGTATATAGGGCGGTTTGGTTCCGTTCGAGGCTAGACGTGGTCGGAGTGTTTTGCCCATGCTTTTCAGAGCCTCCTCTCGTTTGCCCCATGCACCCTCTCCTTATTGCCCTTCTCGCCGGCGTCGGCTTCATCATCGCGTACCACACGTATGGACGTTGGCTCGGCGGTAAAATCTTCAAGCTTTCGGCCAACGCGGTGTGCCCGTCGCGCTCGATGGCGGATGGCAATGACTACGTGGAAACGTCAAAGGGGGTGGTGTTCGGTCACCACTTTGCATCGATCGCGGGAACGGGGCCGATTGTGGGGCCAGCGATTGCCATCATGTGGGGTTGGGTGCCGGCGCTGCTGTGGGTGATCTTTGGCTCTATTTTCGTTGGAGCGGTGCACGACTTCGGTGCATTGGTGGTTTCACTTCGTAACAAAGGACAGACGGTCGGCGATATCTCTGGGCGCGTGCTCAATCGCCGGGTGCGGCTACTCTTCCTGTGCATTCTATTTTTGGCTCTGACCATTGTTCTCGCAATCTTCGGATTGGTAATCGCTTCGGTGTTTCGAATGTTCCCGAGCGCGATTGTGCCGTGTGTGATTCAAATCCCGATCGCGGTGGGGATCGGATCGTGGCTCAACCGAAAAGGGAAGAGCATCACGGGGCCGTCGATCGTGGCGTTGGCCGTGATGTATTTGACCGTGATATATGGCGATGTGGGATTCCTGCACACGCTGAACATGGCGATGGCGGGTTGGTCCTCGATTACGTGGGTGTTCGTGCTGCTGACCTATTCGTATGTGGCCTCGGTGTTGCCGGTTTGGTCGCTCCTGCAACCGCGCGATTATATCAACGCGTTGCAACTGATCTCGGTGTTGGCGCTGCTGGTTCTGGGTATTTTGGCTGCCTCTTTTTTTGGCGGAGCGCCCGTGGGCGGTGGCGATGTCCGGCCGGTGTTGGCGATGGCCGCGCCCGCACTCAATCCGAACCCGGTGGGAGCGCCGGCGATGTTTCCATTTTTGTTCATCACGATCGCATGTGGCGCGATCAGTGGGTTTCACTGTTTGGTGTCTTCAGGCACGACTAGTAAGCAGCTCAAATCGGAACCGGACGCCCGATTTGTGGGCTACGGTGCAATGCTGACGGAAGGGTTTCTGGCGACGCTGGTGATCTTGGCTTGTGGCGCGGGAGTGGGCCTGGGCATCGCGGGGGACGGCGGAACTTTGTTAAGTGGCAGCGAAGCGTGGGGTCACCTTTATGCGGATTGGAATGCCAGCTCGAGTTTGGGTAATAAGATCGGTGCGTTCGTGACGGGATCGGCAAATTTCTTAACCGCGCTCGGATTACCGAGTGGTGTAGCGATCGCATTGATGGGCGTCTTTGTCGCATCGTTTGCGGGCACAACGTTGGATACGGCTTGTCGGTTGCAGCGTTACATCGTGCAGGAGCTGGCCAATACAGTTGCTCCTAATGCGGATGGTGGGCTCGACCTGTTGGCGTGGCTGCGCGGCAAACATGGCGCGACGATTTTTGCGGTGGGCACGGCGTTCATTTTGGCGGCGGTGCCGCCGACTGGATTGGAGTGGTCGCTGGCGAATGCGGGCAAAGGTGGCATGATTTTGTGGCCAGTTTTTGGCGCGACCAATCAACTCCTGGGAGGCCTCTCCTTTCTGGTCGTGATGTTCTATCTATGGCGCCGAGCGGTGCCGATTTGGTTCCTCGTCGGACCAATGATCTTGCTGCTGATCCTGCCCGCGTGGGCGATGACACTGCAGGCGTTTATCGGCGAGAACAGTTGGTTGGCTAACGAGAATTGGCTGCTGGTGGGCATCGCGATCATCACGATGGCGTTGGAGGCCTGGATGGTGGTCGAAGCGATTCAACTCTTTCCGAAGGTCAAAGGCATCGTCGAGGAAAACGCCGTGCAGCCGATCGAAGCCTGATTTTCGTCACTGGACTTGGGGCTCAAGGGTCTTGAAACCGGCGAGCAGTGCGTCGATCTCGTGCAGTCGGGGTTGATGGACCGTGCGGATCAAATGGCGACCCCGTAGAAAGATAAAAGTAAGGATGCACAGGTCAGGCACCAAGAGAACGACGGAGAGTAACGGACTGGATCCAAACATGAAGGCAAACTCCGAACTGAAGACGATGCTGATGCCGCCAATCAGCACACACGAAGCTAGGGCGAGAGGGCTCGCGCGCCACAGGAGAATACGCTGCACGGTTTGCGAACGGGCCTCTGAGATGCAGTCGAGTAGGGAGTGGCCAAACATCCGTCGGTTCGATTTTCGGACGAAGAAATTCGCCAGTATAACCGCGGCCAACGTGCCCACCCAAGCGGGAGAGATCAACGCTGGACCGAGCGGTGGCATCATGTCTTTCTCCCGCAAGGCAACCGCACCCACGGTGGCAAGTTGGTAGACCCAGAATCCGACCCATATCAATGCTAGGGTGGATACGAAACCAGCGACAGTAGCTACCCGGCATTCGGTGGAGGCGGAGAACTGGGATGGAATCGTATCGATGATCCTGCGGATTCGTCGACAACGTCCGGATTGGATGAGTGAAATTGAGCCTGGCCTGACCCCGAGAAATGGGACGATTGAAAACTGAAGTTCTGCGGCCTATAAA
>CAJXQX010000035.1 GCA_913058185.1 uncultured Verrucomicrobiota bacterium
CTTTTTCACCAGCAGTGAAGTAGGTCTGCAGCCCGAGTAGGGCATAGGTCCCTTTGATCAGCAGCGAAACTCCGGAGTCGGAGACCCCGAGATCTTGGAGGAACTCGGTGGCTTCGGCCGGATCGAGATCGATCAGTTCGAATTCGATTTTCGCGCTGATTGGGACGTAGGCGGCGTCGTGATGCGTGCGCACGTATTCCGCGACTTTTTCGACGAAGGGGTTGGCGTCGGCGTCGGCCAGATCGTCTTCTGCCACGTTACAAGCAAAGAGCACGGGCTTGGCGCTGAGTAGTTGAATGAGCTTGAGGATCTTGGCCTCACCGTCGTCCACCTCGAGGAGGTTGGCGGATTTGCCCTCATTCAAGTGAGGCAAAAGTTTTTGCAGCAACTCGAGCTCGGCCTGAGCTTCCTTATCGGAGCCGCGGGCTTTCTTGGCGGTTTTCTCGATGCGTTTTTCGACCATTTCGAGATCGGCTAGGATCAGTTCGGTGGTGATTATCTCAATATCACGGACGGGATCCACGGAACCCATGTTGTGAATCACGTCGTCATCGACGAAGCAGCGCACCACGTGAATAATCGCATCGACTTCGCGAATATTGGCGAGGAATTGATTGCCGAGGCCTTCGCCCTTACTGGCGCCCTCGACGAGTCCGGCGATGTCGACAAACTCGATCGCGGCGGGAATCACGACCGACGTCTTGGCGATTCCCTGCAACACGGCCAAGCGCTCGTCCGGCACGGTGACCACGCCCACATTGGGGTCGATCGTGCAAAACGGATAGTTAGCAGCCTCCGCCTTGCGGGAGCGGGTGACTGCGTTAAAGAGGGTAGATTTGCCCACATTTGGGAGACCAACGATGCCTGCTTTCATAAAGAGTCAGACAGAGCGGGTGGAGTCGGGGCTTGACAAGCCATTTGTCGAAAGGTCCATTTCTCAGCTTTTCGTCAGTAAAACACCAGTTTTTGAAACACTTCCATGGCTCTCAAGATTCGCCTCTCCCGTATCGGCACAACCCACGCTCCTGTTTACCACGTAGTGGTAGCGGAAGCTCGCTCACGTCGCGACGGTCGTCCTGCTGAACTTCTCGGCACCTATAATCCTCGCGCAAAAGGCGACCAGCTCACCCTGAACGTCGAACGCGCTGACTACTGGATCAGCCAAGGCGCTAAGCCTACCGATACCGCTAAGTCCCTCATCAAGCAGGCCCGTAAGGCTGCTCCGGTTAAGACTGAAACTGCCGAGACCGCCGCTGCTGAGACCGCAACTGCCGCCGACGAGACAACAACTGCCGAGGCCTAAGCGACCGTTCCAAACTATTTTCGATTCGCCCCGGCTTCGTCCGGGGCGTTTTTGTATCCCGATCCTGCCATGCCTCTTCGTATTGATGTTCTGACCTTGTTTCCGCGTATGCTCGATGGATTTTTGGCAGAGAGCATCTTGGGGAAGGGAATATCGAAGGGGTTACTCGATGTCCAAGTCCGCGATTTGCGCGAATGGTGCACCGACAAGAACCGCACGGCCGATGACCGACCATTTGGCGGCGGCCCCGGTATGGTCATGAAACCCGAACCGGCGATTGCGGCGGTCGAAGCGGTGCAAACCACCGGTTGTCGCCGGATTTATCTGACCCCAGATGGCACCCCATTCAACGATTCGCTCGCCAGGGAGCTCGCAACCGAGTCTCACCTCGTGCTTTTGAGCGGGCATTACGAAGGAATCGATCAACGGATTCGAGATTCAGTGATCGACCAAGAGATTAGTATCGGAGACTATGTCCTTACTAATGGGACACTTCCGGCAGCAGTGATCATTGATGCGTTGGCTCGATTCATCCCTGGCGTGTTAGGTGATGAAAAGTCATTGACGCACGAATCCTTCACCGGCAAGTTGCTCGACTTTCCTCAATACACGCGTCCCGCTGAGTTTCGAGGCATGTCCGTTCCCGATGTTTTATTACAGGGAAATCACGGCAAAATCGAGAAATGGCGGACAGCGCAGAGTGTTGAGAAAACACGCCAAGTCAGACCAGATTTATTCAAAAAACATCTTCATGAATCCGATCATCAATGAGGTTTCCGCCACCCAATTAAAGCAGGACATCCCGTCCTTCAAAGTGGGCGACGGCATCCGTGTTCACACCAAGGTGCGTGAGGGCGACAAAGAACGTATCCAGATTTTTGCTGGTATCGTCATTGCTCGCAAGGGTGGCAGCGTAAACGAGGCTTTCACGGTTCGTCGCATCAGCTACGGCGAAGGTGTCGAGCGCGTGTTCCCACTGCATTCCCCCAATATTGCCAAAATCGAGATGGATCGTGAGTCCGTTCCGATGCGTGCCCGTCTCTACTACCTTCGTGGTCGTAAGGGTAAGGCTGCTATGGCGATCAAGGCCAAGCGTTACGACGGCGCGAAATCCAAATAATTTCAGTCAAATTGCGACATAGCGTCGCAGTTTTTACATTTTGAGGCGAACCGTATGGTTCGCCTCTTTTTCACCTGTTAGAGCAGACTTCTGCGTTGCAGGGAGGAGCTGAGACCGGTCGTCTATCAGGCCTGGCTTATGGCTGGGGCTAATATTATCCTTCCGACCGACTCCATGAAGTTAAACCAAGAGATTCTCGCCCAAGCAGCAAATCAGGCCCGCGGCCTCGCCATCGACGCTATTAATAAGTGTTCGTCCGGCCACCTCGGTCTCCCTTTGGGTGCAGCCGAAATTGGCGCCGTCCTTTATGGGAATGCGCTTGTCCACAACCCAGCTGAGCCGCGTTGGCTCAATCGCGATCGTTTCGTGCTCTCCGCTGGGCACGGCTCCATGTTCCTTTACAGCTGGCTCCACCTGAGCGGCTACGGCGTCTCAAACGAGGACGTGCAATCGTTCCGTCAATTACACTCGAAGACTCCTGGTCACCCTGAGTTCCGCGAAACGCCGGGCGTTGAAGCCACCAGTGGCCCGCTCGGACAGGGAATTGGCAATGCAGTCGGTATGGCGATGTCGGCCAAAATGGCCGCAGCCCGCTTCAACACCGCAGAACACACGATTTTTGATAACAATGTGGTCTGCCTCGCGGGTGATGGCTGCATGCAAGAGGGTGTCGCACTCGAATCGATCGCTTTCGCCGGTCACCAGAAGCTCGATAACCTGATCCTCATCTATGATGCCAACGACGTCACACTCGACGCCATGGCAGACAAGACTCAGGGCGAGAACACCGCCGCTCGCTTCAAGGCAATCGGTTGGGATGTGATCACACTCACGGATGGTCACGATATCCCGGCAATTTCCAAGGCGATCAATAAGGCCAAGCGCACCAAGTCCGGTAAGCCTCAACTGATCATCGCCAAGACCGAAATCGGTCGTGGTATCCCCGAAGTCTCCGGCACCAGCAAGGGCCATGGCGAAGGTGGAGCTAAGTTTGCCGATTCTGCTCGCGCCGGTCTCGGTCTGCCGGCTGATAAACTTTTCTACGTCAGCGACGACGTTTCTGAGTATTTCGCCGCCCACAAGAAGCGGATGGCTCGCCAATATAATAAGTGGAAGAAAACCCACAAGGATTGGGCCGCCGCCAACCCAGAGCTCGCCGCCTTGCTCGCCAGCCGCGACGTCGCACCGACCACATCGGACTTGCTCGCTGCGATCCCCGAATTCCCGACGGACGCCAAACTAGCTACCCGCGCCGCCGGTCGTGATGTCCTGCAACCGATCGCCGAGAAGCTGCCATTGCTCATCTCTGGTAGCGCCGATCTGCATGGTTCCACGCTCAACTACATCAAATCGAGCAAGGATTTCGATCCAGAGAATCAAGATGGTCGCAATCTGCGTTACGGTATCCGCGAGCACGGCATGGCCGCCATCAACAATGGCGTCGCCTATGACGGCATCTTCCGCACTTCCTGTGCGACCTTCCTAGTCTTCGCTGATTACTCGCGTCCTTCGATGCGCCTCGCCGCTCTCGCAGGTTTGCCCGTTGTCTACCTTTACACCCACGACTCCATCGGAGTGGGGGAGGATGGACCAACCCACCAACCGGTGGAGACCGTTTCCGGTCTGCGCGTTATTCCAAATCTCGATGTGATCCGTCCCGGTGATCCCGAGGAAGTTGCCGGCGCCTACGCCTCAGCACTTTCCCGGATCGATGGACCCACGCTGCTCGCGCTCTCGCGTCAGGCCATGCCGATCCAGAACTCGATCGCCGTCGCGACCCGTCGTGAAGGAGTTGCGAAGGGCGCTTACGTGGCCGTTGCCGAGACGGCTCCGCTGACCCACATTCTGCTGGCCTCCGGTTCCGAGCTACAGCACGCGATCAATGCGGCGCAAAAACTAGGACCGTCCGTCCGCGTGGTTTCCGTGCCGTGTTTTGAGCGGTTCCAACGTCAGACCGACGCCTACCGCGAAGAGGTTCTGCCTAACGCGTGTCGCAAACGTGTCGCTATCGAGGCCGGTGTTACCGGTCTTTGGTCTCAATTTGTCGGGCTCGACGGCAAGGTGATCGGTATCGATCGCTTTGGTCTGAGCGCCCCGGGTGGTATTGCTATGGCGGAACTCGGCATCACTGCCGATGCCGTGGTCGAAGCTGCCCAATCCCTTGGCTGATTCCTAAATCAGCCTACCACCCCGGTTTGTTGGTTCTGATCGGGTGAGGGGAGTCCGCCACAAGCGGACTCCCCTCTTTGTTTTTTGACCTTTGGCAATTTCTGGGGAAAGCACTTGCGCTAAATAGTTAGGCAGCTAATCATCTCCTATCTCCCTATTTATTATGCCGTTGTTGATGCTCAAAGACCTACCTCGTTATAATTGTTTGCTGGAATGCTCAAAACGGTTTCCCGATCTGAATCCCGAAGCGGCCAGTCTGTTCATGCAGTTGCTCCGCACGGCCGATGCACTTTACGAAGTGAAGGCGGATTTCCTGCGGAAGCACAATATTTCCAACGGGCGCTTCACCGTGCTGATGCTCCTTACCGCTGCCGGTTCGATGGATGGCCACGCCGAGAAAAACCCGCCGAAGAGTCCCGCCGACCTCGCCGAGATGGCTGACGTGACCCGTGCGACCATGACTGGACTGATCGATACCCTCGAGAAGGATGGAATGGTGCGCCGCGAATCCGATCCCCGCGATCGCCGGGCGATGTTGGTGCATCTGACGCCGAAGGGTGAACGTTTCACGGCCGAGATCTTGCCCGGCTACTTCCGGCAGGTCACCGCTATCATGGGCTCTTTGCCCCCGGGTGAAAAAATGCAGCTTACCACGATCCTCGCCCACGTTCGGGCCGGGATCGAAAACGCGAGTGAGGTGGCAGTTCCACTGGTCTCGCCCGTATAATTTTAAACACACCTCTACCTGACATGATCAAACGTTTCATTATCGCCTTTACGGGATTCATAACCGTCGTCGCCCTCTTAGGTGTCGTCAAAGCCAGCCAGATCCAAGAGATGGCTTCGATGGATCGCAGTATGCCGCTGACGGGAGTTACGACGACCACGGCCGAAAACGCCGAATGGCATCCAACCATTAAAGCCATTGGTTCACTCGCTCCTGTGCAGGGCGTGACCATTAGCGCCGAGTTGGAGGGCACGATCACCGAAATTGCAGTCGAGAATGGTGCCGCCGTCTCCACCGGAGATTTGCTCGTCAGATTGGATACCACGGTTGAAGTAGCACAGCTCAACGCCGCCAAGGCGCGTTCTGACCTCGCTAAGCTGCAAGTGGATCGTGCCCGCAAGCTGAGCGAGCAGAACACGATTAGTAAGTCCGAGTATGATTCTTCCGCCGCCCAATACGCTCAGACATTGGCGGATGTTGCCGCCCTTGAGGCCAATATCGCGAAAAAGAACATTCGGGCACCGTTCGCCGGGCGGGTCGGTATTCGTCAAATCAATCTCGGCCAGTATGTCAGTCGTGGGACGCCGTTGATCCCACTGCAGAAACTGGATCCGGTGTTCGTAAATTTCTATGTGCCCCAGCGCAACTTGCCGCTATTGGCTGTAGATCAAACGGTCGGCGTCGCCGTCGATGCGTTTCCGGATCAAATATTTGATGCGCGCGTGGGAGCGATCAACCCCGAGGTGGACAGCGCAACCCGCAATGTGTGGGTTCAGGCGATCATCCCGAATCCGGGCGAAAAACTTCGCCCCGGAATGTTTGCCCGAGTTGAAGTCACGCTGCCGCAGGTGAACAACGTAGTCTTGGTGCCCTCTACCTCGGTTTCGTATGCTTCTTACGGTAATTCAATTTACGTCATCGAAGAAACCACCGCCCCTGATGGTAGCACCTACCTGGCGGCGAGTCAGCACCCAGTAGTTTTGGGCGCCAAGCGAGGTGATTTGGTTTCCGTGGTCCAGGGATTGGAGGGAGGAGAACAAGTCGTGACATCCGGGGTGTTCAAATTGCGCAACGGACTGCCCGTGCAGATCAATAACGAAGTGACTCCGTCACAGGACGAAGTGGCCACGCCGCCTAATACCTGATCAAACCGGAACGTTTAACCCCGTTTAATTTCCATCATGTTACAACGCAGCTTTACGGATATCTTCGTGCGCAAGCCGGTGATCGCGCTGGTCGTCAATATCGTCATCCTCGTTTTGGGGATGGTCGCATATTCCCAGCTCAATACCCGCCAATATCCGCGCAGTGACAGCGCGGTGGTGAATATTTCCACGGTCTATTTTGGCGCCAGCGCCGAGACCGTGCGTGGTTACATTACTACGCAGATCGAACGAGCCGTTTCCAGTGCCGATGGCATCGATTACATCGAGTCCGAGAGTTTTGCCGGGATGAGCACCATTCGGGTGTATCTAAAACTAAACTACGACACTAACGCAGCGTTGGCCCAGATGAGTGCCAAAATCGATCAGGTGCGCAACGAGTTGCCGCCCGAGTCGGAATCACCGACGATTTCGGTCGAATCGAGCGACAACCAATTCGCGTCGGTTTACATGAGTTTCTACTCGGACACGTTGTCCCAGAATCAGATCACGGATTATCTGAATCGCATGGTGCAGCCGCGGTTGGCTTCGGTCCCCGGGGTGCAAAAAGCGGATGTGTTGGGCGGTCGAGTTTACGCGATGCGCGTGTGGCTGAATCCCGATGAGCTTGCGGCCCGGAACTTGAGCGCAGCTCAGGTGCGTCAGGCCCTCGTGAACAACAACGCCCTGTCCGCGGTGGGTGCCACCAAAGGCACGATGATGCGGGTGAGTCTGGTCGCGAATACCGACCTGCAAAGCGTGGAAGAATTTCAAGAGATGGTGGTCGCCGAAAATAATGGTTCGATTGTCCGACTATCCGATGTGGCTGAGGTCGAACTAGGCGCAGAGAACTATGACACCGAAGTCCGCTTCGGTGGTCAGACCGCGACCTTCATGGGCATCTGGGTGCTACCCACCGAAAGCACAGTGGAAGTGATTCAACGGGTGAGGGACGTGTATCCCAATATCGTGGCTGATCTACCCGTGGGACTGGAGTCGGACATCGGATACGACTCGACCGAATATATTCAAGACGCGCTGCGTGAGATTATCACGACGCTGCTGGAGACCCTGTTGGTGGTGATGATCGTCATCTTCCTTTTCCTCGGTTCTCTGCGGTCCGTGTTGGTGCCGATCGTGGCCATGCCGCTCTCCCTGATTGGCGCGTTGTTCCTCATGTTGACCATGGGGTTCACCATCAACCTGCTCACCCTCCTGGCCATCGTATTGGCGGTGGGTATCGTGGTGGATGATGCCATCGTCATGGTGGAAAACGTCGCCCGACACATCCGCGAAGGTCTGACCCCGATCGATGCGGCGATCAAAGGTGCGCGTGAATTGGTGGGGCCGGTTATCTCGATGACGATCACACTCGCATCGGTTTATGCCCCAATTGGATTTCAAGGCGGATTGACCGGTGCACTCTTCCGTGAGTTTGCCTTCACCCTGGCGGGTGCGGTCATGGTATCGGGCTTCGTGGCCTTGACGCTTTCGCCCATGATGAGCGCCTATCTGCTCAAAGGCGGCGACGGTGAAGAGACGGGATTTACGGGGATGGTTAATCGTACCTTCGACAAGGTTCGCAACGGCTACGAACGTTTGATCGGCTGCATGCTGGAAATTCGGGAAGAAAAACGCACCCCCTGGCGTTTACTGCTGTGGTTTGTGGCCGCGGTGATTCCGGCGCTGATTGTCGTGGTGGCATTGATTGCGTTCTTCCTCGGAACGAGTGCCCTGAGTGGTGGGCTTATCATGCAAATCGGATTGGGTTTATTGGGAGCGGCTTTCGTCTTCGCGCTGATTACTCTAAGCTTCAATTTACTGTTGGGCCGCCGTTTTCGTAATGTGCCCATCGTGCTCGCAACGGGTATCTTCCTGACCCTGTTACTCGTGCCTTTCTTCATGTTTGCGGAGAAGGAATTGGCGCCGAAGGAAGACCAAGGCATTCTCTTCACCATCGTGCAGGGGCCGCCGACCTCGACGGTGGAACAGATGACTCTGTTCACCGAACAGATCAACGAAATGTATAAGACGGCTCAGGAGTATGATACCTCTTTCCAGCTGACCTTCGGCAATTTTGGCTTCAGCGGTATGCTCATGAAGCCGTGGTCGCAACGGAATCGCCACGTGCTAGAGTTACTCGAAGACCTCCAGCCCGCCGCGGCCAAGATCGCCGGGGTGCAGGTGATTCTCAACGCACCCGACCCGTTGCCCTCCGGCGGCACCTTTCCAATCGAGTTTGTGCTGCGATCGACCGCCGATCACAGCGAGATGCAGGAATTTGCCAACGAATTGGTGTTGTTTGCCAATACGGGTCCTCACCAAAACACGGGCGGCCCGCCAACCTTCTTTTTTGCCGACTCCGATTTGAAGTTCGATCTGCCGCAGGTCACCATCGATATCGAAAAGGACAAGGTCGCGGCGATGGGACTCAATCTAACCGATATTTCACGGGATTTGGGATCCCTCCTCGGTGGCGGTTATGTTAATCGTTTCGTCAATGACGGCCGCAGTTACCGGGTCATTCCTCAGGTCGAACGCGACCGCCGGTTGAATCCAGAACAGTTGCTCGATTACCACGTGCGGGGACCGAACGGCCAACTGGTTTCTCTGTCCACCATCGCCACGCTGAATCACTCGGTTGAACCCCGCGGTCTTAATCGCTTTCAACAATTGAATTCTGTTAAGATCACCGGCGTGGGTCCAAGCGTCGACAAGGCACTGCTGGCATTGGAGCAGAAGTCAGAAGAGATTTTACCTCCGGGTTATTCGATCGATTACGGAGGCCAGTCCCGCCAACTCCGTTTGGAAGGGGATGCCCTGTGGAAGGCCGGTTTACTCGCAGTGTTACTGATCTTCCTCGTGCTCTCCGCCCAGTTTAACAGTTTCCGAGATCCATTAATCATTCTCGGAGGCTCGGTGCCTCTTGCCCTAGCCGGTGCCATGATCCCGATCTTTCTGGGCGTGACTACGCTAAATATATACTCGCAGATTGGGTTGATTACGCTGGTCGGATTGATTGCCAAAAACGGTATTCTCATCGTGGAGTTCGCTAATGGACTCCAGGAAGAGGGAATAGCTAAAGTGGATGCGATTCGCCAAGCTTCCTCCACCCGTCTCCGTCCCGTGCTCATGACCTCAGCGGCCACCGTGTTTGGTCACATGATGTTGATCTTCGTCGATGGCCCTGGAGCCGCCGCCCGTAACAGCATTGGTTGGGTGCTCGTGGTGGGTATGGCAGTCGGCACCTTCTTTACGTTATTTGTCGTTCCCTCCTTTTACATGCTCATTTCCAAGGATCGATCAAAAGCCTCCCCGGGCATGATCGAATCACCGGTGGAAGTGTCCTCCTAAATCAGATATTCCGATATGAAGTTCTCTCCATATTTCTACCCGCGCAACTATTCCAAACTACGCGTGGGATTGGCGGCTGCAATGCTGGGTGCTAGCTCATTGCTTCCGGCCCAGATGCCCGAGGTCTTGGATCTGCCAACGGCTCTTACTTATGCGGTGGATCACAACTTCGCGATCCGCCAAGCGCGGGAGCGCATCCGTGAACAGGATGGGTTGATCGTGGAAGTGAAGGGGGCGGTTTTACCGAATGTTTCGCTCAACGGCAGCTACAGTCTCGAAGACGAGGATTTGTCCAACGTGGTCAATTCAGACCAAAACTGGCAGCTGTCGTTACAGGTAACCCAGCGCATCTACTCCGGTGGCGGGGTGCGCGCTGCATTGGACGTCCAAGACTTGGTCAAGGAATCCGCGTTGCTCGAGCTTGAGACCGTTATCAACGACCAGTTGTTACGGGCACGCACCAGTTTCTTCAACGTGCTACTGGCCCGGGAGCAGATTGAGGTGCAGGAACAGAATATCTCCCTGCTGGAAGAACAGTTAAAGACGACCCACAATCGCTTTGAAGCGGGCACGGTATCAAATTTCGAAGTGCTCCGAGCAGAGGTTGAATTGGCCAATGCTCAACCCGCGTTAATCCGCGCTCGTAACAATCACCGCGTTTCGATCGACGAACTGCGTTATGCTCTAGGCTACGAAGAAACCAATACGACGGATGTGCATCGGACCCCGACTATCGTCGGTGAACTCGAGTTTGACCCCGTCGAATACGAATTAAAATCCGCACTCAATTCAGCCCGCCTCAATCGCCCCGAGCTCAAGCAACTCGCGACTATTCAAAAGGCCCGTGAAGCCGGCTTGACCATCGCCAAGTCCAACCTGCGCCCTTCCGTTTCCGTCAATGGCGGCTATGGATTACGCAAGGATTTTGGGAATTCTAGTTTTAGCGGTTCACGCACCGGTTGGTCCCTGGGTGCAGCGGCATCGTGGTCTATCTGGGATGGCGCTTCTACGCGTGGCCGCATCAATCAAGCACTCTCCTTGAAGGAGCAGGCTCGCCTATCCTTGTTGGACACGTCCCTTGCGATCGAAGTCGAAGTGCGCCGCGCGCTTGCCGATCTCGATGGTGCTACCGAACTCGCCGCGGCGGCGACTAAGGTAGTCGATCAAGCGGAGGAAGCCTTGCGACTCGCCAACGCTCGTTATGGCGCCGGCACGGCCACTCAACTCGATGTTTTGTCCGCGCAAGTTGCGCTCACCTCAACGCGCAATAACTTGGTTGAAGCCAATTACAGTTACATCGTGGCAGCGGCTTCGGTTCGTCGGGCGATTGGGCTGAGCGACGTGCTGATCAATCGCTGAGAGGCTCCGTAACTTTTCCTCCTAAATCCAGTTTTTTATCCAGTCCGCTTCATGAAGAAATCCCGCCGAGTATTATGGATTGGGGCGATCCTTGGAGCGGGTATCGGAGGATTGGTATTGCTGTTGGCTCTGCCTCGAGTTCAGACCGCCATCGCGCGTCGGGTGCTGACCAATCAACTGAATCTGCAGGCTTCATTGGCTGAGGTGCATATTGGGCTGAACTCGATCGAAGTTACGAATTTCA
This sequence comes from uncultured Verrucomicrobiota bacterium, assembly GCA_913058185.1. Classification (GTDB taxonomy): domain Bacteria; phylum Verrucomicrobiota; class Verrucomicrobiia; order Opitutales; family Opitutaceae; genus Actomonas. Next base: position 11,419 of record CAJXQX010000035.1, read on the forward strand.
CCCTCGTCGATGGCCCCCTCAAAATACGTATTCCATCCTTGCTTGCTGATGTGCCGATTTGGCGACTGTGGCAGACCGCCCCCCACATTGCCCGCTTGGAGGCGAAGGGGTGGGATTTGCAATGGGATGGTTTAAACCCGGCCGCCGAATCTGCCGATTTACCCACCCCGGTGTCGACCGCGGGTTGGACTGCAATCTTTGCTGCAATCGAAACGGAGGATGCGCCTCCTCAAGATGTGTTGGGACAAATATCGCAGATGCTCGCGATGACTTTGCCTGTTTCAGTGGGCCAGGTTGACTTGGCTGGTAATGCGGTTTGGCGAGATGCTGGACCCGGTGCCGATGGTCAGGCGTCCGTTTCGATAATGGGCACGGGCCCTGCGCCAAATCGATTGAGTGACCTTCGTATCACGATCTCAGCCTTGGGAGAATCGGCGGGCGAGCAGCACATCCAGTCTCTCGCTATTGAATCCAACGTGAAGTCGAAGTTTGGGCCGAGTGGCCGAATGCGATCGGCGGAAACCACCACATCACTTCGGGCTAGTCGCCAGGGGAGAGATGTTGAAGATGTCTATGGATTGAGCGTGAGCGTCGATCAGCGAGAGGGTTCACCTCGGCTTCAATTCTCGCTGAGCGAAGGCGCGGAAGAACTATTTTCGGCGCATTTGGCTGCTGATTCGGCGGGAGTGATCATGGAAGGAGGTTGGGGTGTAAAACTCAGCGATGTTTCGCTGCGCAATTTGATGCTCGGTCGTGATCTGCCGGAGTTTAATTTAGTTGGGACAGGTGCATTACGCGCCACCGCACAACTCGATGAAGTAAATTTGTCGGGGGATTTACGTTTTGAAGTCGTCGACGTGTCACAGTTGACCGAAGTCATGGCGGGGGTGGGTGATATCTCAGGGAATTTGGGTTTTGAAATTCGCCAAAACGGAGGCGATACCCGCTTCACTCGCATGGACCTGGAGGTTGCTGGTGCCGCACCCGTATTGGAAGCGCGTTTACTCCAAGGTATTGAAATTGGGGCGAAGCGAGATGAGTTGCGCGTGGCGCGACCTGATGAACCCGTCATCTCGTGTCGTTTGCTGGGACTTCCCCTGTCTTGGATTCAACCGGCGATTGAACCTTGGGTGATTGATGCCCGACCCATTGAAGGACAAATCGTCGGGCTCGTCACCGCTCAGGGACTACGTTTCGTAACCAGTAATCCCATTCGGATCGAAGGCGCGGCCGTCGCCAATCAAGGTGAGTCCTATGTCGACGAGGTGGATATCGAAATCGACCTCGGTAGTGAGATCACGACGGAAGGGTGGCAGGTAGAACTCGGGCGAGTGGAGATTTTTGGGCCGAAGGGCCGCTTGGTGAATTTCCAAGCGCGGGGAGGCCGCCTCAAGCGAGACGACGATATCATGAAGTTGGTGGGGCGCATCGATGCCGATCTGGCGGGGATGAGTGTTTGGCCAGGGTTGAGTCATTTGAGTGGATTACGTAGCGGCCAGTTACATGCGGAGTTTGGGGTCGGGGTCGAAGAGCGCCTCTCGATTGCCACCGCGGTATCAATTACGGATCTCGTTTCCTTGGCTGGACAGTCGTTACCAAACGTCGATCTCGATGGACGCGTTGATCTGCGGCCGGACAACAGCTTGGAGCTGCACTTGCCGGTCCAAATTACCGCAGATGGTCGTGCGTCGGATCTCACCTTCAATCTTCGCGCCGAACCGGAAGAGGCGGAATGGATGCTGGAAGGTAGCCTTTCGGGCCCTCGAATCTATTTACAGGACTTACAAACGCTCAGTGCGCTCATGGGCGATACCGAGCCGGTCCTCGAGGTGGCCGGAGATGATCGGAGTCAGCCCGGGTTATCGCCGGTTCAATCCAACGCGAATCGTCCGGTGTGGGCGGGATTACGGGGTTCAATTCAAACGGCCTTGGGCGAAATCGTGCTGGAAGACAGTCCAAGTCTATCGCGGCTCGAGGCAGATATCGTGATCGAACCCACTGCGCTTCGCCTGGATGGGTTTTCCCTCGCGGTGGGAGAAGCGGGAAGTGTGCGCGCCGATGCATCGCTTCAATTCGATGCTTCTCATGCTCGACCCTATCGAGGCATGGCCGGAATCTCTGCCAGCGACGTCGCGGTCGAACCCTGGTTGCGCTGGATCGAGCCTGATTCCACTCCGGTCATGGAAGGAAACGTGAATCTCACTGCGAGTTGGCAGGCCGAGATGCGCGATCTCTCCGAGTTGGCCAATGGCGGGCAAATCAAAGCCGAAGTCTCGAGCACGGGTGGGGTGTTGAGAGCATTGGGGGTAGATGTCGAAAGCTATGTGCAAACAGGGCAAACCGTGGCGGCTTTGGGCGCGCTGTTCGGAGCACTCACTAATAATCCCAAATTGGCTGAACAGGCGCAACGCGTGCAAGCAGCCACCAACGTAGCCGAACGCTTGTCCTTGGTGACTTTTGATCAATTGAGCCTGAACATCGAACGGGGAGTGACGGGCGACGTGGTCATCAGTGATCTTTCGTTGATCGCACCGGCGCTACGTTTGATCGGGGAGGGTCGGATAACCTACCGGGACAGCCTCGCCTTTTGGCTTCAACCGCTGGCGCTCAAATTGAATTTGTCAGCCCGCGATGATCTGGGTCTTGCATTGCTAAACTTAGGCCTCGTGAAGTCTCAAGCGGATGCATTGGGGTATTTACCTTTGGTCACCGATTTCAATCTCGATGGTTCTTTGGCCAATATTGGCACCGCAGAACTACAAAGACTTTTGGTTCGAGCGTTTTCCGGACAATAGTCCACCCGAAACAGCACCAGTATTCTGACAGGATACATCCTTAGGGCTTGATGTTTGTCCTAATTCATAATTATTAATTAAGGCACCTAAACCCCATGTTACACGCCCGAACTCTCCTCATCCTATTGCTGGTCGCACCGGCTTGGTCATTTGCCCAGTCCTACTATTCCAACACCTTTGAATCCGATGCTGTCGGTGCAAAACCGGCAGGAGACTTCACTTATTCGCCGAGTGCCAATTCCTCGACCAATGGATTTACCGTAGTTGATAGCAGCTCATCTCCCGCGAATCCCTTAGGCACCCGGTCGTTCTATTTATTCGACCGCAGCAACGGTGATCCGACGCATTGGCGCGGTCCGTTTTCCGAAGACGTCAACGTTTCCAACGTGAGGGTAGATTTCGATTTTAGGCGTGGATTCCTCCCGGTGGATGCAGCCGATACCGACACCCGATTCCATTTTGCGGTAGGTCGTGCGGGGAATACTTTGAATAATTCAGATTTTCGTCCGTTTGAAATCCGTCTCGTGAATAACGGGGACCTCATCGTGAACTCGGTGACAGGGTCGAGCTCCGCCGGAACGCACCTGACCGAAGCAGTCAATCATCTCACCGTCCTGGCCAATTCGCATGACACTTTGGCCGTGGCCTATACCGATGCGACGTTGGGCTCAGGTAGTCTCGCCGCGAATACGTTAAAGGTGTTCCTCAATAATGTGGATCTCGGCACCTTCACCTTTCATCAGACGCCGGATCCGGCCAATGCACCGCAGGTGAATTTCTACGCGCAAAACGACGACTTGGGGCAGTTTGCCTTTTACCAGGATACCAGTCGGCAGGGAGAGCTCCTCATCGACAACCTCTCGATTGTCAGTCTCACCGAAGTTCCCACGACGATCGTGGCGCCTACGACGTTGACGGCGGTCGCTTCGGGTCCCGCCCAGATTGACCTGACTTGGCAGGACAATGCGGACAACGAACTCTCTTATGTGATCGAACGTCATAGCGGTTCGGGCACATTTGTAGCGGTTGCTGAACAGGCCGCGAACGCCACCGCCTACTCGGATAAATCGGTATCGGACAACTCGACCTACACCTACCAAGTGCGGGCGAAAGCCGGGGCGGTTTCTTCCGAACCCAGCAATTCGGTGATGGTCACGACTCCCGTCCAGGTCTTGCCGTTGATCACTAGTGTCACGGCTCCTCTCACCGTCGCTGCCGGAGAGACGGCCCAAGTGACGATTTCTGCGCTGGGTCAGGCACCTCTGACTTATCAGTGGTATCAAGGTGCGTCAGGCGACGTTAGCGCCCCCATCAGTGGCGCCACTGCCGCGATGCTCAGCCTGCCGAATTTGGCCGCTGGTATCTCCGTTTGGGGACGAGTCAGCAACGCTTCTGGTATTGATGACACGGATACGAAATCGATTGATGTCAGAATTCCAGGATCCGTGGTTGTGCAAACTGCGGCGGAGTTGGATGCGGCCCTCGCGTCTACCGGACCGGGTGATGTGATCCTGCTCGCCAACGGCACCTGGGATGATGCGGTCATCCGTCTCTCGGGCGTAGGAACGGCGGCTAGTCCGATAACGGTTGGAGCCGTGACCCCAGGGAAGGTCATCCTGACGGGCAATTCGCGCGCCCAGATCGGCGGCAGTTACACCGTCCTCCGCGATCTGATCTTCACCGGCACCTACACGGGAAACGCTCACGAGATCATTCAATTTCGCAACGGCAGCGCGGGACCGGCCAACAACGCACGAGTCACCAATGTTAGCATCATTGATTATATTCCCGTCAATGGGGCAGACACGGACTGGGTTGCGTTCTTCGGAACGAACAACCGATTAGATAATTCCTTCCTGAGTGGCCATGATGTGATCGGAGTTACCGTCGTGGTCGATGTAGGCGGAGAACCCAACAATCACCTGATCGATCACAACCATTTCGCCGACCGAATCAACGGTGGGGCCAACGGGTGGGAGACCATTCGCGTTGGAGTCAGTTCCGCTTCAATGCAGGACTCCCTAACCGTGGTGGAGCACAATCTCTTCACTCGAATCGATGGGGAAATCGAAATCATCTCCAATAAGTCCGGTGGTAATATTTATCGCTACAATACGTTCCTCGATTGTTCCGGCACCTTGACCCTGCGTCATGGCAATGGCTGCCGAGTGGATTCGAATCTCTTTCTCGGACGTTCGCGCGAAGGTAGCGGTGGCGTTCGTATCATCGGTGAGGATCACGTCGTGGTGAACAACCATTTCGAAGACACCCGCGGCCGTGACGGTGCCGCGATCACGGTTTATACCGGAGCCGATGATGGCCCGCTCAACGAGTATTTTGCCGCTCACCGCGCTTACATCGCTCACAATACATTTGTGAATGTCACGGGTCTGGCGATCGACATTGGCACGGGACTCGGTTCGCGTGACCGCACGATTCTACCGACTGGTGTGGTCGTCACCAACAACGTGATGACCCGCAGCACCACCAACCCGGGTGGATTCGTGAATGAGCAAACGGGAGCGACCGCAACTTGGACCAATAACCTATATAACAATGGCGCGATCGGATTGTCCTCCCCTACCGGATTCTCCGAGGCCGACCCATTGATGCGCTTCGATCCGATTCGGATTTATAGTGTGCCGACCACGACCAGCCCGGTGGTGGGCGCAGCGGTAGCCGGCACGGTTAGTATTCCGTTGGACTTGGACGGCAGCACCCGGGACAGCTCTCCCGATTTAGGCGCCATTGAAGTTTCCGGATTGGCCACGGCACTCGCTGTCGCCATGGCGACCACGGCGAATACCGGGCCGGCCTACCTCAATTCCAATCGGACGGTCGGCACCCCCGATGCAAGTCTGGTCAACAGTTCGGTGCGCGCTGTTTCAGGTAACGGCGATGCCATCCTGATCAACGGTTTTGTCGTGGGTGGTTCTGATCTCAAATCTATCTTGGTTCGAACCGTGGGTCCGGGACTAACCGCTTTTGGTGTTTCCGATGTTATGGCTCAACCCGCCGTGACCGTTTTTGACCGCAATAACAATGAAATCGCGGCGAATTCCGGTTGGGAAAATGGCGACGCCACATCCATTATCAGCACGTCTGCTCTGGTCGGAGCGTTCCCTCTCGTCGCTGGATCAGCCGACTCGGCCGTGATCGCCACAGTGGCGCCGGGGCCCTACACCGCACAGGTCTCGCCGGTCGACGGGCAGGGCGGCTCGATTCTCGTTGAGGTCTACGATGCGACCCCCGGTAGTGGATTTTTACTCAACCAGTCTGCTCGAGGCGAAATCACCGCGAATCAGACCGTATTGATCGCTGGATTTGTCGTGAGTGGGACCGCATCTCGTCGGGCTTTGATTCGATGTGTTGGACCCGAATTAGCGAACTTCGGCGTCACGGCTGCCCTCGGCGATCCCGAGTTGAAGGTGTTTAATTCAGCCGCGACGGAAATTTCGGCTAACGACAACTGGTCGAGTAACGCTAATGCGGCGACGATCGTGCAGGCTTCGTCCGATTTAGGGGCCTTTCCGCTCACTGCCGGATCCAATGATGCCGCGGTATTGATTGAGCTTTCGCCCGGTGCCTACACCGTGCATGCTCGGGGCAATGACGGCACGGTCGGCACGGTTTTACTCGAGGTGTATTTCCTGACTAATTAGTGAAAATGACCGTTTTTACTGTTCCTTTGCGTGACCTTGCGAGGGCTGAAGCGAAGGGATTAGATGACATCGATTTTCGAGAATGGGTTGAAACTTTCTCAGAGTGCGATCCGTTAGAGATACCCCATGCCAGTTGCCCCCCGTTTTACTCGATCCACTTTGCCTTGGTTGGTGGAAGTCCTCGTAGCGCTTATTGCGCGATTACTCTATCGCGTCCGCTCGAACGGAGCTGATCAATTACCGGAAGGAGGCGCCATCATCGCCGCTAATCATCTGTCCTACGTGGACCCCGTGATGCTGCAGCTTACGTGTCCGCGACCATTGCGATTTGTGGGTTACGGTGGATTGAAGAACCGACATTGGTTCTTCCGGTTAATTTTCAAACTCAGTGGCGCGATTGCCATCTCACCCGATGATGCGCTCGGAGCGACTCGGACAATCGTCGATCATCTTAGGCGCGGTGAATTGGTCGTCATCTTTGTCGAGGGAAGTATCTCCCGCACCGGTCAACTGATGAAGTTGCAACGTGGCTATGAGGTCATGGCGCGGAAGGCCGGTGTGCCCGTGGTGCCGGTGGCCCACGATGGCCTCTGGGGTTCGATCTTTTCGTTTTCGGGTGGGTGCTTCATTTTCAATCAACCGCGCCTGATGCGCACGCATGTGCAGGTGGAATGGGGGAAGTCCGAACTCATCGCCGATATTCCCGTGGCTCGGTTGCGGCAACGCATCCTCGATCTGGGCTGCGCGGCATTTGATCAACGCCCTCAGTTGCGCCGTCATCTCGGCCGCGAAGTCGTGCGTGGACTGGCCCGTCGACCCTGGCGGGTTGAAATGGTGGACCGCTCGGTGGGTCGCCGTGTGGTAAAGGCGGGCCAATTACTGGCCGCGGCGGCGGCCTTGTCGCGGCATATCAAGCGCACCATTCCGGAACACCGTGTCGGTATCGTGTTACCGCCGGGGGCTGGTGGCAGCATCGCAAATTTGGCTGTGTTATGTGCGGGCAAGGTGCCCGTGAACCTCAACTTTACTGCAGGATCGACCGCGATCAATGCGAGCCTCCGACTTTCCGAAGTAGAAACCGTGATCACCGCCAACGCGGTGCGCGCCAAGGTTAAGGATTTTCCGTGGCCTGAGAAGACACTCGACCTTGCGACTGAAATCAAAGCGCTCGGTGGAAAAAAAGCGATTTTACCGTGGCTGATTGCGGCGTGGGTGCTGCCCAATCAACTCATTGCGAACCTGCTCGGGCTCCCTAAGCGAGGGGACAATGAGGAAGCAGGATTACTCTTTACCAGCGGAAGCTCGGGTGAGCCCAAAGGTGTGGTCCTGACGCACCGCAACATCCTGTCGAATTGCTGGCAGGTGCTATCGCTTTGTGTGCTCCCCAATTCGGCTACGATGATTGGGTGCCTGCCGATATTCCACTCCTTCGGATTTACCGCGACCATGTGGTATCCCATGATCCGAGCCTGCAAAGTAGTCACGATTCCCAGCCCGCTCGATACCCGGGGCATTATCGATGCGATTGCTGAGGAAAAGGCGACGGTGTTGGTGGGAGCACCCACCTTTCTGCGACCGGTGGCTAAACGGGCGGAACCCGCCGAACTCGCTTCGCTTAATTTGATCGTCACCGGTGCGGAGAAATTGCCGCCGGATCTGACCAAGATATTCCGCGAAAAATTCTCGCTCGATATGATGCAGGGTTATGGGCTCACCGAGACATCTCCCGCCGCCAATATCAATCAACCGCATCCGGCCCTACCGTCCGGCCACGGCGCCGAAGTTCAAGAAGCTCACCGGATTGGCTCGGTGGGGCGCATGATGCCCGGCATGACTTCGCGTATTTTAGATCCGGATACGATGGAGGAGATTCCCGATACCGAGCAGGGCTTAGTAATCTATCGTGGTGGTAATGTTTTTAATGGTTACCTCAAAAATCCAGAAAAGACGAAGGGCGCATTTCATAACGGTTGGTTTATAACCGGTGATTTGGGTCGTTTCGATGAGGATGGATTCTTGTTTATCGAAGGTCGCTTGTCCCGCTTCTCCAAAATTGGAGGTGAGATGGTGCCCCATGGCACGATTGAGCAATGCATCATCGATGCGTTCAAATTTGATCAGAGCGACGGTTACGTGCTCGCTGTCATGGGTGTGCCCGATCCTGGCAAAGGCGAAGCGCTGGTCCTACTCACGACGCTCGAACTGACGGTGAAGGAACTGCGGCAGAAGTTACTCGAAGCGAACATCCCGAATCTATGGGTCCCGAAAGTGATCAAGCAGGTGGAAGCGATTCCCGTGTTGGGCACCGGCAAACTTGATTTGAAGGGTTGTCAGGATGCCGCGCAGGCGGCGCTGAGTTCTTAGGGCACTTTCGGGTGGAAAATCTGTTGCGGCGTCACCGGGGCGAAGCGCAGGGTGAGTCCGTGTCCAAGTCTGATTTTTCTGCTGCCACTCGACTCCTCCGTCGCCAGTTAGGTGATGGGGTCGTTTATGATGATGTGAAGTCCCGTGAGGCGGCTTCTTACGACAGCGGCCGGATGGCGTTCATGCCCGCGGCGGTCGTCAAACCGCGCAAACATGAGGATGTCGGCGTGGTCTTGAAATTGGCCAATGAGCTCGGCGTGCCTGTGACGCCCCGCGGTCGCGGAACAACCCTGATGGGCTCCGCCACCCCAGTGCAGGGTGGTTGGGTGTTGGACACGCTCCGCCTCAATCGGATTCGCGTCGATAAGGAGGCCGGATTTGCCCACGTGCAGGCCGGTGCCGTCGTCGCCAAGATTCAGGATAAAGCTGAGAGTATGGGATGGTTTTATCCGCCTGATCCTTCCTCGAGATCTTACTGCACGATTGGCGGTAATATCGCCTGTAATGCGGGTGGCATGCATGGCGCCAAGTATGGTGTGACGCGTGATTTCATCATCGCCCTTAAAGGCTATTTGCCGACGGGCGAATATGTGGAGTGGGGCACTGCTACGCGCAAATTTGCGGCCGGTTTTAATCTGCGTGATTTGTGGATTGGAGGGGAGGGTATGCTCGGGGTCGTGACGGAGGCGGTCCTACGTTTGGTTCCGCAACCCGAGACCCGTTGGACCCTGTTGACGTCTTATCCCGACGAAGTGACCGCGTTTCGGGCGGCTCGCTCCCTGTTTGCCCGCCGACTTCAGCCTGCCATTTGTGAATTTCTGGATCGTTACAGCGTGGGTTGTGCCGAAGGTGCGATGGGCATAACGATCTTTCCGGGACAACCCGGTCGCCCCGTGATGTTGGTGGAATTCGCGGGTGGTGCTGCCGAGGTCAAAGCGGTCAAGCCGGCCGCCCTCGCTTGGGCCAAGGAATTCGCGCTGGGTCATCGGGCCGCGCGTAATCGTTCGGAGGCGGAATCCTTGTGGGCGGTGCGACGTAAATGTTCGGGCGCGATGTTTGAGATGGGGGATGCCAAACTCAACGAGGATGTCACCGTGCCGCTCTCCGCTTATGAGAAATTTGCCCGCTTCCTGGACCGGTTACGAAAGACGTCCGGCTTGGCTATTCCTACTTTTGGTCATCTCGGCGACGGCAACCTACATGTGAACATTATGTATCACAAAGCCGACCCCGATGAATGTAGCCGGGCCGAAGCGGCGGTTCTCTCCCTGATGAAGAAAGTCGTAGAACTCGGTGGCGCGATCAGTGGTGAACATGGCATCGGTCTCGCCAAAACTCCGTTTCTTCGCCTGCAACATTCCGAGGCGGAAATTGGTGCGATGAAAGCCGTGAAACACGCATTGGATCCGAAGAGGATCTTAAACCCCGGAAAGATATTCGAGGTCTTTGAAGTATGGAAACACCCCCGCGTCGACGTGAGTTTTCCGTGGGATCACAAGTGAGCCGGCGGAAGGGCGATTAGCTAGTTCTTCAATTTGTAGAGCTCGACCAAAGCTTGGCCGGTGGTGTCGCCAACTCCGGATACGAGCACGGTATAAACACCTGGTTCGAGGGTGAGAATAGCGGCGGCGTCTTTGCTGTCTTCTTCAAGCGCGAATGCTCCAGCCCCGTTTGAGGCAGCCACGAGTTCGTCGCGACGAGGGAAGAGTTTCCAATCGTTATTACTGCCCACCGTCTCGCCGTCGCGGAGGACACTAAATTGAGGATCTGCGAGAACATTGGTGACGCCGTAGGTAGTGAGGGTAGGACCCACCGCTCGAATAAGAACCCGCAGTAGCGCGTCGCCCGCGATCACCACGCCCGGGACCAACACGTCGTCGCCTGAACCGACGACAGCACGAGAAGATATATTAGTAAGCTGAGCCGAACTTTGCCCCTCGGTCGCGTCGTAGAGTTCGAGTAGCGCAATGCCGGACTCACCTTGTTTTTCTTCAAGGCGAGCGGTGTAAACTCCGGGTGCATACTCCCGCAACGCAGCGGTGTCCAAACTTCCACTGTTCAAAGGAAACGCCCCAATACGTTGGGCAGCAACGGAAAGGTTCACCGGATCGCTGGTTTCACCCCAATTATCGTAAGATTCTAGAAAATCTTGGTTGAACGAGAGCCTGAGGGTGGGGTCACTGATGGTGCCGGCCAAATTGAACGGAGCTCCCGCCAGGGTGGGGGCAACCGCGCGAAGGAGTAGGGGCAACTTACCGGTTCCTTCGACCACAAATCCCGTCACGAGTTCGCCGCCCCCGGCGATAGATTTTGCTCGGGTAGAAAGGTTGGAGAAACGAGAGATGGGTAGAACCGATAACTCAAAGGGCTCGTAGTCGATGTCCATAAACGATTGCGATAGGGTGATCGACCAGTCGGTTCGATTTTGCTCCCGCAGGTGTTTCAACGTGGTGTTGTAGAGATCGATATCCCCGGCGTGTAGCCATTCGGAATCCGTCTCCCATGAGCTGGATGTTTCGCTATTATAATTCGCGGACTGGGGGTCTTGCGCAATCAGACCGGTTGCGCAGGAAACCAGAAAACCTAGAACGAGAAACGTCCAGCCAACGGGTCGACCGCACGGATGAATGTTCCGCGCGAGCGTGTTATTTGCAGGACGTGCAACCACTGGATTATACTCCACCTGCACCAGCGGTGCTAGGTTCTATGCGAGCGTGAATACCGGATGAATAATCGAACACGGCCGAGTCGGGAAAAGTCATATTCGACTTTGAAACCAGGCGTTGTTCGGAGAGGTTCACGGAACCACATGCGGTGCATAGCACGGCGATACTAGAGACAGCAAATAGCCGGCCGTATCGCGGGGAGAAACGGGATCGTTCGGGAGGCGAGACTGGGGCAATCATTTCATTTCAATCGTGTTTGGTGAGCAGGGTAGGTCTAAGCCGATTGGAAGCTGATTACTGGAACGTGCATCAGGTTGGAAAACTCACGCACCCTGATGAGAGTGGGGTGAGGCGGATCGAATTCCCTCAAAGTTCTTTTTTTGTGCGGTGCCTTGCCCACCAGCGAAGGGGACACATTAGTTTTGCCGCGGTTTCCGAATGATCTGGAACACCTCCGGGATCATCCAATGGGTGACCTTAACCCCGAGAGTGGGGAGCATGATGGGGGGAGAAAACGGTCGAAACTGGAAGCGCCCATGCGCTAGCGCATCAATCTAGGAATTCCACGTTTCCCCACCTGAGAGGAAGATGCATGTTTACCGCACCTTGCGGGCTCCAGACCCAGTTGTTTTCCGGGTGCTCCTGTTCTTCAGGGTTGAGACTCTCCGCAATCGGCGTGCCGTGCGGAGGGATACGGACATATTTTTCGTCCACGATTTTGTGCTCCCACTGCACTCTGGAGAAATTTAGTTTCCAACGATCTCCGGGTTGGGGAGGGACGTTTCGCTTGGCATGATACTGGGCCAAACCCGACCACGGAATCGCGATTTCAACCGTCCATCCCTCATCGCTATCGCACGGGTTGTTTAGGCTGCCGCGGACCTGAACCGCGCTCTTCAATCCCTCGATGTTGCATCCGAGAATGGGCACGCCGCCTTCGCCATAGGGCTTCGGTAGACTGAGTTCCCAAATGGACCCAAGGGCATTGATCTCGAATTCGTAGTAGTTAAGCCCGTCGCAGTCCGGATCGATAAAGACCTCGAAGTCGTTATCTTCAAACATCACCGCATTTTTCTCCGTGATTGTGCCCCAGACGTGAGGCTCTTCCAACTCAGCCCCAATGTAGAGAAACTGATCATCCCAGCCCATTTTCATCCGCGTCCGCAAATTGGGTCTCAGCGCGTCATCACCGGTGATATCGACGAAGTCCTCCGACCAAGGCAGCGCCTCCCAACTGGGGTCCGTCAGGGTTCCGTCGATCGCGGCAGGCGTGGTGATTCGGTGGCAATAATACTGTTTTGGAAGCATTTCGGGGAGATGGGTTAGCGCTGAATACTTAAAATTGGGCAGATTAAAGCCGTCGAAGGCTACTCCAGCATGCACATTCGCCCCGACAGACAGAGAAAATAGGGGGCAAACGGGTTTTCCCATTGCCGGGGCTAGGCACGACTCTTCAATCGGAGGTTTAAGCACCCTGCATGTATCTCAAAGCGCTCAAGCTGCACGGCTTCAAATCCTTTGCCGACCCCACCACTCTCCGTTTCGAACCTGGCGTTACTGCCATCGTTGGTCCGAACGGTTGCGGAAAATCCAATATCGCCGATGGCATCCGCTGGGTGCTGGGGGAACAGAGCGCCAAGGCGCTGCGTGGTGGCAAGATGCAGGACGTCATCTTCGAGGGCACGGATTCGCGCAAACCGGCCCAGATGAGTGAGGTGTCCCTGCTTCTCACCGAGTGTGAAGAGCAACTGGGTAGTGAGTTTCATGAGATTGAGATCATGCGTCGCGTCCACCGCGACGGAGGCAGCGAATATTTCTTCAATGGGCAATCGTGCCGCCTGAAAGATATCCAGAAACTCTTCATGGATACCGGTATCGGCCGGACGAGCTATTCGATCATGGCCCAGGGGCAGATCGACCAAATTTTGTCGGCCAAGCCGGAGGAGCGCCGGGCCGTGTTCGAGGAAGCCGCCGGTATCACCAAATACAAAGCGCAACGGCGGGAAGCGATGAACAAGCTTTCGCTGACCGAGCAAAATCTCGCTCGAGTTGCCGATGTTATCTCCGAAGTGGGTCGCCAAATTGGTAGCCTCAAACGCCAAGCTTCCAAAGCACTGCGCTACAAACGTATCAGCTTTCGACTGCGCCACCTGAGTCTCGCGCACAGCGCCCACCACCATGGCAAATTGGCGGTCACCATCGCCGAACTATCCGAGAAATTGGCTGGATTCCGTTCTGAGGCAGCCGAGCGCCGCGCCAAACTCGAATCTGAGCAAGGAGCCTTGGAGGAAAAGAAAGCCGAGCGCGGCCGACTCAACCAACGAGCCCAGGATGCGCAGCAAGCGGTGTTCGACCTGAAGTCCCAACGCGAAGCTGCTGAAAACAGCTCCAACCTCGCGCAAATCAAAGGCTCGGGTCTCGCGGATCGCCTCAAGTCTTCCCGTGATAATCTCGGTGAAGTCGAGATGCAGATGCGGGAACTTTCCGATCAAGTCGACAGCGGGGCGCAAGATAAAGAAGAGCAACTGACCCTTCTCGGGTCCAGTGACCAAGTTTTCCAAAATCGTAACCGCGAGCTGGCTGTCGCCGAAGCGGAAATGTCGAAACTCGACGACGAGTTGAAGCAGACGAAATTCACCCTGCTACAGATGGAGAGCACCATTGCTCGCCTGCGGACCGACACCACGAGTTTCGAAGTAGATCAAAAGACGTCCTTCCAGCGGCACGAACTACTCGAGCAACAGATCAACTCCGCCCGAGAAGAACAAGCGGCCGCCGAACAACGCGTTTCGGAGATCACCGCTCGCTTGGAAGAAGCGAACGTGACCAAGGCTCGTCGCAGCGAAGAGGCCGGCATCGCCCGGGAAGCGATCTCAACCATCACCGGAGAGTTCCGGGAGGCGCAGCGTGTCTTGCAGGAAATCGATCGGAACCTCGCCCAGCGCACGGCCCGTCTGAAACTCCTCCAACAACTGCAGGAAAAGTGGGAAGGCTTCGGCCAAGGTGCCAAAGCGATTCTGCAGGGACGTTTGGACGAAGCACTCGCTGGCTCGACGGTCACTCCAGTGACCCGGGGCCTGCAGGTTGACCCTCAAGCCGGTAAAGCGGTGGAGGCTCTTTTAGGATCCGCCGTCGAGGCGATTCACGTGACGGATCTGGCAACAGCTCGTCGTATCCTGACCCAGCTCGAACAACAGAAGGTCGGTAGCGCAGTCATGCAGATCGACGGAATTTCGTCACCGTCTGCGCCACCCGATGATTTACCGCCGTTTTTGCAACCCGCATCGAAGTCGATTATCAACCTCGACGATGAACACCCGGCGGCGGCCTTGTTGAGCGCCTGTTATGTGGCAGATGATTTACACGCCTTTTTAGATTACTGGCAGGCCAATCCAAATTTTGGTTTTGTCTCCGTTGCGACCCGCAAAGGCGATTTGGTTGACCGCCGTGGGTTGGTTTCGGGAGGGTTTAATAAGAAGCCGGAAAATAGCATCGTTCAGCGCGAGATTGATTTGCGCGAGACCGCCAAGTCTTTGGCCGATGATCAGCAAAAGCATGACTCACAGAAGAAAGTCATTGATGGGCTGAACCACAAATTGGCCGAAGCCGAGGCCGCACTTGAAGCCAAGCGCAACGAGGTTCTGGTCGCGACCCAAGAGGTCGCCGCGTTCGAGTCGGAGGCACGCGGTGCGCAAAGAGTCGTCACCGAGGGCGTTCAGCGTATCGAGCGTATGCAACGCGAGCTTTCTGCTTTGGAAGCAGCGCGTAACGAGGCTCAAGAGCGTTTCAATAAAGCTCGGGCAGGTTTAGCCGAAGCCGAACAAGAATCTACCGGTGCTCGCGAGCGGATCAACCAAATGGAAGTCCGTATTGTCGAGATCCGCACCGATCGCGATGTGAAACGCGACACGCTCGCTCAGGCCCGTCTCGAACTCGCGGAGCGACGCCAAAAGGTTGAAGTGCTTGATCGAGGCATCGCCGACATGCAACGCCGCCGTGAACAGATGGCGCAGTTATTTGGTCAACGCCAACAAGAGATTGAAGTGTGGTCCGAACAGATCACTTCACTTGAACACGAATCTGAATCTCAGAAATCCCGTGCAGCGCAGATCGGCGAAACTCTCGTCGTCGCCCAGGAACAAGTTGATAAGATTCGTGAAAAACTGACCGTGGTGGAAGGCGATATTGAAGCCGTGGAGAATGCTCAACATGGTATCCGCTCGGCCTCCGAAACCGCCCAAGGTGAACTGGGGCGTTGCGAAGTGCGTTTAGCCGAAACCAGTTCACGCGCTCAGTTTATTGCCGAGGATGTCATGCGGGAGTATTCCGAAGAACTCGAGAATCTCAATTGGCGTCAACTGATGTGGCGCTCCGATGATGAGCCTCCGGATATAAAAACTCTCGATCTCGAGGAAGATGAAGATCCTGAGGAGAAGACTGAATCCGAATCAACCGAAGGTGAAGCTGGTGCTGAAGCCGCAGAGGCACCAGCGGCCCCAACTCGCAAACGTCGCCGCAAGGCGAAAGAACCTAAAGGCGATGCGACCGAAGAAGATTTGGCCGCCTTCGATTCAGCGGATTGGACTGAAGTGAAGTCCGAGGTAGCGGCCCTGCGCCAACGCCTCAATTCGATGGGTGCAGTCAATCTCGTTGCGATCGAGGAATATGCCGAACTTAAGCAACGCTTCGATTTCCTCAAGGGACAGAGCGACGATTTGACCAATGCGAAGACCGAGCTGCTTACGGCAATTGATGAGATCAATCAAACGTCACAGAAACAGTTCGCGATCACGTTTGAGCAGATTCAGAAGAATTTCAAATACACCTTCGATACATTATTTGGCGGCGGTGTGGCGCGTCTCGATTTGATCGAAGCTGACGATATTTTGGAGAGTGGTATCGAGATCACCGCGCAACCTCCGGGGACGAAACTCAAGAGTATCACATTGCTCTCTGGTGGTCAGAAAACCCTCACCGCGGTCGCGCTGTTGTTCGCGCTCTACATGGTGAAGCCATCACCATTCTGCTTGCTCGACGAATTGGATGCGCCGCTCGACGAATCCAACATCGGCCGATTCACCGCGTTGTTGAAGAAGTTCGTGAGCGAATCGCAGTTCATCATCATCACCCATAACAAACGCACGGTTTCCGCTGCGGAAGCCATCTATGGAGTGACCATGGAAGAGCGTGGTGTTTCGAGTACCGTTTCGATGAAGTTTAATCACGATCGGGGCGACACTGAGTCTCATCCTGAAACCATCGCTGAAGCTGTGCGTGGCCTCAGGGATGAACCCTAGATTGAGTTGGAAAAATTCGCCGCTTTCTCGCCAGGAAGAAGATCAGTTTCAATTGGAAACCCACGATCAGCGGCCGCGAGAAATGGCGTTTGGGACTGTTTATGATCGTGCCGAGCCGCTCAGGGCGCTCTCAGCGATTAAGAGTCATGGTCCGCGGTCTATTGCTGTGGACTCTTGGTCTTGCGGTCGCTAGTTATTTCGCGCTCACGACGGCTTGGTTCTTTGTGTTGCAACAACGCACCACGAACTACGTCACGTGGATGGATTGTATTTTGGCCCCGGCCAGATGGGGTGAGATTGAGCGCAAACGGGGGGATGCCTACCTCGCGGAGGGGTTAAATGCTCTCGAGGAGCGGAAATGGCGTGAGGCAATCTTGAAGATTCGAGCGGGTTTGGCTATTACCTTGATGAGCAAGGATCGGCGCAAGGCGCCGGCTGCGTTTGATACGGCCATGGGTAAATGTAGAGTGGATTAAATGGAGGACTACTCCCAAGCTTCAGTCCGGTCAGATAAATGGAAGCAGAGGGAAACCTCAGAACTTAGAATGTTAAGGTCGTTATTGTTTCGTTGGTTGAGTCAACGGCGGGGAACGGAAACCCGCGGGGAGGCTGGTGAGCGGTTAGCGGAGGCCTATCTGCGTCGCGAATCCGGTTTTAAGCCCGTAGCCCGGAATTGGCGAAATCCCCGCGACCGTCGCGAAGAAATTGATCTGGTGATGAAGGACGGGGAGGTTTTGGTCTTCGTAGAGGTCAAAACCAGGTCGTCTGACGCGCTCGTTCCGGGATATTACGCCGTCGATGAACGTAAGAAAAAGATCATGCGCCGGGCCATTGTGGCCTATTTACGCGGATTATCGACTCCGCCGCGCACCCACCGTTTTGACGTGGTTCAGGTGAGTTGGCCGAGCGATGAGTCCCAAAACACGCCGGAAGTGCTCCATTTTTCCAATGTCGCATTAAAATCCCGCCGGTGAGTCCCAAAAGGAGATTTTGGGCGGTTTCCCCCTTGAGAGGGCGAAAGCCCGCAAATCAGCCTTCGGCCTTGCTTCAACTCCGTGGGCAGTTGAGATCGTAGTGATCTATGGCCGAAACACCCCGCCATCCTTTTCTCCAAGACCTTAGCAAGCACCGTGGCGCTCCGCCGACCGCGGTGGTTATTTTTGGTGCCTCTGGCGACCTCACTGCGCGCAAGCTCATCCCGGCCGTCTATAATTTGGCTGCCGATAATCTACTCCCGCCGGACTTTCATCTGGTGGGTTATGGTCGTAAACCGATCACCGACGAGGCTTTCCGTGAGTTGGCCGCGAGTGCGATCAAGGAATTTTCGCGCCGCGAGCTCTCCGACGATGTGTGGTTCCGGATCGCCGAACGCACGACCTACGTAGCGGGAGGCTACGACGATCCTGCGGCGTTTGACCGCCTGGCCGACCACCTAGCCAAAATCGATGAAAAGGTCGGCCGCGAAGTGCAGCCGTTATTTTACATTTCCACACCTCCTTCGGTGTTTGCCCCGATTCTGGAGAATCTCGGATCCAGCAATCTCGCGAAAAAGTACCTCGGCAAACCACACCATGCCAAGGTCATTATCGAAAAACCATTCGGCCGTGACTTGGAATCGGCCCGCGAACTGAATAAAACGATCACGGGCGTGCTCGAAGAGCATCAGGTCTATCGGATCGATCACTACCTCGGTAAGGAGACCGTGCAAGACCTGTTGGTGCAGCGTTTTGCCAACTCGATTTTCGAGCCTCTGTGGAATCGCAACTTCATCGATAACGTCCAGATCACGGTGTCGGAAGAAGTGGGTGTCGGCACCCGCGGCGGCTACTACGAGCAAAGTGGCGCCCTGCGGGACATGATTCAGAATCACACCATGCAGCTCGTCGCGTTGACCGCCATGGAACCGCCGGTGTCCTTGGACGCTGAAGCTATTCGCGATGAAAAGGTGAAACTCTTGCGGGCTATCCAGCCGATCGACCCTGCCGTCGACGTTGCCCGCGCTCAATACGCCGAGGGCATGATCGCGGGAAAATCGGAGCCAGGCTACCTCGAGGAAGAGGGAATCGCCGAGCAATCTGGCACCGAAACCTACGCGGCCATCAAACTTTCGATCAACAACTGGCGGTGGCAGGGCGTGCCATTCTATCTGCGCTCCGGCAAACGTATGGCGCGGCGGGTCACGGAAATCGCCGTGCAGTTCAAACGTCCTCCGGGCACGTTGTTCGCCGGCGGCGGATTCGATTTGGCGACCAACACGTTGTCATTCCAAATCCAGCCCGACGAGGGACTCAGTCTGATTCTCAATGGTAAGGTGCCGGGACTCGAGACCCGCACCCAGCCGGTCAAGATGAGCTTCCGCTACAGCACGACATTCGGTTCCAATACTCCGGAAGCTTACGAACGCCTCGTGCTCGATGCCATGATTGGTGACAGCACCCTCTTTATTCGCGGAGACGAAGCCGAAACGTCGTGGAAACTTTACACCCCCTTGCTTGAAGCATGGGAGGCTGCTGGTCGCGATGGCATGGGCGAATACGCGGCTGGGTCCTGGGGGCCGTCTAATGCCGATGCCCTGCTGGCCGCCACGGATCACGTCTGGCGTAAGCCTTAGGCGCGCCTTCGGCGCGAAGTTCCAAGTATCAAGTGACAAGTCCCGAACAGCAGACCAACGCACCGCGAAGGCTTCCGCCATTTCTCTGACCATGCCCTCTGTATTTGAAGCACTGCCCGGTATCGAGGTTCGGGTAGGGGAGATTAAAACCCGCCTCGCTCACATGTGGGAAGACCCCGACCAAGTCGGGAACGGTTTGCCGGAAGATTCCGCGCGAGCGATGCAGATGAACTTTGTGGTCCATTTTGGATTCGCCACCGAACCGGATGACGCGGTCGCTCAGTTCGGAACCATCAAGGTTTTTGCCCAACGCTACCCCTGCCGAGTGGTCGTGTTGTGTCCGCTCAAAGCGGATAATGCGGGCACCGAAATGCGGGCCAAGGTTTATGGCGAGTGTTTCCTCGGCAAATCGAAGAGCGATACCCGGTGCGTCGAGTTCGTGGTATTGAGCTATCCGATGGCGACGCGTTGTTATCTCGAAAACCAAGTTTCGATCTGCCTCTCCACCGACTTGCCGACCTACTATTGGGCGCACCGATTTTCGGATAGTGCGCGTCTGGCGGATTACGAGTTCCTACTCAGTCACGCCAAACGGGTGATGTTCGACACCGCGATCGTGCCGGCCGATGCGGGGACCTATCCTTGGCCTCGGCCCGAAGCAATTCGAGATCTCGTCAGTGCCCGTTTGTTACCGGTGCGACAGTCTCTGGGACAATTTCTCAGCGGATTCTCGCCCGAGCAATTGGTTGATGGATTACAGCAGGTGAAATTGTATCATCGTGAGCGATACGCGCCGGAAGCGCGCGTGCTGTGCGAATGGCTGCGGGTGCGTCTGGAGAATTGCGGCGCTTCCTCCGAGTGCGGCAAGGTGATCAAGCCAAGTGCGGCCGCCGGGATCGATGACTTCGCGGTCGAATTTTGCTACGAGGGCGGCACGCGCTACTTTAAATGGCGGGCCGATATAGCCCTTAATCACGCGGAGTTTTCCGCCGACCTGGGTCAAGGGCGAGTCGAACTGACCACCGCCATCCATCTCTTGGATCCTGCGGCCACCCTGTCCGAAGCCACCTTCTTTTGATGACTGAGAAAAAAACCGAATACGGCCGCCTAATCATCGGCGATAAAATGGAATTGTTTGCTGAAGCCGTCCGCCTCGCGGTCGCTGCCGAAAGCACCAGTGAGAGTCAGAACTTTACTTGGGCCTTCACCGGTGGTTCGACGCCGCAGGCCTGGTATACTTGGGCGCACGAAACCGGCGCGATTCCCGCCGCCGTGATGGCGAAGACGAACTTCACCGTCAGTGACGAACGTTGTGTTTCGCTCTCTAGTGACGATAGCAATTTCGGCACCGCTGAGCGCAAGCTGCTCGCGCCTAGCGAAGTGCCAGTCGAGCACCGCCATCCTTGGGTCGTCGCTTACGAACCGGCCCAAGCGGCCGAAGCCTACCGTCGCACGATGCAACTACTCAATCCACCGGGTAAGGCTTACGATGTATGTTTTCTCGGGATGGGTGACGATGCTCACACCGCTTCGTTCTTCCCGGGAAGTGCTTTGTTGGAATCCGATGGAGGGGTGTTTTTTACGGCCATCGACACGCCTCAAAAAGGCTGGCGCCTCACCATCACACCTACCGGTCTGCAACATTCAGGTCTCGTCGTCGTCATGGCGCTGGGAGCAGGCAAAGCAACCGCGCTAAAACGCGTGTTCGAAGGCGACGATACGTTACTCGAAGCCCCGGCTAAGATTCTGAAGACCTGCGCCGAGAAGACGGTCTGGCTAGTCGACGAAGCCGCCGCCGCTGAGCTAACCGGATCCTGAACTCCTCGGCACCTCCTCAACACAGCCCGCAGTTAGATGGCAAACTGTCACGTATGAAGTGACCGTTAGGAATTAGATGTCTGCCTCAGAAGTATATGATATTTAGATAAAAACGAAAAACTGTCACTTCATATATGACAGTTTTTTATTTGGACCCCGTGACGGACAGGAGATGTGTTTTTTGGGGTTACTCGTCGCGGAGGGCTTCGTTGGGCGAGACGAGGGAGGCTTGTCGCGAGGGCAACAGGCTCGCGAGCAGAACGACGCTGGCCATGATCAGCGCCGTGATTGCGACCAACGTGGGACTGAAGGTTTCGACGCCGAATAGCAGACTCTGCATGGCGCGACCGACTGCCCAGGCTCCGGCTATTCCGAATACGATCACAAACACGAGCAACTTGGTGCCGAGGGCGAGAAATTGAGTGAGAATTTGCGAGGGCAGGGCACCGAGCGCCATGCGCACGCCGATTTCGCGTCGGCGTTGACCGACTGCGTAAGCCAGCACGCCATAGGTGCCTACTCTCGCCAATAACAACGCCACTCCCGCGAAGATCCCGGCCAACAGCGCGGGTGAGCGTCGAGCTAACAGGCTGTCATCGATCAGTGATTGCATCACCTTGATGTCATCGACGGGCATGCTCGGATCCAGCCCCGTTACGATCCTTCGCAAACTTGCCCCCATGGCCTCGGGGTCGAGCTCGGTGCGTATTACAACAGTCATCATTCCGGAATCACGCTCTTTGTATTGGTGGAAAATGGTCCCGAGTGGGTTGGTTTCGGTGAGATCCGTGGCCCGATTGGGCGCGACTACCCCTACAATAGTAATCGCATCTTCTTCGTTGAATTCGACTCCGTTGGCAAATCGGCGCCCGATGGCGCTAGAGCCGTCCGGCCAATAGCGGCCAACGAAGTTTTGATCCACCACGGCCACCTTTTGATCACTCAACTGATCGGCCTCGCTGAGGAACCGCCCGTCCAAGAGCCAACTCACCAACGGTCTTATCCTGACCTACACGCGAGCCATTCGAGCGGGTGATGTGGTCAAGACGGGCGATTACGAAGGCACGGTCGTGCGACTCGGTTTCTTCACCACGACGGTGCGCACGTCGCGCGAAGAGTTGGTCAGCCTCCCTAATTCTCAACTGTCCTCCGGTTTGGTGAATTACTCCACCCCTCGGAAAGGGAAGGCCGTTCGTTTTTCCGTCTCGGTGGGCATTGGCTACGACACGGCGTGGCAGCAGGTGCACGCGTTACTCAAATCGGCGGCTGCGAAAGTGGAGGAGATATTGCCCGATCCAGCTCCTGATATCCGGCAAACCGCGCTCAACGATTTTGCCGTGCAATACGATTTACTCTTCAGTCTCGAAGATCCGAGCAAACGTCCGGCAGTGACGAGTGTACTCCACGTGCAGATCCAGGACGCCTTCCATAACGCTGGCCTGCAAATCATGTCGCCGCATTACGTGGCGGATCCGTCGGTCGATAAGATACCTCCCGCGGGGCCGAGTTTGCCGAAGAACACTTCCGCTTAGTTAGATTTGACCTGCACCAGCCCTTTGGCCCGCGCCCAGGCTTCTAGTAGCGGCCAGGTTGTTTCCGGTTGGTTCGGCGTCTCCACGGCGTAAATCAGTGCGGGGGTGTTGTGCGTATTCGCAATGGTGCCGTAGTGGGCCGTGAAACTGGTCAATCCGCCGTAGTGGCGGTAATCGAGTTTTAGGGTGTTGGCGGGCGGTAGGTCGGGCACGAGATCCTCGGTATTGACGACGCGATGAGCCTCGACGTCCGCTTCGGCGAGTTTCGCGCAATAGATCGGATCACCCACCCGGGGTGACGCAAAACTGTAGGAAACAATGGACTGATACTTTGCTCGGTAGCGTGCGACCAAGTCGGGCAAGGCGATACCCGCGACACCCCCGCCGAGACTGTGTCCTGTGACGATGACATCCCGCCCGTTGACGAGAGGCGCGATGGCGGCGTGCAGTTCATCGCGCACGGTGTGGTAATACTTTTTGAACCCCTTGTGCACGTTCCCGAAGGATCGGTTTCCGTAGCGGCACCGCACCTGCGCGAATTGCCCGTTTACCCCCCCCAAAAAAACCACTCCTGACTCAGCGAGGTGCCGCGAAAGACGACAAACACCCGGGTATTGTCATACGCCAGGAGGCCAACGGGGTGCTTCGCACCTTCGTTCCCTTACCCTTGCCGCCTCGTTGTTTTTTCTGTCTCCGCACCACAACTTTGATTTCAGCCATCAGCACCTTGGAATAGAAGAGACCGTTGATGGTGGGCGACGGTGGCGTCCAAACGAAGTTGGACGGATAGCCGCGTCGGCGACTTTGCCGCAGTGCGCTGTAAGCGTGGTCCAGCAGTAAGCCACAGGTTTGGGCGGTGGGTAAATCGAGTTGAGGGGATAGATTTCATGAGGGTATTGAGTAGGGGGAAAGCAAAAGGCCGTCGCACCTGAGGAGATGGACGGCCTTAGTAAAAGTTCAGCATAAACGGCGATGCGCCGGGTTGCTTCGAATCCTTAGTTCAGGTCCAACTCACGCACCCAGATGTTGCGGTAAGCGACGGGATTGTTGTGGTCCTGCAGGCGCAGTGGTTGGCGCGGGGTGTGGAACTTGTAGGAAGGCTGACCGCGGTATTCGGTCGGTCCGTAGATCGGAGCGTTGAGCAGCACGACCACGCCATTGTGGACGACGGTGATGTGCGCCTTTTCGAGTAGCGTGCCATCGGGCTCAAATTTCGGTGCAACGAAGAAGATGTCGTAGGTCTGCCATTCGCCCGGCGGGCGGCAAACGTTGGCGAGCGGGACCTGTTGTTTGTAGATCGAGGCCGTCATGCCGTTCACGTAGGACAAATTTTCGTAACAATCGAGCACCTGCACTTCGTAGCGATTCATGAAGAAGATACCACTGTTGCCGCGTTGTTGGCTGACCTTCGACGGATCCGTGACGACGGGTGCACGCCATTCGAGATGAAGTTGAATGTCACCAAACGCTTGGACCGAAGTGACATCGCTTGAGGGGCTGTTTTTGACCCGAGGGGGCACGATCATCGCGCCATCCTCGAGCACCCAGTTGGCGGGCTGCATGACCTTTTCGCCTTCGTCGTTTTCCCGGGTGATGAGCCACTCGTCGAGATTCGTGCCATCGAAGAGCACGATAGCATCGGAAGGAACGCCGCCTTCCGGAGAGGAAACCACCGGAGGCTGTGGCGTCCAGTATTCGGTCAATTTGGGATCAGGTAATTCGGCCGCTGAGGCGAGAAGCACAGATCCGAATACAAGTAGGGTGAGGAGACAATTCCGTAGGGAAATCATGGTAGCGGGGTTAAGCGAAGAGGGGCGTAAGGCCGTGGCCAAACCCCTTAATGCACATTTCAAGGCGATGAGTCCAGAAAGGGAATGCCTTTAATTGGAACTTCCCACTAAGTGCGTTGAGGAATGAAAAGCTAGGCGGCAGGATCGTTTTGCCCACTAAACACCCGACGGAGCGCGGTAGCGCGTAGATGGTGCACTGGAACAGTGTGCCCCGAAAGGGGTGATGAAGTGGGTGCCCTTTTGGGCAACTGAAGAACAAATGGCTCCTCTACCGCTACGCGGTGAAACGAGGCTGTGAGGCAGTGCCTGTTTTTAACCACAAAATATACGAAAAACACTAAACCGTCAGCTTGGTGAATTGGCTCCGTTTTCTTGATACTTGGCACTTACGCAGCAGCGTTTTGTTACTTCAAGCGCGCGGCGCGCTCGTTTAGTCCCGCAGGGACGCAGGCAAGCGCGAGGCGCGGACGTTGTCGTAGCACTTCAAGGCCCCGAAGCGCCGGAGTGATGCGGGGATGCCCACCGCCGTGAATCCGGGGTGGCCTCCGGCTGGAAACGGTCCGCCATGCACCATGGCGGGCGAGACGGCGACGCCGGTCGGCATCTTGTCGTTCAGGATGCGTCCAGATTTTTGAGCGATGATCGGGAGCAGTTGATCGTAGAGCGCGTCGTCCGCGCCATCGGCTGCCGTGTAGAAGGAACAGGTGAGCGAGGCGTGGAGCTGTGCGCCGACCGCGAGCAATTCTGCTTCGTCCGCCGCGACCACAATGAGGGACGCGGGTCCGAACATTTCATTTTGGAAACCGTTCGGGTTAGCGACGAACGCGGCGCCAGCGATTCGCAGGAGTGCGGGACGACCGCGAGCTCCGGCCTCGGTGGATTCGACCCCGCGCGCCAAGAGTTCGGCGCCTTGATCCGTCAGGTGCTTCACACCCGAATCGAGATGTTTCGGCAACTCCGGCGTTAGCATCACGCCACTTGCGGCGCCAGCGAACCCTTGCGCGGCTTGAGTGATGAAAGTCTCGGTTGCCTCACCGGCGACGGTGAGAATGAGTCCGGGGTTGGTGCAAAATTGTCCGACCCCCAATAAGCAGGAACCCGCAAACTCGTCGGCCAGTGCTACGGCCTTTTCTTGCATCACCCCGGGCAGGAAGGCGACCGGGTTGATACTACTCATTTCCAAATACGCAGGAATCCCCGCGACATCAGCGGCGGCCTTGATTTTACGGCCGGTTGCTTCGCTGCCGGTGAAACCGATCGCACCGAGGCGGGTGTCGCCGCACAGGGATGCGCCGACTTCCGGATCCATGTGGTAGAATAGCTGAATCATTGCCTGGGGCAGTCCAGCGGCTTGTGCAGCGCCCTGGGCGAGCTCGGCGAGACGTTGGCTGGTGCCCGGATGCGCGGGGTGAGCTTTGGCGATGATGGGATGTCCGGCAGCCACGGCAGCGGCGAAGTCGCCGCCCGCGATACCGTTGAATGCGAACGGGAAATTATTGGGACCGATGGTGAGCACGGGTTTGCCCAACGACTCGAGACGCGAACGCAGGTTGTTGGCGGCGTCGATCACCGGGTTGGTCCATTCATCAGACTGGGCAGCGCCGGCGGCTTGGCGGAGCTGACCGGTGGTGCGGGGGATCTCGACGGCAGTCAGACGAGGAGCGACAGGCAAACCGGTTTCCGATGTGGCGATAGCGGCGAGTTCTTCGGACGCGGCATCGATGGCGTCAGCGTAGCCGTTGAGGAAGTCGGCGATCTTGCTGACGTGCAGGGCGCGCAGCTCTTGGGCGGCGACGGTGCCTGCATCGAGTAGATCGTTGATCTCGGCGGCGGATGCGATCGGGTAGGTCGCGGTCAGCTTTTCGCCAGTGGCAGGATTGAAGGGAGAGAAGGTGGCGGCGTCAGCGGAGGCTGCGCGCCACTCGCCGTTGATGAGCATCGGTTGAGCGGACATAGTTTTCGGAGTAAAGGGGGAGAGGCCGGTGCGGTTAATCGCGTTGTGAGTCTAACTAGAGGGTGAAACTAGGACGGAAGGTTTCATCGAATCCATGGTGTTGGTCCGGGCCAAGGGCATTTTGCGATTCCCGCGGTCGCGAGCTGTAGAAATTTGCGTCTTTGCATGAGAATGGGGGGAGGGAGTCGGAGTGAGGCCAGGGCAGGAGGGGAGCACCGTAGAGATCTCGGTATCGTCGTTCGCGGCCGTTCACGGCGCGGTCCAGTTGAACAGTATGACCTC
>CAJXQX010000036.1 GCA_913058185.1 uncultured Verrucomicrobiota bacterium
GATCTACACGTAAGGAGTCGTCGGCAGCGTCAGATGTGTATAAGAGACAGCCCTCTGATTCTACCCGTGAAAATTCGTGCCTTTCGTGGCATTCGTGGTTAACAAAATAGCCGTGCCCACCGCTGACCTCGAACAAGCCGCCCGCGCTGCCGCGGCCCATGCCTACGCGCCCTACTCCAAGTTCCCCGTCGGTGCCGCGCTGCAAACCGCCGACGGAACCGTCTTCACCGGTTGCAACGTTGAGAACGCTTCCTTCGGTCTGACCAACTGCGCCGAGCGAACGGCGGTCTTCAAAGCCATCGCTGCCGGCCACCGCGAGATCACCTGCGTCGCAGTTTACACTCCGACTATGGCTGCCACGGCTCCCTGTGGTGCCTGCCGCCAAGTCCTCCGCGAATTCGGTAAAGATATGAAAGTCATCTCCACCTGTGATGGCACCGGCCGATCTGAGACGACATTGAGCGCCCTGTTACCCGACTCATTCGGCCCAGAAGCACTGAGCGCGCGCTGATGCGCGCGAAGTAACAAGTTCCAAGTATCAAGTGACAAGGAAACTAACCGCCGGGGTCATGTCGTAGACAAGTTCTACGCAGCGGAGCGCAGTAAACTTATCCCGACGTGACCCCTTCCCCAAAACCGTTCAAATCATCAACAATCGCCACCCACACGGAGCCGTCTACCGCTACCCTGCAGGATGGTTGTTCTGTCCCATATTTTATCATGCTTGGTTCTCCAATCGGGGACTCTCACTCCATTTACAGCGCGCCCATGCAGGGCGCACATAAAACACTGAACGAAAAATCATGAAAAACACTCTTATTGCAGTTGGATTGATCCTAGTTGGCAGCATTTGCATCCTTCTAAATTCCTTCCTAAATCAATCTAACCAAAACCGTCTAAATACTGAAAGAGAACACCGGGCTGTTGATGACATCGGAACAGAAATTTCTCTCTACAAATTTCATCACAAGTATGGCACCGAGAGAATGGGTGAGGTGATCGCTTCGGCCGAACGATTGCTGAACGCAATGAGGAATCCGGAGATCCATCTTTCTAAAGAAGAAATTGATCTCGACCTGCATAAACTTACATGGCTCTGGCTCGCAGCCACCCCAACAACAGAATATGTTGCTCTAAATGCTTCCGGCGATTTTGGCCTTATTACATCCCTATCACTTCGAAAGAAACTTAAGGAGCTGAATTCTGACCAGGAAAAGCTATTACAATTTGAAGCAATTCAAGTTCGATATGTAGATCAACAACTGAAGCCTTTTCTCAATCGGCACGTAGACAGAACAGCGATCGATACATATCAAAAAGCTGACCGATTGATCACTTCACATCATTCTTCTCCACTTGAAAACGCATCACGCGATCTGCTGACGAATAGAGAATTTGCCAATATCCTTGGTGATCTCCTATTTTGCACCAAAAGGATCATGCTTCCCTACAAAAGGATGGCGGTCATCATCAAGGAGATGGAGGGAATCATTTCCACTGAGTATCCGTCAGTTAGAGTAGAACCATACGATCCTTTTTAGAAAAAACGCGTATCTGCCTTTCTGGTAAATACCTAACCCTGAGAATTAGGATGCCGCGAAGCCAACAACCTGACTCCTGATGAACAAGTCCCCAAGCACCGATGAAGGTGTTGTCTCCGCTACAGGCTATCCAACCGTTGACTACCGAGCTGAACGAAAAACCCTAACCAGTCGCAGCAGGCAGGTCCACAAGTGGCCCTGCCTGAGTTCAACCCTTCGCCTAAACACGCGTAGATTAAATGAGAAATTCAAAAATCGTCATCACTCTAATATATGTAATTTCCGTCTGCGTGTTTCTGACTTGGTCTCAAGTGCACGCAGCGAATACCACAATGCTCTCGGAGCCGCTGTATGAAACGCGAGTTTCTGCAAGTAGCGATCCGCTTGTTGCGCAATGCGATTACAGTCTCTGGATTCCGGAAGATACCCCGATCGTTAAATTCGTTTTTGTCATCAATATGCGCGCGGCCGGAAAGCATCTCTTTTACCAGGATCTCGAATGGCGTGCCTTGGCCTCAAAGAATGCGGCTGCCATCATGTATTGTAAATTCGAAGCCCATGGGGTTCGCGAAAACGGTTATGGTCTGTCGATCATGGCCGCGTGTGATCAATTCGCCGACGAACTGGATCGTCCCGAACTGAAGCATGCACCTTTTGTTCTTTGGGGACACTCGATGGGCGGGCGGGTTGCGCAGGATTTTGTTCGTTTCAGGCCATCACGGGTCTTGGCCTTTCATATTGGATTAAGAGGGAACCCGAGTGACGAGGAATTCATGGATGAAGAACCCGACGCAATGCGTGTTCCCGGCCTCTATTTGATGGGAGAGGAAGACAAAAAGCCTAGGGACATTCGTGCACACTTCCTTCGGGCGCGTAAGCAAGGATCTCCCCGGGCCTGGATCTGGCTACCGGGACAGGACCACTGGCCGAAGGGCATGGGATTTCGGGAAGACAACACAACCCCCGAGGACTGGAGAGCATGGGTTGCCAATGACATCGTCATTCCTTGGACAGATGAAATGATCAGACTCCGCCTACCGAAAAATGCGGATCCCCGAGAAGGTCCGGTAAAATTGCTCGAAATAAATTCTAAGAGAGGATGGTTGGGAAACATCCAAAGCGGTCAGATTGCTCCCTCTAAAAAATTCCTGGGCAGTAAATCAGACGCATCGTGGTTCCCGAGTGAAGAGGTGGCCAAAGCATGGGTTGATTTTTCATTCGTTGCCCCCCCGACCCATCTTCAATGAAGCAACCCAAAGGGGTCAGTCTTTGTGGGGCTGTTGCTCAACTGGGGGCTGAGAGGGACAAGGGAACGACTAAAATCGTTCTCAAGCGAGCAGTGTCGGTATCCAGTTATTACACACTATTCGAAGCATCTTGTTCAGATGGGCGTTGAGGGGGCCGATTTGGTCACGATAAGTAGAGAAATTAGCTCTTTTACTGAGTTGCCACAATCTTAGCACCAGTTTCCGCGCTGTCAGTGTCCGTTTCAGCGGGCGGTCCAGCCGCCATCAATCGGGATACTCGCACCGGTGATTGATCCCGCCTGATCACCGCTCAAGTAGACCGCGAGGGCAGCCACTTCTTCTACGGTGATAAATCGTTTGGTCGGTTGGGCCGCGAGAATCACCTCTTTGATGACCCGCTCTCGGGGCATATCATGCACCTTTGCTTGAGCCTCGATCTGTGCCTCCACCAACGGCGTGAGCACATAGCCCGGGCAGATCGCATTACAAGTAATTGAAGTTTCGGCCAACTCGAGCGCCACACTCTTGGTGAATCCAACCTGCGCATGTTTGGCCGCCACGTAGGCCGACTTGAACGGAGAGGCCACCAACCCATGCGCGGAGACCAAATTAATAATTCTTCCCCACCCGCGTTGCTTCATGCCGGGAATCGCCGCCTTGGTCGCATGGAAGGTCGCGCCGATAATAACATCTTGAATCTGAGTCCATCGTTCCTCGGGGAAATCTTCCACCGGAGAGACAAACTGCACGCCGGCATTGTTAATCAGGATGTCGAGTGAACCCAACTGAACTTCGGTCGCCGCCACCAACTCCGTCATCTCGGTGGCAACCCGCGCGTCGGCACTGTGATAACCCACCGTAACGCCGTAGGTTTCGGCCAAACTCAACTGCTGTTGTTCGATTTCCGCGGGATCACCCAAGCCGTGCAGCATGACATGCGCACCTTCCCGGGCAAAGGCGTGAGCCATGCCGAGACCAATGCCGCTGGTGGATCCGGTGATAAGGACAACGCGATTTTTCATCAGAATTTTTTGAATTAGCTGGTTCCGTCGCTCGAAAGATTCACCGAAAAGGCAGCAGCCGTTTTTTCCTGCACGTCCTCCAAGGTGACGCCCGGATGCAGTTCGATGAGAACGAGTCCCGCTCCGTTCGGTTTCACTTCAAACACACAAAGGTTCGTGATGATCAGACCGATCACTTCCTTGCCGGTCAGCGGCAAGCTGCATTGCTCCACAATCTTTGAGCGACCGTCTTTGGCGCAGTGGTCCATCACTGCAACCACCCGCTTGACTCCAGCGACCAAGTCCATGGCGCCTCCGGGACCTTTCATCATTTTCCCCGGCACCATCCAGTTGGCGATGTCACCATTGGCGGCAACTTCCAGAGCACCCAGAATGGAGAGGTCAATATGGCCACCCCGAATCATGGCAAAGGAATCGGCACTCGAAAAGAACGCTGATCCCGACGCGGCTGTGACGGTTTGTTTGCCGGCATTGATGAGATCCGGATCCACGGTGTCCTCGTCCGGAAAGGGCCCGATACCGAAGAGTCCGTTCTCGGACTGCAAGGTGACGTTCATGCCATCGGGAATGAAGTTCGCGACCAGCGTCGGGATGCCGATGCCTAGGTTCACGGCATACCCATCGCGTAATTCCTGCGCAGCGCGGCGAGCCATAAGCTCCCGAATCGGTGAAGCCGTCTTGGCGGTGCCAGCACCTTGCACGGTGCGGAATTCCACCCGCTTCTCGTAGTCCACTCCCTTGAAAATGCGGTCGACGTAGATACCGGGCGTGTGGATCTCATCCGGATCCAGTTCTCCGATTTCCACCAACTCCTCAACTTCGGCGATGCAGGTCGCACCACACGTCGCGATCATAGGGTTAAAGTTTCGGGCCGTTTTTCGAAATACCAAATTACCAGATCGGTCGCCTTTCCACGCCTTGACGAGGGACACCTCGGCTTTGATGCCGGTCTCGAGCACATACTCCATGCCGTTCATTTCCCGCGTGGGTTTACCCTCCGCCAACTGCGTGCCAAATCCGGTGCGGGTATAGAACCCAGGAATGCCCGCGCCGCCGGCCCGCAGCCGTTCCGCGAGCGTGCCTTGGGGAATGAGTTCCAGTTCCAGCTCGCCCGCCAAAACCTGCCGTTCGAACTCCTTATTCTCGCCCACGTAGGAAGCGAGCACG
Organism: uncultured Verrucomicrobiota bacterium; assembly: GCA_913058185.1. GTDB lineage: Bacteria > Verrucomicrobiota > Verrucomicrobiia > Opitutales > Opitutaceae > Actomonas. The sequence continues at coordinate 4,978 of CAJXQX010000036.1, forward strand.
CGCTTGATCTGACGGGTCTTGAGCAGGAGACCCATGCCAAAGTCATCCACGCCAGCGTTGTTACCAACAATGGTCAGATCCTTCACCCCGCTGTCCCTCAGTGCAGCGATGAGGTTTTCCGGAATGCCGCATAAACCAAAACCGCCGGCGGCAATAGTCATGCCATCCTTCAACAGTCCGGCCATTGCAGCAGGGGCATCAGAGTAAACTTTGTTCATGAAAATATGGGGCTAAAACGACGGGTATCTAATTAGTGTATACGAAAACAATGAGGCAGATCAGACGAGCTCGACACAGATGGCTAGACCCTCGCCTCCGCCGATACAGATCGTGGCGACACCACGCGTAAGCCCCCGTTCTCGCAATGCCGCCAACAACGTGACTACGATCCGGACCCCGGAGCAGCCGATCGGGTGACCGAGGGCGATCGCGCCGCCTCGCACATTGAGTTTCTCGTGAGGCACCCCCAGCTCACGCATGAAGGCCAGAGGCACGACGGCGAAGGCTTCGTTGACCTCCCATAAATCGATCTCATCGATTTTCCATCCGGCCTGATCGAGCGCCTGCCGCGTGGCTTGCACCGGGGCCGTGGTGAACCACTCCGGGTCCTGAGCGTGCGTGCCAAACGCCACTATGCGGGCAATCGAGGTGAGATCGTGGGTTTTGGCGTAGGCGGCAGTCGTCACCACCATGGCGGCAGCTCCATCATTGATGGAAGATGCATTGGCAGGAGTGATCGTGCCGTCCTTTTGGAAGGCCGGACGCAACTGCGGAATTTTTTCATAACGCACCCGGCCCGGAGATTCGTCCTGGTCGATCACGGTTGTTTTTCCCTTCGCCCCGGTGACTTCGACCGGTGTGATTTCCGTCTTAAACTGCTCGGCCGCCTGGGCGGCATTGGCCCGACGAAAGGACTCCACTGCAAACGCATCCTGTTCCTCTCGCGTAAACCCGTAGTGAGCCGCACACACCTCCGCGCAGTTGCCCATGTGTTTGTCACCGTGCGGATCCCACAAGCCATCGTGGATCATAGAGTCGATCATTTGTTGATGACCGATACGTAAACCCGCCCGGGCCTTAGGCATCAAGTAAGGCGCTTGGGTCATGTTCTCCATGCCCCCAGCGACGAACACATTCCCCATGCCGGCCTGTAAACTGTGGGTAGCCTGCATCAAGGCCTGCAGGCTCGAACCACAAACCTTGTTAATCGTCGCGGTTCGCACGGACGGGGGTAAGCCAGCCTCAAGCGCGGCTTGGCGCGCGGGGGCCTGTCCCTGCCCTGCCTGGAGCACATTACCCATCAACACCTCATCGACATCGGCCGACTCAATGTGGGCTTGCGCCACCGCTCCCCGGATCGCGGTCGCGCCGAGTTGAGTCGCGGGAGTCTGAGCATAGGCACCTTGAAATGCGCCGATGGGCGTGCGGGTGGCAGAGAGTATTACAATATCAGACATCAGATCAGGACGCGGTGCGATGGGGGTATGGGAGGCACAAGGTGGATCCGCTGGAAGTTACGGATCGCTGAAAAACGGTTAAGCTTCTCCGTTCGGATCACGAGTCAATTGCACGACATGAGCCAAATAGAACCCGTGAAATTTCATGTGCCGGTCTCAACCGATCAGGTGCATCGCCAAAGCACGGCCCGTTGCCCCATAGTTTAACTTTTGGCCTGATCCAACTTTGCCTGCCGGATCAATTCCTCCGCCACCGCAACGCGCAGCGCATCAGCGGATGCAGCATCATACCGATTCCATCCTTCGCCTGTCTTCACGCCCAATTGATTCGCGGCCACCCGTTCCGCTAAAGCGGCGGGCACTTCCTTCTGATCACAAAGATTGGGGAAGAGGGATTGGCAGACAGCTTGATAGACATCCAGTCCGCCCAAGTCAGCGGTGCCAAACACGCCACTCACCGGCATGCGGCGGCCAAAGCCGGTTTTTACCACCGTGTCGATATCCTCGGGGGTGGCGATTCCTTGAGCCACCAGGTCCATCGCCTCCCGTTGGATCGCAAACGCCAACCGATTCCCAATGAAGCCAACCACCTCCTGCTTGAGCACGACGGGACGCTTCTGGCAGGCCTCCAGCAGGATTCTGCTCCGCTCCACCACGGTCGGCAACGTGCCCGCATGCGGAACGACCTCAACCAGCGGCACCAAGTGGGCCGGATTCCAATAATGTAAAACCAACAGTCGCTCAGGGTGCGTCAGTCCCGCCGACAGTTTGGAAGGCATGAAGGTAGACGTGTTACTAGCCAGGATGACATCCGGCGGACATTGCCGATCAAGTTCGGTGAATACTTTTTGTTTGATCGCTAGATTTTCCGAGACCGCTTCGATCACCACCGAAGCTCCAGCGGCGACTTGCGGCAAATCCGCCGTGAATACAATGTCAGACACCCGGGATGTCTCGTGATCCAAGAGACCATGCTGCGTCAGTAACTGGGCATTGGTTTCAATCGTGGTGCGCGCAATCTCGAGTTGAGCAGCGTTCACATCCGCCAGTTTCACGGTAAATCCATGGCCGGCGAAATCGAGCGCGATATTGGCTCCCATAGTTCCTGCACCCACAATGGCGATAGTCGCGGTATTCGGCATACCCCACGCTGTCGGCCCGATGCACGGCTGTCACGCTGAGTTTCAGAAGATGGGTGGTTTCGCCCGCGTTTCCAAACACCAAACCAGTGTTCCCCACCGTCGGGGTCGGGTTGGTGACGCTTTGCGATAGTAAATTAGTCACGACCTGTTCCCTTCCCCAAACACGATCGCCGCCTCCAAGCTAATTCCCACCCATTCATACGCCCCGAATCGGGTCGGCGATTCGCGCTAGGAAGCTTGCGACGCCGTGCAATTACAGATTTTGTGTGTCAGCTTATGGACGGATTCCTCATACTGAAGATCGGACTGATCGGATCATTACTGGGACTTGCCCAAACTCCTGCGGTCGAAACGCTCCCCAGCGAAGCCGAACTCTACACTGGAGACGAATACTCCGACGCATTCTCAAATCCATCCGACGATCCGGATCGGCCCAACGTGCTGTTGATTGGCGACTCGATTTCCATCGGTTACACCGTTGAGGTTCGCCAACTCCTATCCGGCCGCGCCGATGTTTTCCGCATCCCTACCAACGGGCGCTACGCATCATATGGACTCGAGCATCTCGCCGAATGGTTGGGTCAAACAGAGTGGGATGTCATTCACTTCAACTGGGGTTTGTGGGACATATGCTACCGGCATCCAGAATCACCGAACCAAGGTCACCGCGACAAAGAGAACGGCACCCTCACCGCCCTGCCCGAGCAATACGAAGAAAGCCTCTCGGAAATTGTCTCGGTGCTAAAAAATATGGATGCCCAACTCATCTGGTGCGCGACCACCCCGGTGCCCGAATCCGAGTTCGGTCGATTCGTAGGAGATGAGATCACCTACAATAAAATCGCGGCTGATATCATGCGTAAAAATGACATTCGGATCAATGACCTGCATACCCATGCCCGCTCAAAGTTACCCGAGATTCAAAAAGCAAAAGGAGATGTGCACTTCACCACCGAGGGTTACGAATACTTAGCCATCCAAGTCGCTCGAAGTATTTCTCAAAGACTCGCGGAATAGAAATCGGGAAACTGCGATCATTCGCGCCACCTCCGCCAGCCGGGAAACAGTAGTTCTCGTTTCAATCCCCTGCCCTGACTCTCCTAATCGTATCAGTCCGAGGGCCGATCTCCTAAATTATCCCAAAAACAGAGCCTAGTCATTCGAATCTGAAGTCCGCGCTTGTCGCTCCTGGCACATGTTACGGAACCTGAATCGCGGAATGAAGGGAGCGAATAGATATGACCTCACCAGATAGCAAACCAGACTGCATTCTTTGAGCGACGGCTCGATGTGATGCTTGGTCGCAGCATGAGCCTCAGGGTCAGTCTCCAATGCAACCCGCAGAATCACGAAATCTAGTCACCGATCATCAGTATCTCTTCGACCGCAGGTTTAGGCTTTTGGGACCGATCCCAGAGTAGCGGGTAATTCGTTCGATCGGGGATGGGGTAGCCGTTCTTCCAAGACATATCGTCGGTGACTCCCCAGAGCGTCACTCGGTCGATTTTCTCGCGACGATCGTAAAACAGGGAGAACAACTCGACGTAGCGCTGGGTAAACTGTGCTTCGATGTCGGACGGTAACCCGGCGGTATAGGGATCGAGATGGATCTTAAATTCCTCCAGCTGAAACTGTGGGTGCATCATGCCCTGCCCGATGATCTGCCCTTCCTTGGTCAGTGGAAGAACATCAACATCGAGCTCCGTGATCATGACTTTGACTCCCAGCGCCGAGAAGGCATCGATCGCCGCGGTGATGTATTCGTTCTTCGGGTAATGAAGCCCCCAGTGGCCTTGCATTCCAACCCCGTCAATTCGGATGCCTTCGCGCTGCAGCATCTTCACCAGTCGCACGATTCCGTCACGCTTCTCTGGGCGCCATGCGTTGAAATCATTGTAATACAATTCGGTATCGGGTGCATACTTCTCGGCAAAGCGAAAGGCATTCTTCACCAACGCATCGCCCCCACCGACCCCATTGACCCAGGTCGTGGGACGGTAGGAGCCGTCATTATCGATCACTTCATTGACGACATCCCAAGCATGGACGCGGCCAGCATATCGACCCGCCACTTTTTCGATGTGAGCTCGCATGACTTCGATCTGTTCGACCGGAGAGTTCGACTCACCCTGTTCGTTTTGGAAAAACCACTCCGGAGTTTGGTTATGCCAAACCAAGGTGTGCCCCACGATGAACATGCCATTAGCCTCACCAAACTCTACAAACTGATCACCCGCTGCAAAATCGTAAACCCCGGGCTCCGGGCAGAGTGGACCCGCCTTCAGTTCATTCTCCACCGTAATGGTATTAAACTGCTCCAAAACGATCCGCTGCGTCGCCCCGTCTCGGCCTGAGTCGATCGCGTTATTTGTAGCAGAGCCCACCAAAAATGCCCCGTCAAAGGCCGACTTAAAGGTGGCCGAAGGCGCGTCACTCGCCTGCAGCGCGACTGCGCTGCCAACTCCAAGCGCGAAGAGTATGTTGAAAGAGTTCATCTGAAATCAAAGGGGTAGGTCACTGCAGTTTTGGAAATGTCGCAGGATGCGACTTTTATCCCTCATTCATGCTGGATCACGGTTACCTTCGCGAGCCGCCGATTGGGTCTATCTATAGTCCACCTGGGTCGCTGCGCTCCAAGTTACAAGTAATCCTCCTCCGCCAAGGCTCCGGCGGACATGCAAGAACCAGCAACCGCTCAACGGGGTCATGTCGCAAATAAGTTCTACGCAGCGCAGCGTAGTAAACTTATTGCGACGTGACCCTTTCCCGAAAACCGCACGACCTAATCCTCTTCGCTCGCGCTAACACGCTACGACTTGCCCCCCATGTCCGACGAAACCTTGGCGAAGTCGGATTTCAAGAATCGTCCGCCCATCCCTACTCGCTCGGCACCAATCGCTCCGACTCTGCCGGAATCGTCAGGGTTGGCAGCCCCTCCAGAAACCCCAATTCGTTTAAAAACTCATCCGCCGCGATCAGCGTCAGGTCCTTCCAAGGTTGTTGATTGAAAAATCCATGACCCGCTCCGGGCGCAAGCTGATGATCGATGGAGTCAACGTCCATTGACTCGAGTTTTTGCTGCACGGCGTTCCAGCCTGGACTCCATTTTTCATCTTCGGTGCCAAAGAACACGATCACGGGTGGCATGTCGGCGTCGAGGTGTTGCAGCATGTCCACCTCTGGGTCGCTTTGGTCGGCGGAAATAAACGCCGGATTGAACAACACGTAAGCCGCCACCGAGGTGTCGACGTTAGTCGGATCACCGGGATCGTTCAGTCCCGGATTGTGCGTAGCCAACATGCTCACATGTCCCCCGGCCGATCCACCACCCGCAATCAATCGATCAGGATCCAAACCCAACACTTCCGCATTCGATTTCATCCATCGTATCGCACTCTTGGCATCCGTAATACACACCCGCTTCCGCGAGCCTTCACCGGTGTATTCTTTGCTTTTGACTAAAGTATAATTTGAGGTCGCCGCGACCAAACCCCGACTGGCGAAATATTGACACTGGTATTGAAACGCCGCCAACGAACCATTGCCCCAAGCTCCACCGTGAAAGAGAATAATCCCGGGATATTTGCGCTTTGCCGGATCCCATCCCTCCGGGAAATAGATCTCCATCTCGAGCGGTTTCCCATCGATCTCTTTGTAGACAAAACGCTTCCCCGGAACCGGACTCGTTTCGATCTCATTATCTTCGCCCATCAGCGGCGACAGAAAAGACAAGAGTATCAATGGGGCTAGAAATCGTCGCATACCTCACCCTAGAACCATGTGACGGGCACACAAGTATTTGAACCCAAATCACCAGACATTCACCCCGGCATCAAATTCCAGCATGCGCCGGCGCAGTTTTTCAGCGAGCACGGGATACTTCTCGATCACGTTGTGTTTCTCTCCGATGTCGTCGCGCAGGTTGTAGAGCTTGGGCACTTCGACTTCGGGCCGAGCTCTGGGATGATCGCCCCACGTTTGATACTTCCACCCACCAACCCGGATACCATTGATGGTTCCGGAGTTAGCGGCGTAGTAGAAAATCTCGTGGCGGGGAGACTGGGCTGAACGGCCCTCAATTAAGTCCTTCAGGCTGAAACCATCGTAGATCCGATCCTCGGGTAGATCAGCGCCAACCCAATGCGCGATGGTCGGTAGCAGATCCAGAGTGGACGCAATCTCATCACTCTCGCCGCCCGCCGCGATCGTGCCGGGAGCCCACAGCACCGCCGGCACGCGCAGGCCGCCTTCGAAGGTGGTGAACTTACCGCCTTTCATCGGACCGGCGGAGCCCTCTGGGATCGGCCCATTGTCCGATAGAAACATCACGAACGTATCTTCCGATAGACCGTGCTCGTGCAGCGCATTCAAGACTTCGCCTACGCTCCAATCGATCTGTTGCACGATATCGCCAAAGATCCCCGCCTCACTCTTACCCGCATACTCCTCTTCGATGTGATGCGGCTTATGCGGCATGGTGTGCGGCATATAGAGAAAGAACGGCTCCTCCTTGTGCTCCGCGATAAACTCAACGGCTTTCTCAGTGTAGCGTCGGGTCAAAGTCTTCTGGTCCACCGGATACTCAATGATCATATTATCTTCCAGCAGCGGGACCCGATTACGCAGCTCTCGATAATGTTGGAGGTAGCGGGCCCGGTCGCTCTGCATCTGCTCCGGCGTGTATCCCTCGTTGAGTTGCACAACAGGCGAGATATCGAACTCCGCCGAAATCGACATATCGTTGCTGTAGGGAACGCCATAATAAGAATCGAAACCCTGATTCATAGGCATGAACTGCGCTTGATGCCCCAGGTGCCACTTGCCCACGATGCCCGTGGCATAGCCCTGCCTCTTCAGCAATTCAGCGATGGTGAGTTCCGCCGGCGGCAGGCCCGTAGTTGAGCGGGGAAACAAGACCCCCGGGACGCCCACCCGGACCGGCATGCGGCCCGTGAGTAGGGCAGCCCGCGACGGAGAGCATACCGAGGAAGCCACATAGAAACTCGTCATGCGCAGCCCCTCGCTTGCCATGCGGTCGATGTGCGGCGTGGCAATGATCTCGGAACCAAAACAACTCAAGTCGCCCCACCCCTGATCATCGGTCATGATGATGATGAAATTTTTAGGGGCCGCAAACGCACCGTTGCCGAAACAAATCACTCCAAGGAACAGAATGATTCTTAGTAATTCTCGTGTCATAAGTTTCAAATCATCCACTAAACTGCCGAATTTACTACCCAACAAAGTCGCAAAGAGCATTTGGCAGGGTCTTTACTTAACGGGAGTAAATTATATATCTTCGATACTGTATTATTAAATCAAATACAGATTTTAAGCAAAAAATCAGTTTCCTTGGAGAAGAAACTTTACCGATTCGGGGATCCACCCACTGGTCCAACTGTGGCGGCGAGGGGGTTCAAAGAGATATCGATGAGGCAGCTCGTTTTCGATCATCAATTGATGAAGTTTTGCCCCTCCGGCAGCGCGCACTCCGGCTGGAACGTAGTAGAAAATTCTGGCATTTGGCCCCAGTTTGGAACCATGCGATTTCACCAAATTCGATAAACGATAATGAGCGAAGTTCTCTGCGCTGCCCCAAAACTGCATCATCCGCTCAGTTCGATCCGCTTCTTCAATCGGTCCCAGGTCCACCCGAATTCCCGTATCCCAAGCCGCTGCTTTGCCAAACGTATCCGGATGCCGGAGAAGAAGCGATAGTGCCCCCCCAGCCTGATTTACTGAATCCGAGTAATAATTTCCCCGCTGCATCGGTCCGCACCGGGTAATTCGCCTCCACAAACGGGATGATCGTTTTCAGGAGATGGCTTTCATCCTGACGTTCCGAATCCGAAGCGTGATCGTTATACCACGGCATTTCAGAGAAGGCCGGGGCGATGCAGATCACATCGTAGCGATTGGGTATATCCAGATCCCAAATTTCCTGCAGTCCTTGGCCATGCCGCTCATCACTCTCCTCTCTTACTGGTAACACATACAGCGTTCGATAGAGCCGTCCTTCAACGATCTGATCAGGCGACAACACCCGAAGTGTCGTTTCACTGGCCTGATAAGGGGACGAAATCCGATGTTCGATAATCTCTGAGGGCATCTCTCCGAATCCCATACTCCCGCCCACGGCCAGGAAAGAAATCGCACGGAATGGAGAAAGGAAATTCATGGAAAACTCAGATGGGATGGGAAGACGAAAGCCTACCCCGGCCCGAGGAGATACCAAACCCTTTTCGCGCACTCCTCATAAGAAGAAATTTGACACTTTAACGTTTTAACGTTTTAGTGCTTACATGAAACGAGCGACGGTTTATTTCGAAGAAGATCTCCATCGGGCACTCAAAATGAAGTCCGCTGAGATATCATCTCCTGTATCGGACCTGGTGAATGATGCGGTAAGATCGGCACTGCTAAAAGACGCTGAAGATCTGGAAGCATTTAAAGAACGAGAGCATGAGCCTGTAATCGATTTCGAAGCTTTCGTCGCATCCCTGAAAAAAGATGGTAAGCTATAAAATCGTCATCAAAAAATCGGCGGCGAAAGAAATCGAACGGATCGAAAAGAAGGGCCGAGTTCGTATTATTGAGAAGATTCGAAGCCTAGCGACAGACCCTCGGCCATCAGGCAGCAAGAAATTATCCGGACAAGAGAAATTCCGAGTCAGGCAAGGGAACTACCGAATCCTCTACCAGATAATCGATGACGAATTAATCGTATCCGTTGTCAGAGTTGGACACCGTCGGGAAGTCTACAAAAACTGATGAAGACGCCAGTAAGGGCTACCCCTTACTGTTTCGGTGCCATCAGAGGTGCTAGTTTTGCAGTTTGTGTTCGATACCGTTGCTCAGAGAAAATCCTAAAAAGGGTCAATCCAACTGTTTGATATAGGCTGGACGTCAAATTCGGCACAGAAACCTGAGGCTCCCTAAGTTGGTTAAATGCTGTTAGGGACTTCACCGTTTACGCTGGGGGCGTAGCGCACTTGGATTGGGTTATCCCCTATCCCATGACTGCACTTCGATGTTCACTTTTCATCGGCATTCTTGCCGCTTTGGTCAGTTGTCTTTCGGCTAAGCCGGTTGCCGTAACCCTCGAGACCCCAGTGGGTATCATCGAGATTGAGGTGCTGATTGATCAGGCACCCATTTCCGGAGCAGGCTTCCTCGCCCACGTGGATACCGGACTACTCAACGACGGGGGATTCTACCGGACCGTCTATCCTAAGAACGACAATGGCTCGCCCAAGATCAGCGTTATCCAAGGCGGTCTACTGCCAGACACCGAAGGACTAACACCCATCGAGCATGAAACCACCGAACAAACCGGCATCCTTCACCGCGATGGGGTAATTTCACTGGCTCGCAGCGAAGTGGGTTCTGCGACCGGTGGCACGTTCTTCATCTGCATCGGTGATCAACCCTCCCTCGATATGGGCGGAGGCCGCGCCGTATCCGGAGACGGACAAGGCTTCGCCGCATTTGGACGGGTGACCAAGGGAATGGATATCGTGCTTAAAATTCATCGCACCAAAACCAATTCCGACAGCGAAGACGCCTACACTGCCGGACAACTCATTGCTCCTCCCGTCCGTATTCTCAGAGCGTATCGGCAATAGCACGCAGCAGACACAACTCCTTTATTTGAGCCGTTCAATCATTTCATCCGCTCGGTCCAAATTCACCATGTCCGCGGCCGAATCGATGATTTCTTGATACTTCGTTTCGAAACCTTCCCCCAGCGCGTGCGCCATAAGTCTCAGGTCATGCTCTCGACAAAAAGCGATGAACTCCGGCGTCAGATGCTCAAGCCGGTATTCGATGATTTGCGGGTTGTAATCCATCACGCGACGAAGTCCCGCCACATCAACGGCGTTCATTTTCAAGGGAATATGCCGATCGAGCGCCCGCAGTTCCCGAGCCTGCTCGTCCTTAGAAAACCAAAAGAAACAGTCCCGGGCAAAGCCGGCCTCGTGCACCAGCGCAAGGAGTTCGGCGAGATCCGCGGCTTTCACATCGAAGTAGATCTTAACCTTCCCTTTGAACTGCCGCAGATAGGGCTTTAGCCGAGGGACTCTCTGATCCGCAAACTCGGATCCAAACCAACTGCCGGCGTCCAACTGTTCGATATACTCCGAACTGCGTTCCTTGATTTCGCCGCTGCCATTGGTCGTTCGATCGAGGGTCTTGTCGTGCAGAATATACATAACACCGTCCTTACTCGTGCGGACATCAATTTCCACGTAGTCCACCCCGAGATCCACGCATTTCTGAGTAGCTGCGATCGTATTTTCGGGAGCCAAATGATTCGCCCCGCGATGGGCGACGATGAGGAGCTCTTTGGCTTCGAGCGAACTCGCCAGCAAAAATGCCAATACCAAGAAAGGAGCGATCCTGAGATTAAGAGCCATAAGTGAACTAGAGCCTACTTAACCTCCCAATGGCACCTAAAATACCGGGGATTCAGAGGGGAATCTGAAGCTCCCGATTGAGGCTGCCGATTATATCCAATACCGACTCTTTTGTAGTTAGTCTTGGATACTTATTCCGTAAGTCTCTATATTCCTATGTGCCCCTAACCGCTCTCAATCGAGCGTTAGCATCGAATCTCATGAAACTCGTGTTCTTGTCCTCCCCAGCAACTAAACTATCCGCCGGTATTATCTGCGCTTTGGCGATTGGCAGTTTCGTCTTTGGCCAGCCAACGACCACCGCCGCTGATCAAACTAAAAATACCTTTCACGGCGGAATTCAGTCCAAGAATGCCACCGAGGTTCCTCATAAGTTGAAGGACGCCAAAAGCCTGCCTTCGGGCAAAACCCCACCGCCGCAGGATCCAGAACTCGAGGAGTATGGGATCTATTTCGATCAGGCACCGACCGCGATGATCACGCATCCGGTGCCCACGGAATTACCCCTTCAGCTCAACGCCGGAGACCGCATCGCGTTTATCGGGAACACCCTACTGGATCGCGCTCAAATTTTTGGCCACTTCGAAGCCAACCTCCAACTCGCCCATCCGGGGGAAAAACTAGTGATTCGTAATCTCGCTTGGTCAGCCGATGAGGTCGACCTGCAGCCGCGCCCGGCAAACTTCGCAACCGTCGAGCAACACCTCACCCGTGAGAACGTGGACGTCATTTTCGCGGCGTTCGGCTACAACGAATCTTTTGACGGACTGGAGGCGGTCGAGTCCTTCAAGGCCCGTCTCGCCCGCTTCTTGCTGGATCTGAAATCGAAGGCCTACAACGGCACCGATGCACCTCAGATTGTGCTGATCTCCCCCATCGCCAACGAAAACACCGCCAAGGTTCCGGCGGCAGATTTAAACAACGAACGCCTCGCGGCCTACACCGCCGCCATGGCGGAAGTCGCTGAACGCCTTCAGGTCGGCTTCGCCAATGTCTTCGCCTCCACTCAGGTTGCTATGGCCGACGAAACCTCCGACCTCACCATCAATGGGGCCCACCTGACCGAGATCGGTTACAAAGTATTCGCCGATGCCTTGTTCCATGCGGTGTTCGATTCCCCGGTCCCCACACCCAACGAGGAATTGCGCGCGACCATCATCGACAAGAATACGCAGTATTTCCGCCGCTACCGCCCGCTCAACACCTACTATTACACCGGAGCCCGCAACAAGAGTTACGGCTATTTGGATTTCCTCCCTGCCATGCGGAATCTGGAAATCATGACCGCAAATCGCGATGAGCGGATTTGGGCCATCGCCCAAGGTCAGACCTTCGCTGCTCAACCGATTGATGATTCGAATGTGCCGGAGTTGGATGAGATAGAAGAATCGCGCGGCGCCAACGAATGGCTCTCTCCCGCTGACGAGATGGCGGCCTTCCGGGTCGATCCCCGATTCGAAGTCAATCTGTTCGCGAGTGAAGAAGAGTTCCCCGAAATCGCCTGCCCTATCACCATGCGCTGGGATGCGAAGGGCCGCCTTTGGGTGAGTTGCTCCGTCACTTATCCTCATGTCTATCCTGGTCAAAAACCGCGCGATAAGATCGTCATCCTAGAGGACACCGATAACGATGGGCGCGCCGACAAATCTACGATCTGGGCCGACGATATTAGCATCCCGTTATCCTATGAACTCTATAAGGACGGCATCATCGTTTCGGAAGAGCCTCACCTCAGTTACATCTACGATAGTGATGGCGACGGAAAGGCCGACTCTCGCGAGTATCTCTACACCGGATTTGGTTGCGAAGACTCGCACCACGCCTTGCACGACTTCGTTTGGGCTCCCGATGGCGATCTCCTTTTCCGCGAATCAATCTTCCACAACTCGCAGGTCGAAACACCCTACGGTCCGATCCGCGCCAAGAACTCCGCGTGGTTCAAATACTCCCCGCTCAATCAGTCTCTCGTCACCTTCGGCAGCTACCCCAATACCAACCCATGGGGAGTGACTTACTCGGACTGGGGACATCACGTCGCGAGCCACCCGGTTTTCGCCAGTGCGTTTCACGCCACCAACCCAGCGTTCCCCGAGCAACATCCCAAGGCTTCCGGCATTCCGGCCTACTCCGGTGTCTGCGGGCATGAATTTGTCGACTTCCCCATGTGGCCTGACGCGCTCCAAGGCGGATTCATAAAAGTGCGCTACAAACCAACCAACCGGGTCGAAATTCACAAGTGGATCGAAAACGATGATCACTTCGCAGAGGAGTATGTCTCGGACCTCATCTTCTCCGAAAACCTGAGTTTTATCCCCGTCGACATAAAATTCGGCCCGCGGGGCGCGATCTATATCTGCGATTGGTATAACCCCGTCAAAGGTCACGCCCAATACTCGCTCCGAGATCCCCGCCGTGATCGCAAAAGCGGCCGCATATGGCGCGTCGTGCCTAAGGGTGCCCAACTGCAAGACGCCCCCTCGATCGCCGACACCGAACTCGATCAACTCCTCGATAATCTGAAGCGCCGCGAATACCGTTACCGCTACTGGACCAAACGCGAGTTGCGGGACACCCATGATTCCGCCGACGTAGCTACCGCTCTCGACTCTTGGGTCGCAAAACTCGATTCCTCCGACGAGCGATTCCGCCATCATCAAGTCGAAGCTATGTGGGTCTACCGCAGCATCGGCGTCAGCCGCCCCGCTCTCCTGCGTGAACTGCTGACCTGCGAGAATCACCACGCCCGAGCCGCCGCGACGCGACAACTCCGCTACACCATCGGCGCGACCGGCATGCCCGCGATGCCTAACCTCGCCGACAATGGTCTCACCCTGGCGCAAGCATTGAGTCTGCTGGCAAAACGCACCAACGATGTGAACGGAATCGTGCGCCTCGAAGCAGCCAACACCGCGAGTTACTTGGGCACAGCCGATGCCCTCAAATCACTTTTGGACATATTCCAATACCCCATGCAGGAGCACTTGAAGTTCGCTGTCCGGTGCGCGATCGGATCAGAGGCCCTCGCGCCCTTCTGGCAAGGAGACGATTCGGCATTGGATGATTCTGAGCGGAAGACTCTCAGCGATTTTTACGAAAACTGGGACCAAGAGAACACCAAGGCTGATGCCCTCCTCGCCGGCGGTGCGGTGGCCTCCGGATTCGATCGTCAAGAGGATCTGTTTAGCATCGAGATCTCTACCATCCCCGAACGCATGTTATTCGACGTGGAAAAGTTCACGGTGCGAGCCGGACAACCCGTGCGACTGATTTTCACTAATCCAGATGCGACGCAACACAACCTCGTGATCATCGAACCGGGTCGCAATGAGGCCATCGGAGTCGCCGCCAACGAAATGGCCAAGGACCCAAGTGGCGTGGAGAAGGATTTCATCCCCACTGTGCCCGGAATCCTACACTACACCAAACTCCTCGGCCCGGATGGGCTGGAGATCCTACGCTTCAACGCACCCGAGAAGCCCGGGGTGTATCCTTACATCTGCACCTTCCCGGGCCACTGGTTTATGATGAAGGGCGAGATGATCGTCGAATAGGTGATCGGCTCCCACCGACATTCAGCGAAAGAAATCCTGGAGATTAAACGAAACCTCGCTGGCGACGGCCTGCCCGTCGACCAGAGCCGGCATAAACGTAATGTCCTCGACGATGGAGCGGATATGATCGGGCAAGATCGCATCTTCAGAAATTTCCACAATGCGACCCCGGTCATCAACGCTCACCTTAACGGCATAATCGAACGCCTCTGGCGCATCGGCCGCCAGTAATACGGCTGGGGCGATTTCCCAAGCTGGCTCGGCCGCCAGAGTGGCATTTCGGTTCTGGGCCATGCGATCGAGCGTGACATATTCATGGGCTTCATCGCGACTCAGTCCGAACTGCTTATCGGACATATTTGTCACGAATTCGCGACCACCACGGTAAATATGGATATCAACCTCCAGCACCTCCAAACTGCGGGGCAGGCTTTCCTTGCGCAGGAGGACTTTTTGAGGCTCTGGGCCGATATACTCAAGTTTCTCGAAGAGAATAAGGTCCTTCTGCTGCGCCTGTGCTACCACGCGGACGATACCCACCGCATAGGCATCAACAATCGGCTGTGGTGATGACAAGAGCGCCTCAACGACCAGGGCTGTCTTATCTTTAGATGTCTGTTTCCCATCGTCCGCATAAAACTTCTCATCGAGCTGTATCTGAATATCGGCGTTTTGGGACGCGTCGATTCTCTCATCCATACTGGTAGATGGCTCATAGAACGTGCTCGGCGTGTTGTTTCGTTGTCCCCGACCGGACGGATTGCTTCTGGTCTTCAGATCTCCCGTCAGTCGACTCTTAGCTTCTCCGGATTCCACCGTCGCCTGTTGCACCGCCCAATTCTGCGAAGAATTATCGATGACCGAGTAGTCCCGATGCGTATCAACTTCACTGATATTCAACGACGTGAGCCCCACCTTGGGCACGTGTTCGAATCGAGTGCGGTGCTCCGCTCGCACATCGACCACCGCGCCATTGGCGCCATCGAGCTGAGCTCGGTGATCCCTGTAGTTCGTTAATCTACCAAATTCCTCTTGGTGTAAGATCGTCAGGTCCAAACCGACGAACAAACGGTAGTCCTTCTTCGGCACGTTCTTCGATTCGACGGAGCGCGGCGTGGACTGCGCTGAAAGTCCCGTGGCAGACACCACGATACTCAGGATGGCAACGAACCTCCGGGTGTTTGAATTCAGGTTGTCGAATGATGGGGGTAATATCGGCATGTTATTAACTAGTGAATTTTGATCACATTATTGTCCAAAATCACAAAAATGCGAACCGAACGATGGGATCAAACGGTAGGGGCGTTCTAAGCACACGACCGAAACGGTGTTCTGAACCAGCCCCAGGAAACTCCTCTACTTCTCGGGAGTTAAAAACTGTTTTTGATTTTTGATAAACTCGGCGGGTTTGTCGTGATTTGCCTGATAGGTGGTTGCAAGAGGGAGTCCGAGCCAATCAGGACCCTCGGCGCGTGATTCTTCAAAAAGCACCCAGAACCGGGTTTTCATATCGGCCAGTTTCCCCGGCATCGATGCGGCAAGGTCGTTACGCTGCCCGGGATCCTCAGTTAGGTCGTAGAGTTCGAAAAACTCCGGCTTCACTGTTTTAACAAATGGCATGTCTTCTGCGACGATGGGATGCGTTCGTGGCTTATTGTCGCTCGATCGCGCGACTAGGCTGTAGTCACCGTGACGCATCGAAGCCTCCGGTGAACTTCGATAAAAATACCACATCAGAGGTTGATCGCGCGCGGGGGCGGCCCGGCCCTTAAGCAAGGGACCGAGATCAATTCCATCCAGCGCCAACCCAACCGGAACCTTGGCCCCCGTGAGGGCGCTGATGGTCGGCAATAAGTCAGGGAACCACATCGGCGTATCCAAGACTCGGTTACCTTTGAATTTCTTGGGGAAATGAAAGATGCCCGGCACCTTGATGCCTCCGTCGTAGACGCCACCTTTCAGTCCCCGCAGGTTTCCGTTGGAGCCCATGCGATAGGAGCCGTTGTCCGAGCCGAAGAAAATCATGGTATTGTCGGAAACCCCTTGGGCTTCGAGCGCGGCCAATACCCGCCCTACCGCGGAATCCATGTGTTGAATATTCCCAAAGTATTCGGCCGATTTCTTATCTAGATCCGGATACTGCGCGACGAGCTCGGGTGGCGTCGCAATCTTCGCATGAGGTTCATGAAACGGCACATAGAGTAAGAACGGTTTTTCATCATCGTAGACTGTGCCAAACCAGGTCTCGACTTCGTCGGCCAGGAGTTGGCACGAGTAACCTTTTTGCTCACCGATCGCAACTCCGTTTCGCACGTAGTTAACTGGGTTAAGATGCGAAGGCTCGGCATTGTTTTCTGTGCCCAAGGAATATTCAAACCCCTGGTCGATCGGCTGTGCCTGGTTCAACGCCGGGTCCTGCGGCAGGCAGCTGAGATGCCACTTCCCGACATGAGCCGTCTGGTAGCCGTCGGCCTGCAGCACTTCCGCCATGGTGATCTCTTCCCCACGCAGGTGCATGGTGCTTCCAGGCGGGCGGTAACTATACATGCCCGCACGGGTCGGCATGCGGCCGGTCATGAGGCTCACTCGAGCCGGCGAACAATTCGGCGCACCAGAATAACACTCATCAAACTTGATCCCCTCGGCAGCCAATCGATCGATGTTAGGTGTGATCGCGCGACCACCATAAGAACCGAGATCGCCGTATCCCATGTCGTCCGCCAGCATAATAAGAATGTTGGGACGACTTTCGGACGCAGCCGTGGCGAACAGTCCCGTGAGGGCAAACAACGACGCGCAGAACAGCGTTTGGCACAGTTTGAGGTGATTCATAATAGGGTTAGCGTGGCGCATGGGGAACTTATACAGGGGCAGCGATGATCTAAGAGGGAACGTCGAGGAGTGGGGGGCAATACGGAGACTGACTACTTGGTCGTAGGGTTTTCAAACCAAACCACGCCCCACCCGCCATTCTCTTCGGTCGTCGCGATGTCCATATCGCCGTCACCGTCGAGATCGGCCAAAAATGCGTTATCCATCTTCTTACGTGATTCTGGACCCGGCAGGTCCATCAGATTGTTGGCCCAGTTCTCCGAGGACATACCGTCGCCGGTCATCGTCAAATACCACAACTGTGCCTCAAATTCAGGGATCAGCACGATTTCGGGAGTGGTCGGATCTCCGTTCATCTCGATAAACGCCACACCCTTGGACCTAGCATTGTCTCCCTTAGCTGTTAGCCCATCCGGCTGCACGGGTATGGGCACCTCCACTCGGTGATACTTCGGCGGCCCCGTGTCGTTGGTGCGTAGGTAGAGGAAAACCTCTCCCTTCTTGCTGGCCTTCACCAAATCGGGACGACCATCAGCATTCGCGTCGCCGAGGATCATGAACAATCCTTCGATCTCCGTATCAATCACTCTCACGGGCCAAGGTTGAGTCACATATTCCGCGCCCAAGTTCTCATAGTAAAAGGTCCCCTGCTTCTTCCGTTCCTGCACGATGATGTCTTGGTCCCCATCACCGTCGATGTCATTGACGATCGTGCTCATGGGCCAATCGGCGACGCCGAGTTCATAGCGTTTCCATTGAGTTGCCTCATGTTTGTTCTCAGCCGGCTGTTTATACCAAGCCTCCGCCCCTACGATAAGATCGTTGAGACCGTCGCCATCGACATCGCTAACAATCGGGTTACGCGCCTCCTGCTCGAAGAGGGTCATTCGAACCCACTTTGTCGGATCCCTAAGATCGCCCTGACCCGGATTGAAAAACACGTGACCACCATTCGCGATGTAGTCGATGTCTCCGTCGTGATCGAGGTCACCAATCCCGGAGTCTTCGCATTTCCCATGCTTCTCCAGTTCGATATAGTCTGTCCAAAGCCCCCGAATCTCATCCGGACCAGGATTGAAATAGAGCCGACTGTATCCTCCCTCTTCAAAATTCACGAATACATCGAGGTCACCATCCGCATCCCAATCGTGGAAATTTACGCCGTCCGGACCATCATCATGTGGATCTGGCTGAATGACGTTAGCTCGCCAGCCACTGGGGCCAGTCTTACCCACAAATTGCTTCCACGCGTTAGCATCGCCCGTCTGATTCGCTTGGGCCCACCCCGCGCCCAGCGCAAACAGGCCCATCATCATGATTCGCAATACCGTCTTCATCATCCTAAAGACTTCCTGCCCTTCATGCCCAAGTCACGCAATGACGATTCGGAATCATGGTAAGAGTGGTTCCCCAAATTCGGTTTCAACATCCGGAAGCCGGGGGTAACGATCTAATACCGCCTGAAGTTCTTCGCGCCGATCGGATTCAACTCCCGCTGCGGATACCGGTGACTCTTCCATGAAGTCTGATCTCACTTCAAAGTAGTCCCCGTTCTGATACAGTTTAAACTGACCATCATAGACATACTTATCACGATGAACTCTCGCTTGTCCCCACCGAGCGTCGTAATAGCCAAACACCCACTCGCGCTCCGGTCCGGACTTGCCCACTAATGTCGGGAGAAAACTGACCCCCTCGAGTTGCAGCTCCTCTCGTTTGGACTGAGGCAACGTGACGATGTCGGCCAAAGTTTGATGGAAGTCGGTAAAATCCACTAACTGTTGGCTCACCTGCCCGACGGGTGTCTGTCCCTTCCAGTAGGCAATGAGCGGCACGTGAATTCCCGCATCAATCGTATTGGCTTTGCCCCCCGGCACCGTGCGATGAGGCAACTCCGAGACAATTGACCGATCCGTGCCATTATCACCCGTGAAGAGGATAAGCGTATTCTCCAACAGCCCCTCTTCCTCCAGTTTGTCATGGATGCGTCCGACCAATTTATCGCAATACGCCATCATATCTCCAAATGCCTCCTGCCGACTCAACTCCTGAGTCTCACTATCGGGCGTGGGTAAAAATGGGCTATGCACCAAAACCATCGGGTAATACACGAAGAACAGCTCGTCCTTTTTTCGTTCAATGAAATCGCAGATGTAATCCGTGAAGTGGTCCGGTCCATATTTGCCGTCCATCGCTTCGTCGATGACCTCACCATTTTGCTCGATATACGGATCCCAAAATCGCTCGCCGTAGGACTTTCCCTTGGTGACCTGCCAGAGGCTGTATTCGTCGAACCCGGCATCGTGCAGCCGGGTGGTATCATTCGATCGGTCAAACTTACCGTCACCATGCGAAATTCCGTTCAACTGCCATTTACCGGCAATCATCGTCGCATAGCCTGAGTCGCGCATGAGATTACCAAATGTCGGATACTTTGGATTGAGGTAACCGAACTCCTCATAGGTAAAACAGTTGTAGCGACCGGTCATAATTTGCACCCGCGATGACGTGCAGACCGGCGTGGAGTAGCAGTTATCAAAACGAACTCCGTCCGCCGCCAAACGATCCAATCGCGGCGTCTCGTAGGACTGACTCCCGTAAGTGCTCAGGCATTCAAAACCCATATCATCGGCCATAATGAGGATGACGTTGGGACGGTCGACCGCCGCTGCCGCGACGGCACTGAATCCCCCGAAACAAACGGCTGCAATAAAACGAAAGAGGGGTGACGATAACATAGAGAGAATTGGGCGAAATTTTACGTCTAAATACGATGCATATTAAAGCTTATCTAAATTAATGTCATCAAGCACTACCTGACGACCGCCCGCGCTGATTCGGGATACGGGGCAGTAGCAGATCTCGATTGATGGAAAGAAGGAAGATCGCTAAGTTTTCAAATTGTTCTCCCCTCCTCACTGCCCCGCCATCACGTTTATCGAGACCATGCGAAACCTCCTCTGTTTGCTCGCCCTGCACATTGCCGCCAGCGCGAGCATTTTTGCCGCTACTCAACCCAACGTCATCGTCATCCTCACCGACGATCAGGGCTGGGGTGATTTGAGCGTTAGCGGGAACCCCAACCTCTCCACGCCGAACATCGATACCCTCGCCCGCGACGGGGCAACATTCGACAATTTCTATGTCTGCCAGGTGTGTGCGCCTACCCGCGCCGAATTCCTCACCGGCCGCTACTATCCTCGCACCGGCGTGAGTGGAGTCAGTTCCGGACAAGGTCGGCTTAATCCCGACGAGACCACCATCGCCGACGTGTTTAAGGCCAACGGCTACACCACCGGCGCATTCGGCAAATGGCACAACGGCACCCAGTCCCCCTATCACCCCAACGATCGTGGCTTCGACGAATACTACGGATTCACCTCCGGACACTGGGGCCACTACTTCAGCCCTCCGCTCGATCACAATGGCCGCAAGGTTCGGGGCAACGGCTTCGTGGTCGACGACTTCACCGACCACGCGCTGGAATTCATCGAAGACAATCGCGACAATCCGTTCTTCTGCTACCTGCCCTACAACACGCCGCATTCCCCGATGATGATTAGCGACGAGTTCTACGACAAATTCAGAGACGTCGACCCTGCCATGATGAACCGCGAACCAAAGCGCGAGGACGTGATGATGACCCGCGCCGCCCTCGCGATGTGCGAGAACATTGACTGGAATGTCGGCCGTATCCTCCAGCGGCTCGAAGAACTGAACCTGCAGAACGATACCATCGTCATCTATTTCTCTGACAATGGACCCAACTCCATTCGTTGGAACGGCGGCATGAAAGGCCGCAAAGGCTCCATCGATGAAGGCGGCCTGCGTTCGCCTTTCTTCATCCGCTGGCCGGACCAAATCGCCGCTGGCCTCCGCGTGCCTCAAGTCACCGCAGCAATCGACCTGCTGCCCACGCTGGCCGAACTCGCCGGCGCAGAGGTTGCCACGGCCAAGCCGATCGATGGTCAAAGTTTCCAGTCCCTCCTCGCTGGTCAGTCCAGTGCGTGGAACTACCGCCCCATATTCAGCATCAAAAACAAGCAGGTCAGTGTGCGTAATCAACGCTACCGGCTCGATGCTACCGGCAAGCTCTTCGACATCACCGCCGACCGGGGCCAACACCACGATGTCGCGGCGGAACACCCGGAGGTCCACGCGCGATTGACCAAGCTCGCCACTCGGCACAACGCGGCGATGCAACAGGATTTCGCCGCCTATCGCGATCGCCCGTTCACCGTCGGTTATGCCCCCGCGACCACCCTGCCCGCTCGGGACGGCATTCCTCACGGCACGATCATTCGCAGCTCCAAGGCCCCGAACAACTCCTTCTTCAAAAACTGGACGAGCGAAGACGACGCAATCACCTGGAGCATCGATGTCGGCGAAGCCGGTGAATACGAGGCCACCGTGCATTACACCTGCGCCGAGGAAAACCTCGGCACCACCATCCAACTCGCCATGGAGCAAGGCGACAAAACCACCGCGCCCGTCACAATCGCGTTCAACCCGCCGCTCTACGACAAGTCGATGGAACGCGTCGCCAATTCTCACTACTTTGTGAAGGATTTCCAGGCCCTTGATTTGGGCTCACTCCACCTTGAAAAAGGACGCGGCCAACTCCGACTCACCGCGCCCAATATCATTGGCCAATTGGCCATCGACGTGCACTCAGTCGAGCTGGTGAGAAAACCCTAATAAGGTTCGATACGTGCTCCCCCCATCAAACGGGTTGATCGAAGGAAGGACGGACCGCCGCTGCTTGGTGCTAGCTCCAAGCAGATCCTCCCCTAATACATTATAAAGCCCAAAGGAGGTCGATCTACCCAAGGGAATTAACCGGAACGTTTCGACGTCCAAGTCCCACTGGAGGACACCCTGCCCTTACGATTCAACACTTCGTAACCGCCGACCAGAAATTTCGAGGTCACCGCTCCTTTCAATTTAACGGTGCTGGTTTGACCTTCAGCTCTGAAGTCGAAAACGATCTCTACCTTGCTCCCGTCAATCGCGACGGATTTCATGGTCACGGGAATGCTATCCCCATCGGCCCACAACTTAACCTCAGCCGACCACGAGTCCGCCACCGAATCGACCAACGCAATATCAATATTGCCCGTGCTGCCATCGTTGCTGCTCCAGCTTCCGGAATACTCTCCGGTAACTTGTGGTTCCGCTGCGGCGAGAGAAGTCGAGGTGGCGCAAATAACGGCAAGGGTCAGGGCGAGAAAGATCAGTTTTTTCATGCTATTTCTGGGGAGTGGAGATGAACTACAGATTTGTGAACGGGGTTATAACGAGGTATTTGACTCACCCTCGACCTCAAGACGAATCTCCCTCTCATTTCGGTGAAAAGATTCTGCCCAAATACACCATGAATCGCCGGATGCTCCGGCGCGTGGCCCCCCCCTCCATAGACGGAATACGCTCTTCCCGTTCTTTTACCGAAGCCTCTTTGAATATTCCGCAACACTCTCGTCGAGGTGAGATCTTGATCCGACTCGGAAAGCTTCCGACATTATCCGTCCCCGATTTTAACCGAAGCGGCGCTCTCATTCGTCTCTAGTATAGAACCCTGCCTCCGCCCCTCCATCCGCATGCACGCATTCAAACAATTCCGGACCAGATTTTTCCTGTTAATGCTGTCTGCATTTGGCCTGTCGGCCCTCTCGATGGGGGCTGAGACCCGCCCCAACATAATTTTCATCATGGCCGATGATCTCGGCTACGGAGATCTCGGTTCCTACGGCCAAACGGTGATTCAAACGCCGCATCTCGATCACATGGCCGCGGAAGGCATCCGCTTCACCGATTTCTACGCCGGATCTCCGGTTTGCGCACCTTCGCGGAGTGTGCTCATGACGGGACAGCACACCGGGCATACCACAGTCCGAGGAAACTTCGGAAAGTTCGGCGTGCTCGGATTGGCCGGAAACAAGGGACGTGTCCCCCTATTCGCGGAAGATGTGACGATCGCTGAGGTTTTGAAATCAGCGGGCTATGCCACCGGAATCACCGGCAAGTGGGGTTTAGGCGAACCCGCCACCACCGGAGTTCCGAACGACCAAGGTTTCGACGAATGGTTCGGCTACCTCAATCAGCGGCGAGCGCACAGTTATTTCCCCGAGTATATTTGGAAGAACCGGGACCGCTTCGATCTCCCGGGAAACGCAAACGGTGACCAAAAAACTTATACTCATGATCTCTTCACCGAATTTGCGCTAGACTTCGTCGAACGCCACCAAGCCGGCCCGTTCTTTCTCTACCTCCCGTATACCGTGCCTCACTCCAAGTATGAGATTCCGGATACCGCGCCCTACTCCGATAAACCGTGGACGGACGACGAGAAAGTGCACGCGGCTATGATCACCCGACTCGATCGTGACATCGGACAATTATTCGCCCTTTTAAAATCACTGGAAATCGATGAAAAAACCATCGTGTTTTTCTGCTCCGACAACGGAGCCGCCGAACGTTGGGAAGGTCGATTTGACAGCTCCGGTCCATTGCGTGGTCGTAAACGAGACGTCTACGAGGGCGGCATTCGCTCACCGATGATCGTGCGCTGGCCCGGCCAGATTGCCTCTGGTTCAACCAATGACACCCCGTGGTATTTGGCGGATGTTTTGCCCACCCTTGCTGGCGTCGCGCAAACTTCAGTTCCAGAATCCATCGACGGCGTAAATGTCATGCCGGTAATCCGTGGCGAAGTGACCGAGCTCGGTGATCGATTCCTGTATTGGGAGTTCTTTGAAAATGGTTTCCAGCAAGCCGTGCGCTGGGGCGGCTGGAAGGCTGTTCGTCCCCAGCCGGGTGAACCCTTGGAAATCTATCACCTCTCCCGTGATCTCGGAGAAACCACGAATATTGCTCCCAGCTCCCCCGCAATCGTGCGGACTATTGAGGACTACTTGGCGACTGCCCGAACGACTTCCAAGAATTGGCCGATTGAATCACTCGACTGAGATTCACCCGCAGTCTCGAAAACGCGGTTAAAGCACATTCATGTTAAGATGCTTCTCGGGGCCATTGTGGTCCTTCAGAAACGCTTCAATCTTCGCGGTGATGGCGGGGTATTGCGGTGCGACATCCTTCGCTTCCGCGAACATTTCGACCTTGGGGCCATAGAGCATCAGCGGAGAACCATCGCTAGGAACGACCGCCTTAAAGTCACCATAGCGCACGAAGTGTTTGTAGTTCGGATCGTCGGGAATCGCCTTTGCGAGTCGTTTCACGGTTTTGGCGTGCGCGGGGTCGTCGATCAGATTGGTCCATTCCTGCGGATCAGTCTTGAGATTGTAGAGCTCTTGCGAGCCGTCAAAATAACGAGTATAGCGCCAATTCCACACCCGAACGGTATGGGTCCCTCGGCCGACGGTTGAGATCGCGCCTTTCTTCCAATCCGCAGTGTCTCCCGCCAAGAGCTTCACCATGGAACTGCCATCTAAATCCGGACGCTGCTCCAATCCGAGCATTTCAATAACAGTAGGATAAACATCCAATAATGAGACGGGGGCTCGAACGGGTTTGCTGGCGTTGAACTTGATCGACGCATCGTTGGTCGCCGGCGCGATGATCAACGGCACGCGAGTCGAACGTTCCCAGGGCGTGAATTTCCCCCAGTGCTCTTTTTCACCCAACTGCCACCCGTGGTCGGACCAGAGCACGATCATGGTATTGTCGGCATGCTCAGAAGCCTCCAACGCATCGAGAACCTTGCCGAGCTGTGCATCCACAAAAGAAATGCAGGCGAGATAGGCGCTGACCGCGTTGCGCCACTGGCCATTTTCTACCGTCGTGTCGTGTCGACCACTGGTGAGCGCGTAGCGGCCTAAGTCTTGAGCCGTGCGCGAAAGATCATCTAAATCGTTAGCCAATACTTCCGGTAATACGACCGACTCGGGCGGATACATATCGTGATATTTTTTAGGCGCCCACAGCGGTTGGTGGGGCCGATAAAAGCCGACCGCCAACATGAAGGGTTGGTTGTAAGATTCGCCGAGCTTTTCCACCGCCCAATCCGCACTTTGGGTATCGGTCCACTCCGACTCTGGTCGATCGATCACGCCCCAATCAAAGGAGTCGATGGTTGAGGAATTGGGCTTTCGATCACGCGGCATTTGATTGAGCGGCATGGTGATACCGAGACGCGGAATCTCGTGTCGCACATAGGGTTCCGAATCCGCCAGTTCCTCCGCTGTGATGGTTTTCTCATCATCGAGGATCGGCCGCCATTTATTGTAGTCCGGACCATACTCATCAAAATACGACTGACTCTTCCCGTGGATAAGTTTGCCCGTGCCCATCGTGTAGTAGCCCTGCGCCGCCAAGTCCTCGGGCAACACCGAGGCATCTGGATTCGTCTGCTCCAGCTTCTGCCCATTGCCGTAAACTCCGGTGTGCATCGGCAACAGACCCGTCCAATTGGAAGCGCGTGAGCCGCTGCAAGCGGGCACCACACAATGCGCATTGGTGAACAGCATCCCGCGTTCGGCCAACCGATCGATATTTGGCGTCTGCACCTGTGGGTGGCCTTGTAGCGCGCCCACCCAATCGTTCAGATCATCGATCGTGATGTAGAGAATGTTGGTTTTCGTCGGCCCATCGCCCATCGGTTTTGCCGCCGAAAGAGACGGCTGAGCAAGTAGCAATAAGACGGCAGTTAGAAGAGGCGCAATGCATGCGACGGTAAAGCGAGGGGGGCGCGACATATCAATAGGAAAACTGGGTCACTATTCGCAGAAATCAACCTTCCCGTTTCTTGCTATTTCCCCATCGTGTAAGGACCACGCGTGTCGCTCAATGCGGTGCGTAGTCAATTGATCGTCCACCCCATGAAATCACTGATAACCTTCCTCAGTCTTCTGACCCTCGCTTCAGCCGCCGAGAAACCGGTAAACGTGTTACTGATCATGGCCGACGATATCGGTTTTGAATGCTTCAGCAGTTACGGCAGCGAGGAATACTCAACCCCACGACTCGATGCCCTCGCGGCTGCGGGTATCCGATTCGAGAACTGCCACTCCACGCCGCTGTGCACTCCCAGTCGCGTCAATCTCATGTCCGGCAAGTCCAACGTTTTTAACTATCAGGACTTTGGTTTGTATCCCAACGGCGAACCCACCTTCGCGAACCATTTCAAAGAATCCGGCTACGCCACTGCGGCCGCGGGCAAATGGCAGCTCAAAACCGAGGACGGCGGAACGACACCACAAGAAGCCGGCTTCGATTCCTACTGCCTATGGAATACCCCCATGACCAGTCGAGCGCGTTATTGGGATCCTTCGCTCGAAAGTGATGGAACGTTGCTCGATCTTCCCGAGGGAGCTTACGGCCCTGATGTCTGCACGGACTTCCTCGCCGACTTCATCGAGTCATGCGCCGAAACCGACACTCCGTTTCTCGCCTACTATCCGATGATTCTGGTGCACAACCCGTTTCCTGTCGCCCCAAACAGCGCGGACATGAATGAAACCGACGACAAAAAGAATTTCATCGATATGGTGAACTACATGGATGCGCTCGTTGGACGTCTCGTGGATACGCTCGAAGCCAATGGCCTGCGCGATAATACCCTCATCATATTCACCGGCGACAATGGCACGAACGCTGATCTTGTATCCGAGTTTGAAGGGCAACCGCTGCGCGGTGGTAAAGGCTACACCTACGATCACGGCACCCACGTGCCCCTGGTCGCCAACTGGCCGAACCACATTCCCGCCGGACAGATCAACCGCGACCTGATCGCGTTTTCCGATTTCTTCCCGACCATGGTGGAGGCTACGGGACTACCTCCGAAAAAAATCACCGACAGCGATGGCACAAGTTTCTGGCCTCAGTGTGTGGGTGAAGCCGGTTCCCCGCGGGAGTGGATTTACGGTTACTACTTCCCTCGTCCTTACGCCGAGGGTTACGACGACAAGTATCGGCACTGGGAAGTGCGTTATGCGCGGGATCACCGCTTCAAGCTTTACGATAGTGGCGATCTATATGACACCCAGTTAGACGTGCTGGAAACCACCCGACTCAATCCCCACCACCTCGACCACGAAGCTCAAGCCGCGCGCAAAAAACTCCAAGCCGTGCTCGACGCCCACCCTCAGCAGGGTGCCATGGTCGACTACTCGCGGGTCAACGGAGTCCTCCCGTCGAACACCAAACTTTAACCATTCCCCTATCATGAAATCCCCTATCCTCCTCATTCTGGCGTGCCTTTCCATCCCTCTCTTCGCGGGTGAACTCGATCCCGGACCCAATCAACAAAAATGGTTCAAGCACTACGAAAAACAGAAGAATCTGCCTGTCCCAGGCGAGATGCTGATCAACAAAAAAGATGAGCCTAACCTCACCGGAAAAGGATTCATCGATCTGTTTAATGGTAAGAATCTGGACGACTGGGAAGCCATCGGCGGCACCTGCAAATTCACGGTGCAAGGAGACTCCATTCGCGGGGTAACCGTGCCTGGATCAGAGAGCACCTACCTTTATACCAAGAAGGCTGACTTCGCGGATTTCATTTTTACGTGTGATCTGAAATGGGAGGTGGAAGGAAACACGGGCGTAATGTTCCGCGCGACTCGCACGGAGGGTAAAACCGGCCCCACTGCTTACGGTCCACAAATGGAGATGGAACCCTTTTCGCACGGACGCGGATGGTCTGGTGGCATCTACGGACAAGCGGCTGGTGGCTGGTTCTACCCGGTTTGGCTGGCGGAACACGCCGAGACGCGTAAAGCCCAAATCCAGCATGGTTGGAACCGTATGACCATCGAAGCCCGTGGCGCCAAGGTGCGCACCTGGCTCAACGGTGTGCCCGTCTCCAACTGGAGAACCGACACCTTTCTCTCCGGCGCATTTGGCCTTCAAGTCCACAAGGGTGAAGCAGGGACAATCTATTGGCGGAACCTGAAGGTGAAGTCGCTGGATTGAGCGAGTAGCGGGATCGCTCCGCGCCTCAAGGTAGGGTCGGACCGCTGGGCCGACCGCAGTTGCTTCAAAGTAGGACACGGACGGCCATCCGCCTTCGCCAAGGCTATGGCGGACAAGGCGGTCCGTCCCTACCATTGTCCAAGCTACGGTAGGCGCTTGATCCGGATATTCCGGAACCATACGGGATCATGATGATCTTGGAGCAGAATGTGCCCTGCCCCAAAACCAAAGCCTTCGCGCTTGGCATACTTACTGGCCGCAAACCGCTCGTTCCAATCATCGGTGGACTGTTCGACACTCATGACTTTAACGCCGTTGACCCAATGTTCGAGGAAGCGACCCTTCGCAACGATGCGGGCAGAATTCCATTCTCCAATTGGACTCACCGGTTTGCTGTCAGGCGCGGCAACGAGATCGTAAAGTCCAGCCGCCCGGCGACTGGGTTTTTTACCATCCGCATGTTTGGCGTCATCGAGAATTTGATATTCGAGCCCTAGCTTACCTCGCGCGCGATATTTAACCCCGCTATTCCCCACTTCGGAAACCTTCCATTCGAATTCTAGGATGAAGTTCTCATAGGTTTTACGTGAAATGATGTCTCCCCCTCCCTCTTCGTGACGATGAATCGTTCCGTCCGAAATTCTCCAACCTTTCTCAACCGATTCGCCCTCCAGACTGGTCCAATGTTTCAGTGATGCTCCGTCGAATAGCACGGTCCACTTATCCTCTGCCGCTAGGGTCGTGGAGATACTGAAAACTAAGACGAAAAATAACCGGGGTAATTTCATGGAGAAGATTAAAAGCAGAACGCTCACCGGTCATCTAGCCTGAATTATCCAGAATCCACAAATAACTAACACCGTATATCTTTGCGGAGCCATTGACGTTCAATAACTCCCTTCCAAATTGAAACACCTATGGTGAAATATTGCGGCTGTATCCCAGCAACGATCTTAGGATCTCTATTTCTATTCGGAGCACTATTGGTGGCGCAGGGTGCCGACACGTTGTCGGAACAGGAACTTTGGAACAGCCTCGTCGGCGAGGAAAATCGTGACACCCCGGCTCACCAACTTCCGGTGAGAGATGAACGACTGCCCAATGTGCTTTTGTTCGGCGACAGCATCAGCAGCGACTACCACCTATTCGTTTCAATGGCTCTGAACGGGAAGGTGAATCTTTATCGTATGCCGCCAGGCGAAGACTGGGATTCATCCACTTTTGTCCCGCATCTGAAAAACCTGACTTCAACCATGGCTCCCGCCTGGCGATTCCAATGGGACGTCATCCATTTCAACTTCGGGCTGCACGACATGAAACGCTACAACACCCTCGGCAAAAAGGACCGCGACAACGGCTCCATGCAGGTAAACTACGAGGACTATACCCAGAACCTGACTGCCGGGTTGCGCTGGCTGAAAGAGAACGCTCCAAACGCTAAGCTAATCTTCGCGACCACCACGCCCGTGCCAGCAGGCGAACCCCGGCGGCGCACCGCCGATAGCATTCTCCTGAATGAGATTGCCCGAAAAATCCTCTCGAACTATCCAGACGTAATAATCAACGACCTCTACGCCCTGACCTTGCCTCACTTCGATAAGTGGACCCTAAAACCCCGTAATGTTCACTTCAATCCAACCGGCAGCCAAGCGCAGAGCGAGGCCGTAGCCCAGGCGATCCTCAGGTCATTAGCCGGGCGTAAGTGAAGCGCCCGCTAGGCGTATAATTCCTAAAACCCTCAAGGTAAATAAACGGGACTCAGGGCCCCTCATTTACGTTTAAGACAAAGAGTTGGCGGGTGCCATCCTCGGTCCATCCCGGCACCAATATTGCATTACTGGCTCGATTCCAGCGCGGAGCCGGATCGGTGCGGAGGTCGCCCTTGGTATAGGGACCGCGGTCAAACCACTCCGAGCGCACATACGCACCATCGGACAGCCGCATCACAACATATCTGATCGCACCCCGCTCGTTATTGGAATACCCATTCACAAACCACTTCCCGTCGGGAGACAAAGAAACATCTCCCTCGGGATTCGGGAAAATGGAGCGGTCGCCCATTGTCCGTTCAGGCAGCAGTTTCTGCTGAACCACATCGTAAACAACCTGCTGGCCATCATGTGCGCCAATGATCACATCGCCCTCGCCCCACTCCGGATGCCCGCCGACTGAGGTGGTGTGCGCGACTAACTCCGTTCCATCCGTCTTGATTGAACAAGGGACATTCAGCCAGATGGATTGTTTTCCCTTCCGACCTCGGGCGATGAAATAGAGACGATCTCCGCCCCGGTTGAACAAGGTGTGGTTGATATAAAGCGCCGCTTCGGCGGTATCGGGTTGCTCTACTCCCGGCTCGGACGATTTTACCGGCGTCCATCGCTTTTTGATCACTTCCCAATGAGCGACCGTTTTTAGCAATTTCGCGATCCGGCTAAAGGAAACCAAAATTCGTTCTTCTCCTGTTTCACTATCGATGAGGAAAATGCCATCGTTCTCTGGAGCATTTTTACCCTTCGTTTCATCCATGGCACCGGCATAACCCGTTACCGGCCGCAGACTCCCCATGCGGCCGTAATTAATCGCGGCGAAAGTAGTGCCGACGGGCGCGACCCCCGAGTTCCCGACCGAGTAATTCTCATACCGGAATTCACGGATACGTTTCCGCGCCTCGATATCATAGAGCACCGTAAAGACGCGCCCATCGATCGGGTCACGGTCATTGAAGAAAAACTGCGTCGCTGGTTTCGCCGGGTTCCAATAGAGCATCGTTCCCTGTTGCAGGTTCCAGCCAAAGGTCTGATCCAACACCACCATGGCGTTATCGTTATGAGTATCGATCAAGACCACATCGGCCGCATCACCCGGGCCGGGAAGTCGATCATGAAAGTCAGTTTGCAGCGCGACGATATACCGGTCGCTCGCATTCCAGGGGATCGTCAGTGATTGGCCGATATAGCCAAACAAATGATGGGCGTCCCCGCTTGATACTTGAGTCTTTGTAAGCTGTATACCTCCGGGGGAGTGATTTTTTTCGCCGCCAAACAAGGTCGTCACGATCACGCAGGAAAGAACGCTTAACATCTGACGTGAAATCGAATTTATGCGTAACCGGGACACGCAGTGAGGGATTATATTTTCCATCAGTTATCTCCGAGGATAGATCGTGAGTAATGCATGAGTGCGGGACGGGCTGCTGGCGGAATCTCCGGTGACGATTCTTGGACCCGCAGACTCGTTTCGCCTTTCTCGATCAACAATGCCCCTCCGGCATCGCTGCCAGTGAAGGTTTGGCCGGCCAATTCCAAGGCACCGCCATCGCTATTAAAGGCCACGCCATCCACCGTATTAACAATCTCGATGCGAGCGGGATCAGCCACATTCAAAGCTGCCGTGATTTTCCACTTCCCGACCCGGACGGTATCGGGCCCGGGGAATTGCAGAAAATTAAAGACCGGATCGGTTTCACCATTTTTGGGACGCACCTGATACACCGCGAGAAAGCGCATCTTACGGGCCTTCTTACTCTTCGCGGCGAAATGCCACGCGTTGTTGGAGTATTCCGTAAGCTGTCCGTTCTCATCCTTAATCATCCGCCAATTTTCCGCAGGAACCTCGTATTCATCGGTGACGGACCAATCCAACTCGCTGGAGCCGGTCAGGTAGACGCGGGCATGACCCGTCCGATTGGCGGTGGTGAGAATCTGATTCTTCTCATCGAGTGAGATTTCGTTGTAGGCATGGAGTAAGTAGGACCATTCCACCGGCTCCTGCGCTTCCAGTTCATCATAAATTACCACGACATCGGGGCGGAGCATGATCATATGACGCCGGAAGGTTTTCAGGCCGGCGTCAAATTTCTCGTCTAGGCTATCGTAAGCATTCGAGGCATTGCCCACCGCATAACTGAGTTTATCGCCGTTCAGGAAGTTCTCCACCCAGCCGTAGGCTTCCGTGTGATAGGGCTGCCCTTCCCCATCGACCAGGATCCCATTATGACTCTTGGTGTGTTTGTAATACTCCAACCGATGAGGCGCGCTCATCGAGACCTTAAAACCGGTGTGGTAGAACAGGCGATCGCCTCCGTAGACCATGTTGAAGGTATTGTTATCCGAGAGCATGTGGCTGTAGGTCCCGAAAGGACTGGCCC
>CAJXQX010000037.1 GCA_913058185.1 uncultured Verrucomicrobiota bacterium
GGTGTTGGCGGTCAGCTCTAAAGTGCCACCAAAATTGAAATCGCTGGTAATATTCAGGGTATTGCCGGCGGTGAGGATCAACTCACCGGTTGAACCGGCGCCTGATCCGCCGGAAATGGTGCCACCGTGTCGGTAACGTTGTTCAGATCAAAGGTGCCGGGAGAAGTGACGGTGACTGCGGTCGTGTCAGCGAGACGACCTGAACCAGAAAGTTGGAGCGTCCCAGCGGTGATGTCCGTGTCACCGGTGTAGGTCTGTGCGCTGGTAAGCGTGGTGGTGCCGCTGCCGGTTTGATCTACTCCGCCGGAGCCGGATATCACGCCG
Organism: uncultured Verrucomicrobiota bacterium; assembly: GCA_913058185.1. GTDB lineage: Bacteria > Verrucomicrobiota > Verrucomicrobiia > Opitutales > Opitutaceae > Actomonas. Next base: position 325 of record CAJXQX010000037.1, read on the forward strand.
CCGTAGGAGTAGGTGTTGGAGCGATTGAAATCGACCGTGCCGCTGTTGGTGATGTTACCGGTGAGCGAACCGGTGGTCGCGCCTGAACCAATTTGCAAGGTGGAGCTGCCGGCAACCGTGGTGCCACCGGAATAGGTGTTGGCTCCCGTGAGGGTAAGGGTGCCGCCATCCACATCGACTGCGCCGGTGCCGGAGACCACGCCGGACAGGGTGTTGGAACCTGAGGTATTGGCGACGGTTCCGTTGTTGGTGATGTTTTCCGCGACGGAGATTCCATTGGTGAGCGAGAGTTCGGCGCCCGAGGCCACAGTGGTGCTGCCCGTGGTGGTGCCGAGAGCAGTGTTATGAGCAATGGTCAAGGTGCCGGCATTGACGTTGGTGGCACCGTTGTAGGTATTGGCTCCGGAAAGCGTGAGGTTGCCGGTGCCTGTTTTGGTGAGATTACTCGCGGTGCTACTACCGTCAGAGACGACACCAGACACTAAGGTGTCGTTGGTGCCACTCATGGTGAGCGTGCGATTCGTGCCGTTTTCGGAGAGGGAGATGCAGTCGACGGTGACGGAGCCGGTGGAGTTGTTGATAAAGCTTCGATTACCTCCACTATTTTTAATTAAGGCCGACACATCTAAATCGGCACTGCCAGCCAGTGTTAAGTTCTGTTTGAGAAGTATATTGGTGGTGGTAATCCCCCAGTGTTGTTGAGAGTGAGCGTCAGGTTTGCGTTGGTGGTAAACCGATCCCCCAGGTCTATATTTCCGGCGCCATTGATCGTGAGATTATGGCGCATATTAATATTGGTGGTAACAATAAGGTCACCGGTGAGGGCCCAGGACTGGTTTGCTTCGGTGCGGATAATGTTGAAAGTCGGGGTTTGATCATCGTCTTTGGAGAGACCGCCCGAACCGATGCAAAAATGATTGGTGCCGTGGGTGAATCCGTTGGCCGAGGTGGCCGCATCAAAGTTGATACTCTGAACGGTGCGGGTGGCCCCGAACACGATAGCATATTGACTGTTGGCAGTATCGGCGTCGAAGACGGCGTCAATGCCGGAGCCGGGTGCAGAGCCTCCGACCCAGTTGCCCCCGGTGGCCCAAGTGCCGGTTTCCGCACCACCACTCCAAACCACTTGTGAATTGCACAGATGTGCTCAAACCAACGGACACGCCGAAGATTAGAAGCAGGACCCGAAGTAATACCCGTGCAGGCATATTATAAAAACTAGGGTGTAATACCTATTCGGCAAGTCATTTACATGTGGATCGCTTAGGGCCTATAAGTCATAAACTACTAAAATTCAACTATTTATGTAATTATTAATATTATAGAATCTTAAACCGTTGGTGAATTGGTCCTAACGGAGAGGAAAATGATCTCTTTGCGGTAATCGAAAGCTTGGCGTCGGGGCGACCTTCTGCGACCGGTAGCACATGGCTGAATCAGGTATGGTCTATTTAGTGGGAGCGGGTCCGGGTGATCTCGGTCTGGTGACATTGCGGGCTCGCGAGCTCATCCAACGAGCGGACGTTTTGGTCTACGATTATCTCGTGCATCCGGATCTGGTGGATTGGGTGCGATCGCGCTGTGAGGTGATTTATGTCGGCAAAAAGGCCGGATTCCACTCCATGCCGCAGGAAGAAATCGAAGCCTTACTGGTCAAGCATGCTGAGGCAGGGCAGCAAGTGGTGCGTTTGAAGGGCGGCGATCCCTATGTATTTGGTCGCGGCGGCGAAGAGGCTCGGGCTCTAGCTGAGAACGATATTCCGTTTGAGGTGGTGCCCGGTATCACTGCGGCTTTGGCGGCTGGAGCCTATGCCGGAATTCCGCTTACGCAGCGCAATACCAGTTCTTCGCTTATGCTCGTGACCGGACATGAAGATCCGACGAAACATGAACTGCAGGTGGATTGGCCGCAGTTGGGGGCGTTGAAAAATACCACGCTGGCAATCTATATGGGGATGAGCCGTCTTCCCGATATTCTTAAGGGACTACAGTCCGGTGGACTCGCTGCAGATACGCCGGCTGCCGTCGTGCAGTGGGCCTCACTCGGCCGTCAACGCAGCGCGACCGGCACGGTGAGCGACATCGTGGCCCGCGCCGCGGAAGCCGGCCTCAAGGCGCCATCAATTATTTTTGTGGGCGATGTGGTGCGGCATCAGGAATCCGTGGACTGGTTCGAACATCTCTCGTTGTTCGGTCGACGCATCGTCGTTACTCGAACCCGCAGCGGAAACAGTGCGTTGCGCGGTAAACTGGAACACCTCGGTGCGGAAGTGATCGAGCTGCCGCTCATCAATGTGGTGCCTGCCGTCGATCGAGATATGCTCGTGGAGGTGATTAGTGAACTCGGGATGTATGATTGGATCGTCTTCACCAGCGCGAATGGGGTCCGTATTTTCTTCGAGCATTTCTATCAGGCTTTTGATGATATCCGCGCGCTGGGTCTTTTGCGTTTCGCATGTGTGGGTGATGCCACGGCCAAAGAGATCGAACGTCATCGGGTGAAGGTCGAATGCCGGCCGAAGGTTGCCACCGCTGAAGCCTTGGCCAAAGCGATGATTGCCACGGGCAGTTTGGACAGCGCGAAGATCGTCACCGTCACGGGTAATTTGAACCGAGATATCTTGGTCAAGAAACTCGAGGAGGCGCGGGCGATCGTCGATACGTTGCCGCTTTACCGCACCGAGAAGCTCGACTTATCAGAGAACGCCGCCGCGCATGACTTCCGTGAACGCGGCGCTGATGCCATCCTGTTCGCGAGTTCATCCGCCGCCGAGGCTTACGCCAGTCAGGCCGATTCACTTCAACTCTCGGAGGAGGCCAAGCAACCGCTACTCGGATCCATGGGGCCACAAACCAGTAGAACGCTGAAGGAATTAGACCTTACGGTTGATTTTGAATCACAAGCGCCCGGTCTGAATGCCTTGGTCGATGCACTCATTAGCCGTTTGAACGAAAGCTGATACCGCATCGCGAACCGGCGCTTGCTGTCGGTGAGCCCGCGAAATACCGTATAACTCCTTTTATGAAGGTTCCTTTTCTTGATTTATCGCGCGCTCATCAAGCGCTCCGGACTGAAATTCTTGAATCGTTCGCGGCCACCTACGATGCCGGACGATTCTGTTTGGGTGATGACGTTACAGCTTTCGAGTCCGCCTTTGCCGCGGCGAGTGGAACGGATGCTGTCGTTGGGGTGGGCAACGGCACCGCCGCGCTGCACCTCGTGGCACGAGCGTTGGGGATCGGCCCCGGTGATGACGTGGTGGTTCCTGCCTTCACGTTTATCGCGAGCGCCTGGACCGCGAGTTATGTTGGAGCACGTCCGATTTTCTGTGATGTGGATCCAACCACATTTACGGTGACAGCTGAGACCATTGCCGCGGCTTTGACGCCGAAAACCAAGGCGGTCGTAGTCGTGCATCTTTTCGGACAATCAGCCGACATGGATCCCATTCTAGAATTGGCTGCGAGTCGCGGAATCCCTGTGATCGAAGACTGTGCTCAAGCCCATCTCGCGACCTATCGAGGTCGCCCGGTTGGCACCATGGGGGTTGCCGGCACGTTTAGTTTTTATCCCACCAAAAACCTCGGTGGCGTGGGCGAGGGTGGTGCGGTCGTCTCATCGAATTCCGAGGTGTTGGATCGGGTGAAACTTCTCCGCGTTCACGGTTCAAATGTTCGGTATCAACACGATGATGTGGGATATAATTACCGCATGGAAGGGCTGCAGGCCGGGGCTCTGACGGTGAAGCTGAAACATCTCGAAAATTACACCGCGGGACGACGCGCGGTGGCGCAAAAATATCGGGAGGGAATTCAACTCAAGGATGTCACGCTGCCGCAGACCGTAGAGTGGGGTGAGTCCGTTTACCACCAGTTCACCCTCTTGCATCCGAATCGAGATGGTTTGCGCGCCCACTTAACGGCGTGCGGCGTAGGCACGGATTTGATCTATCCCCGGGCATTGCACCAGCAGCCCTGCTATGCCGCCGTCGGTCCAGCTGAGGGGTCGTTGCCGGTCGCGGAAAAACTAGCACGGGACTGCTTGAGCTTACCGATATTTCCCGAGCTCACCGCGGCAGAAATCGCGCATGTCGTTGAGAGCGTTAATTCATTCGAAGGCTAAGGTATGATCGATGGTGTTCGTCTCAAATTCTGCGGACTGACTTCGTTGGTAGACGCCAACTTTGCGGATGCGTTGGGAGCGGATTACCTCGGCTTTATTCTGTATCCGAAGTCACCACGCGGCTTGTCGGTTCGGGACTTTGAAAACCTGAAACCGAACCTGCCTAGGGGGCGAAAATTGGTGGCGGTGATGGTTGAGCCAAGTGATGTCGAATTGATCGCGGCGAAAGAGTCAGGGTTCGATCGATTTCAGATTCATTTCTCTACCGAATTCCCGATCGAGCGTATCGAAGGAATAAGTAAACAAGTAGGCCGAGATCGGCTTTGGCTGGTCCCGAAACGGCACCCGGAATCGCCCATGGATGAGCGTTGGTTGAAATGGGCCGAGACGATTCTCGTAGATACGTTTTCCGCGAATGAATTTGGTGGTTCAGGCAAGACCGGAAATTGGTCCGAGTTTGCCCGGCTCCAATCCGACCATCCCACTACGAAGTGGATATTGGCCGGAGGCTTGAATCCGGAAAATATAGGCGATGCCCTGACCCAATCGGGTGCGCGGCTTGTCGATGTGAACAGTGGCGTCGAAATTGCTCCCGGCATTAAAGACCACGCCAAGATGAAGGCGGTGGTTTTGGGTATCCACAAACAACGCACGTCGTCAACAAACGCCCATGAGTGACGATATACCTAAATGGTCTAGCGGCGGACTGATTGGTCCGGGCTTATTAGTCGCAGCCACCGGCGTTGGCGCCGGCGATCTGATTGCCGCAGCGGTGGCGGGTCGGCAATTCGGTCTCGCCGTGCTTTGGGTGGTGATCGTGGGCGCTGCGGGGAAGTGGTTATTGAATGAAGGGATTGCCCGGTGGCAGTTGGCGACGGGGGAATCGATTATCAAGGCGTGGGCGACTCGACTGCCGCGTTGGGTGTTTTGGTATTTCGGCGGTTACCTGATCGTATGGGCTTTTCTGGTGGGAGGTGCCCTTGGGGCGGCCTGTGGCGTGGCCTTCAAAGCGCTGTGGCCCGACGTTCCGGGATCGGTCGGTATCTGGGCGACGATTCACGCGTTGGTGGGCTGGACGATCGTATTGTTGGGCAACTACCGCTTCTTCGAAAAAGTGATGCAGGTCTTAGTGGCATTGATGTTTGTCTTCGTCTTCGCCTGTGGCGTTTGGCTCGCTCCGGCCGGAAGTGAGATCCTAGCTGGTTTAGTCATTCCGGTTATTCCAGCCGGGGGGCTTTGGATTGTGCTTGGACTGATGGGAGGAGTCGGTGGAAGTGCCACCATACTTTGCTACGGGTATTGGATTAAGGAACGGGGCTGGAATTCGCCTGATGTTATTCCCCGCGCAAGATGGGACCTTCTAATCGCCTATGGGCTGACGGCTGCCTTCGGGGTAGCGATGGTGATTTTGGCGTCGACCGCGCGTCCGGCTGATGCCAGCGGAACGGCCCTGGTTTTGGCTCTCGCGGATCAGCTCGAAACCCTTTTGGGCCCGACGGGAAAACTGCTTTTCTTAGGTGGATTTTGGTGTGCGGTATTCACTTCTTTGCTAGGCGTCTGGCAGGGAGTGCCCTACCTGTTCGAAGACTGGTGGAATAATCGAACTACCGCCGTAAATTCGACGGATTCAACCGGTGGTCGTTCGCGTCCTTATCTAGGTTTTTTAGCTTATTTGGCGGTACCTCCCCTGGTCCTGCAGTTGTTTGATCGGCCGCTGCTGATTGTGGTGCTTTATGCGATCGCAGGGGCCTTCTTCATGCCCCTACTTGCGAGCACGTTGTTGGTGCTGAATAATCGTAAACAATGGGTCGGTGAGCTGACCAATCCACGTTGGATCAACTTTGGGCTGATTTCCACCCTGCTGCTTTTCGGAACTTTATTTATAGTGGAATTAAAGAACCGATTTTTCGGCTGATAGAAGTCAGTCCGTTTTCTGGGAGAGAGTTCTTAGGCGCCTCTTCGTTCGGCCAAGTCCGCTCGAATTGTCTCCATTTTCTTTTCGTTGAGGGAGAAGAATAGGAAGATGACGATGGTGAGAACACCAAACGCGGAGGGGATAATACTTCCTCTTTTTCTAGTTCCAATAAGACATCGGAAACGACGGTGACGTCGTCGAACCGCTTGGTGATATTCTGCAACTCAATAAACGCGGGCATGGCTAGGCTCTTTTGGCCGCACTACCGATGTATGGCCAGTAATTTGAGAATCTTTCTGCACCAGGCTGGTAACGGTCGTGCCTATTTCTGCACAAAAAAGCGCGCCCGATAACGAGCGCGCTTTGAAAAGGAGAGGAATTCGCCGTAGCTTACGCTTTGAGCGAACCGCGAAGATCGTCGAGCGTGCCGGCAGCTCCGAGGAGCTCGCAACGGCTGGCGATGAACTTCGCGTATTCCGCGATGAAGATCTTCCCGGGGGGACGGAAGTCGAATTGCTCCGGGTTCTTCTGGAAGAACTCGCGATGAACGCGGGTCCAGACGAGACGGCCATCTGTATCGATGTTGACCTTGGTGACGCCTCTTTGGGCGGCAGGAAGATATTCGTTCACGTCGACGCCCATGGAGCCGGCAATCTCGCCGCCAGCGGCGTTAATCCGGGCCACTTCGTCCTGAGGGACCGAAGAGGAACCATGCATGACGAGCGGGTAGTCGGGCAGACGGTCCCTGATTTTTTCGAGCACATCGAAGTGCAGGGACTGACGCCCCTTGAACTTGAAGGCGCCGTGGCTGGAACCAAAGGCGCAGGCCAGAGAGTCACAGCCCGTTTGCTTCACGAACTCCTCAGCCTCAGCTGGGTCGGTCAAGCAGGCGTTGCCCTCTTCGACGACGATATCTTCTTCGACGCCACCGAGCATGCCGAGTTCGGCCTCGACGGAGATACCTTTGGCGTGAGCGCGGTCAACGACCCGTTTGGTGATCGCGACGTTTTCCTCGAAGGTTTCGTGGGAAGCGTCGATCATGACGGAACTGAAGAAGCCGGAATCGATGCAATCGTAGCAGGTCTCTTCGTCACCGTGATCCAAATGGACGGCATAAATTGCGTCCGGGTAGATGTCGCCTGCAGCGCGGATAACCGCCTCAAGCATGCGCTTGTCGGTGTATTTGCGGGCTCCCTTGGAGATCTGGATGATAAACGGCGACTTGGCATCGACAGCACCTTGGAAGAGGCCCATCGCCTGCTCGGCGTTGTTAATATTGAAAGCACCAACGGCGTATTTGCCGTAGGCGTGCTTGAAGAGCTGTGCAGTAGTAACGATCATGTTTCGGTAAGGAAAATTGTGAGAGAGACTTACGAGTGAACCTACCAACTCGAGGTTTCGCCCGGCAAGGGTTTTTCACCCTCGCTCGATATCAAGGGTGATAGTGAGATGAATTGAGAACGAAAATGCCGCTTTCGGGGATGAATTAACCACCACCACCACCGCGTGAATTTCTACCGCCTGCCCGAGAACCATCACCGTCAGAACGCATCGCTTCAGCCAATTTTTGGCCTGCTTGTTGTTCTGCTTGAAGATCTTGCAATGATTGAAGCTGTCCGCCTGAGAGAACTCCCGAAGCGCGGGAGATCGCTTCGTCGGTGATTGAAACCCCGCCACCACCGAACTGTGAATCTCCGCCGCGACCGCGATTTTGGGCAGGCGCGGTATCGGCAAGAATGGTCGTTAATGCTTGGGCCTGGGTCGAATTAAGAGGCGTCGAAGAGTAGCTTAACCGGGATTCGAACTGGCCAACTATGGCGCGTTGCTGCCCGGTTTGCTCGTAGTTTTGCAGGGTATCGAAGCCCGATTGCCCGATCGCCGCCGTAATGTCGGTATCAATTTCGGCCTGCGTTTGTTGCATGAGAGCACGGATTTCATCGCGATCCTCACGTCCGAATCCTTCCTCGCGGGCAGCCGTGAAGACGTCACGGGCGGTATTCTGTTTTTCCACCAACAGATCCTGCAGCCGGGCCAGCGTAGCGGGGGGGAGGTCTAGTTGGGCGAAAAGATCGGCGTAGGTGCGATCGAGCCGGGAGCGCTGCTGTAAACTCAGGGCTTCAGCATATTCCGGGTCGGCCATGATGGCGGCAATCCGTTCCCCCATATCCCGTCGGCCACGGTCGCCACCGCGTTCCTGACGGCGTTCTTCGGGTTCTTCGGCGGATTCCTCCTCGGCTTTCGCTGACGCTTTGACCGGTGCGGCGGTTGCCTCCTTCGGTTCGGCTCGAATATCCGTAATCCGTGATGAGCGATCGGCGGTTAGATCGATTGGTTTGGCCTGTTCGGCGGCGAGGCGTGCGGCCAATTCCTCAGCACGTTGATAATGGTGATAGGCGAAGCCGGCTGCGGTGATGGTGGTGACGCCAAGGATGACGATAGCCGCTAATCGAGGTTGGGACATAGGGGTAAAGACGGCACAGTTGAGGAAAGGTTTCAACGCATTGAGCGAAATCATCCAAAGTACACTCGATCGAGGGGCGGACAGGCATCCTAGGTTTTAGGGAAGGGCGTGCTCGGCGAGCGAGCCGGCGATGGAGTTGTTGTTGAGTCGGATGAAACCGACGGTCTCGGCGAGACCGTCCTGCTTTGCCGGATCAATGCAACTGCTGTCAGTCAGGTCTTTTCTCGAGTGCCTGTGCTTGTTCTCACGGACGATCTCTCAAATAAGTGTCACTTAGGAAGTGACACTTATTTGTAAGAAGTTATATAATAGGTAAATACATTCACTCCGAATCTGAGAATTAATCCCCCAAAATGACTCCCGATTTAGGTCAGTTCTGCGGGACGAATCCTGGGGATTCGCATCAATTCTGATGCTCACCTTATTCCCGCCTACCGAGGCGGGAATTGTGATTCAAATCGCCCAGAGGACTCCCGATTTGAATCATCCCTGCGGGACGAATCCCTATGGATTCGCCATGTTTCCGCCTATCTAGGCGGAAACTCAAAGTCGGCTTTGGTCTTGGTTTTGGAAAGAACCAGATGGGCGTTGAATTTTGAGCCTCGTTTGGAAACGAAATCTTCGATCAGGGCGGTCTTGCCTTCGCCTACCAGAGCGGTGGCTTCGTCGAGCTGGATATCGCGCTCGCACAGTTTCTTTTTCAGTTCGAAAACGATGCGGGGTTCGTTTTCAGCACCGGAAGGTTTGGTCACAAGCCATGAGGTTTTGGTCTCGTAAAACTGGGCTTCATCTCCGAATTGCGCTGCCGTGCCGATCAAGGTCGACTTCTTGGCGTCGAACTTCTTCGGCTCGCGTTTCTTGGCTCCGGCCTTCGCTTCGCGGGGAGGGAATTCCCAGCGCACGCGGTTACCGCTCTTCAACAAAAAGGCGTCAAATGGGCGACCACGCTTCGAAATGAAGCCCTTGATGAGCTCCGACTTACCGGTTTCGACCATTTGGATGGCTTGCTCGCGAGTGACCTCTTTTTGGCACATCAGGCGACCAACGCGGAATGTCCGGGTGTAGTCTTCGCCTTCTTTTTTACGCAGCACGTAATTGGTGGAATCTTCGCAAAGGTCTTCGCCGGTCTTTGGATCGGTCCAAATCGGATCCAGCTTACCAAGATCCTCGTCGTCATCGCCGAAATCGAGGGACACCTTGCGGATTCCTTTATCGTCAGCGGCGGCAAGTTTGAGCTTGGCGGGAAAGTGTTTGCCGGACCGGGCAGAAACAAAGCCATCGATCGGTCCGATTTCGCCAGCAGAGACGAGTTCTTTGATTTCCGTTTCTTCCATCCGGCGGCCACTGGTCACCTTGTAAACCGTGAGCATGCCATCGGCCGAGCGGTAGGCTCGGAGCGTTTCGGTCATCGCCTGGTTGTCGGTCGGGGAAATGATTTCGGTCAAGCGGGTCTCGCCTTCCTCTTCATTGAAACTCTTGGTCCGCTCGATGATTCCCGTGATCTCCTTAGTGACCTCGGCCATGAAATCGGATCGATCGTAGCGATTGAATTCCATCTCCCGGAGTTTAAATTCCCACTCGCCCGTCATATCAGGCTTGGTCAGCGCATCGGCTTCGACCGCGTGGAGGAATTCTAACAACTGTTCCGCTTTGGCGGTGGGGTGGATTTCACGCTCTTGGCGCTCTAGGTATTTCTGGTTGATCAGCCCGTCGATGGTGTCAGCGCGAGTCGCGGGGGTGCCGAGACCGCGTTCTTTCATCGCGTCGGCGAGCTCATCAGAATCTACCAGCTTGCCGGCCGTTTCCATGGCGGAGAGCAACGTGGCTTCCGTGTAGCGGGCGGGTGGTTTGGTGAATTCGGCGAGGAGCGTGGCTTCCAGGGTCTTGGCGTCTTCACCTGCTGCAATGGCGGGGAGAGTCTTGTCCTTGCTGTTGCCGGGATTCGCGACGGCTGCATCTGAGGAGTCACGTCCGTAAACGGCGAGCCAACCTGGGGCCGTGAGGATCTTACCGTCGGTCTTAAAGCGATGCTCGTCAGCGACGGTCGATATCCGCGTGGTCACATCAAATTGGGCCACCGGGTAAAAGGCCGCTACAAACCGGCGCGCGATCATGTCGTAAACCTTGGCTTCCAGGTCGCCCAATTTCTTAGGTTCTGTGGTGGTGGGAATAATCGCGAAGTGATCGGAAATTTGGGCGTTGTTGAAGATCCGCTTGTTTGGTTTCAACCAACCTGAATCCAATAGCTTCGTCGCATGCTCGCTGAGGTCGCCCGTCAGGTTCTGCAGGGTCTCTTTACAAGTTGGAATGTAATCCTCCGGCAATGCGCGGGAATCGGTTCGAGGATAAGTGATGACCTTGTGGCGCTCGTAAAGGGCCTGAGCAATTTGCAGGGTCCGACGGGCCGAGATGCCGTAACGGTTGTTGGCCTCGCGCTGCAGGGTAGTGAGGTCGTAGAGGCGGGGAGAGATTTGAGTCGTAGCCTTCTTTTCCTCGGTGACGATTGCAGGGGGCTGGCCTTGGCAGGCGGTAACGACGGCCGTTGCGGAGGCTTCATCCCACATGCGATCAATTCGATCGTGCTGGTCAGCCTTGCTGAATTTGGGCCGTTGGTAGGTGCCTTCGTAGCTTCCGCCCGTCACGCCAAACTGGGCGGTAACCCGCCAGAAGTCGCGGGACTTGAATTTGCGGATCCCCAACTCACGGACGACGATCAGCGCGAGGGTAGGCGTTTGGACGCGGCCGACGGAGGCCACGTTTCCAGCGCGGGAGCCAAACATACGCTTGGTCAAGGCCCGGGTGCCATTGATGCCGATCAGCCAATCACTCTCGGAACGGCAGCGAGCGGCGTCGGCGAGACCGGCCATTTGATCACCTTCGCGGAGATTCTCGAAGGCCTTTTGGATACCGCCGGTGGTCATCGTCTGCATCCAAGCGCGTTTTACGGGCAGCTTGGACTTGGTGAGTTGATAGAGGTAGGCGAAAATCAGTTCACCTTCGCGACCGGCATCACAGGCATTGATGACCTGATCGATATCTTTCCGCTTCAGTTGTTTTTTGAGAATCTTCAGCTTGTCCTCGGAAGACTTGATCGGTTTGAGCCCAAATTTCTTCGGGATGATGGGCAGCATCTCGAGGCGCCAGTAACCGTATTTCTTCTTATCTATATCCTCCGGCATCTCGAGCTCCACGACGTGGCCCACGGCGGAACTGATCACATATTCGTCGTTCTCATAAACGTCGCCTTTCTTGGGGACGCGGCCGAGGGATTTGGCCAAATCGGTGGCCACACTAGGTTTCTCGGCAATGATGAGTGATTTCATAAATGGGGGGATAAAGAAAGTGAGCGGTAAGGGACCCGCTACCGAAATATCAAGGCTTACTTTAAAATACAAAAAGCGGGCGGACTAAAGTCCGCCCGAATTCGCAGGGTCAAATAGATCACAAAATCAGCCCGAAATAACCGGGGTTTTAGCCATGACAGCCACGACGGCATCAAGCATTTCGATGATGGTTTCATCGGTTTCGTCACCCATGTTGGAAATCCGGAAGGTCTTTCCTTTGATTTTACCGTATCCTCCGTCGATCACCATGGCGTGCTCGGCTTTGAGCACTTTGTTCAACGCACCGATGTCGAGGTTTCGGGTGTTGGCAAAACAGTTGAGCGACCGCGAGCCGTTCTCTTCGGCCGGGAAGAGCTCAAAGCCCTGAGCCTTGATGGTGTCGCGAACGAGGTTATTGAGCCGCAAATGACGGGCGTGGCGGTTAGCGACACCCTCAGCGTTGATATCCTCGAGCTTCGAGCGAAGGGCGTAGATGTGCGGGATATTAGGCGTGCTGGGCGTCATGCCCTTCTCGTGGTTCTTAAGAAACTCGATAAGATCGAAGTAGTATCCGCGGTTCGGGACGGTTTTGGCCTTCTCTAGGGCACGTTCAGAAACGGAGCACAGCGAGAGTCCGGGAGGAAGGGCGAGGGCCTTCTGCGAACCGGTGATCATGATATCGATACCGAGTTCATCCTTCGGGATGGCCACCGCACTGAAGGAACTGACGGTATCGACCAGCGAAATAACCTCGGGAAACTCGCGAATGACAGCCATCAGAGCCGGCAAATCACTCATGCAGCCGCAGGAGGTTTCGTTGTGGATGAGCGTGATCGCATCGTATTGGCCCGTGGCGAGTTCAGCGCGGACGGCTTCAGGGTCGACAGGTTGGCCCCAATCGAATTTCAGCGGAGTCGCATCGATACCGTTCCGGTTGGCGACATCGTGCCACTTGTCAGAAAAGGCGCCATTCATGCAGTTGAGCACCTTCTTGGTGCACACGTTACGGAGGGCACCCTCCATGATGCCCCAGGCACTGGAAGTAGAGAGAAAGACCGGGTCTTTGGTTTCGAACAGCGCCTGCAAACCCGGTTGGACGGATTGGTAGAGGGCGACGAAATCGGGACTGCGGTGCCCGATAGGCGCCGAAGTCAGGGCTTTCATGGTTTTGGCCGACACAGCGATCGGACCAGGGATGAACAGTTTGTAGCTCATAATAGTGTGAAGAGGTTCGAAAGGACGGGGAGTCGGTTGGGGGAGTGGATCAGGCCGCCGGGCGTTTGATGATGCGGGTATTGGATTTTCCGAGGAGGAGCACCTTGGGCTGCCAACCTTCGGCGTCAGCTGCCTCGACCCGAGCGAAGGCCATGATGGTCAACAGGTCGCCCTTGGCCCCGAGATGAGCCGTCGCGCCGTTGAGGGAGATGGTTTTTGACCCAGCCGGTGCCTCGATGGCGTAGGTCTCGAAACGCTCACCATTGGCCATATTTCCCACTAGAATCTTCTCGTAGGGGCAAATTCCAACCATCGCCATGAATTCAACGTCGATCGCCAGGGACCCTTCATAGTGCAAGGAAAGGTCGGTGACTTCGGCCCGATGGATCTTTGACTTGAGTAGATTGAGTTGCATGCAGCCGTGGCGATAGAGATAGAGAACCGCGAACAAAGCGTTTTCGGTTACGCCTCGTCAACCGCCTATTGCCCGAATCCCTATGTCCAGCCCTTGGCTCAAACAAAAGTTCACCGACTTTGAACAATTCGCCATCGATGTCGTTTATGGACGTCGAGACGACTTGCCGGCGGTGATTTTTGCCGGGTTTCTACAGGCGCTGTCGTATCTCTTTACCGGAATCGTTAAGCTACGTTGGCTGCTTTATCGCAACCGCGTGTTGCACGACCAACATCTCGGTTGCCTCGTCGTGGTGGTCGGAAATCTGACGGTGGGTGGGACTGGCAAAACTCCGGTGGTGGAAAAGTTTGCCCGAGCACTGCGTGATCAAGGTCGTCGCGTCGCCATTCTCAGTCGTGGCTATAAGAGTAAAGCGCCCCCCATGTGGAAGAAATGGTGGTATTGGCTCTCTCACACGGCTGAGCCTCCGCCCCGAATCGTTTCCAATGGCGAAGAGGTGCTGCTCGATAGTGAACAGGCCGGAGACGAACCTTACATGTTGGCCCGAAACCTTCCGGGAGTCATGGTGCTCGTGGACAAAAATCGCGTAAAAGCCGGAGCTTACGCGATCAAGCAGTTCGGTTGCGACACGCTGATCTTGGATGATGGCTTCCAATACTTGCCGCTTAAGGGCCGCCTCAATCTGCTTCTGGTCGATAAAACCAACCCCTTTGGGAACGGATTTCTGTTACCTCGCGGGATTTTGCGTGAGCCCATCTCCCATCTCAAACGCGCCAGTTACGTTTTCCTGACCAAAAGCAACGGCGAGCGGGACGTGGAACTGGAGGATCTGATCCAACAGCACAATCCGGGAGTCGACGTGATCGAATGCTCTCACCAGCCCCAGTATCTCCAAAAGCTCGGCGAGCCGCCTGAGACTGCGGAAACACGTCTACCACTCGAGTTTCTCGAGGGGAAACGAGTCGGAGCATTTAGCGGTATCGCGACGCCGGAGAGTTTTGAAAAATTCATCCGCGATCTCGGTGCTGACATCACCTTCGCTCGACGGTTTTTGGATCACTACCGCTTTGAACCCGCTGATTTTGTCGATATCTTCAGCGCGGGATTGGAGCACAAGGTCGACATGATCGTGACGACGGAAAAGGACGCCGTTCGGATCGATTCCGACCTGCCATGTCCGGTTCCGATCTATTACCTACGGCTGGAAATCGCCATAATCAGTGGCGAAGACGATTTTGATGCCGCGGTGGCGCGGCTGTGTTTTGACGAAATGCGCCCGCGATAAGCGGCAGGGGAATAGGATCAAGTCGTGACTAAATTGCGGTCGCAATGCGTCTACGACCCGACCCCGGCGGGCCGCTGGCTCGTTTCTTGTTACTTGATACCTGTACCTGCTACTTGAAACTTCACGCGGAACGCGTGCGGAGTGCCTCAGAAAGTCCGATTGTGGCTCTTGTTACTTGATACCTGCTACTTGTTACTTCTGCGCAGCAGTTTGATACTTGGAACTTGATCCTTGGAACTTCGCGCGATGCGCGCTTTAGCTTCGCCATGCTAATTGATCCCCGATTCCACGACTTGGCCAAAGGCCTCATTGGATTCTCCACCAAGCTCAGCCGCGGTGAGAAGGTATTAATCGACGCCTATGACGTGCCAGACGCGATCGTCGTGGCTCTCGTTCGTGTGGCCCGCGCTCGGGGAGCGACTCCCTACGTAAACATCAATCACGCGCGAGTCAGTCGTGAGCTACTCGTCCACAGCAAGTCTGGTGATTACGACGCTCATTCCGGAGTCGAGTTGAAGCGGATGCAGGGGATGGACGCTTACATCGCGCTGCGTGGGTCCGATAATATTTTTGAGAATTCGGACGTTCCCGCCAAACAGGTTCAGCACATGGCGAAGTCCATGAAACCCGTGCTCAACTATCGGGTGAACAAGACCAAGTGGGTGGTGTTACGTTGGCCGACGACTGCGATGGCTCAACAAGCTGCCATGAGCACGGAAGCGTTTGAAGATTTTTATTTCCGCGTCTGCACCCTCGATTATTCCCGCATGATTCCCGGCATGCGTGCGCTGCAAAAACTGATGGAAAAGACCGATCAGGTGCACATCAAAGGCCCTGGCACGGATCTCACTTTCTCTATCAAGGGAATCGGCGCGTGCCCTTGTGGCGGCGATCGGAATATTCCGGATGGCGAAGTTTTTTCCTGTCCGGTGAAAGACAGCGTTGAAGGCGTGCTGCAATACAACGCCCCGACGGTTTATCTCGGATCATCATTTGATAATATCCGCCTCGAATTCAGCCAAGGTAAAGTAGTGAAAGCGACGGCGGATTCACCAAAATCGACCAAGCGACTCAACGCCATCCTCGATAGCGATCCGGGCGCCCGTTACATCGGCGAGTTCGCACTCGGCTTCAATCCCCACATCCTCGAGCCCATGCGCGACATTCTCTTCGATGAGAAGATCGCGGGTTCGTTTCACTTCACCCCCGGGCAAGCCTACGCCGAATACAGCAACGGCAATAACTCGCAGGTTCACTGGGACATGGTATGCATCCAGCGTCCCGAATACGGCGGCGGTGAAATCTACTTCGATGGAAAACTCGTGCGTAAGAATGGGCTCTTCGTGCCGAAGTCTCTCGAAAAACTGAATCCGAAATACTTGCTCGGAAAAGCGAAGTAAGTCGCTCCGGATTCTGAATCAAATGTCCGAACGAGAAGCAGATCTGCGGGCGTTTATTCGCGCGCTGCCCAAGACCGAGAACCACATTCATATCGAGGGCTCTTTGGCCTACGAGTTATTGCATGAATGGGATCCCGCGAAATACCCGCGCGATCCGGTTTGGCGTCGTCCAGATCATCGGTTCGAAAGCTTCCCGAAATTCGACGAAACGTTACTCGGTCACGCCTTGCCGTGGTTTACTTCTCCCGAACGTTACTACGAAGCGGCCCGGGTTTCATTTGCGCGCCACGTGGAGCAAAACGTGCGCTATGTGGAGACCAGTTTTCATCTCGGGATCGTGGAGTTCGTCTCATTCTCCGCCCGCGAGATTATCGATGCCATTCGAGCAGCGGTTCCACCGGGTTTGGAAGTTAGAATTTTCGCCGGTATGCTGCGCAGCAACTACGCGGGGCCGGTGCAGGCGGTGATCGATGACCTCGCCAACTGGGATGATTTGGACGGCGTGGATTTACACGGATTCGAACAAGTTCCGACCGAATCTTGGACTGCCCCTGTTTGGCAACGACTCCGCGATGCGGGGAAGGCAACGAAGTGTCACGCGGGTGAATTCGACGGAGCGCATCGGGTGCGAGAAGCGATTGAACAACTCGGAGTGAAGCGCGTGCAACATGGCGTCCGTGCGATTGAAGATCGAGCGGTGGTGCAACTCGCGGTTGATCATGATGTGACCTTTGATGTCTGCCCGATCAGTAACGTGAAGCTACAGGTGTTTCCCGACATTCAGAGCCATCCCCTGCGTGACTTGATGGCGGCTGGCGTGCGTTGCACGGTCAGCAGCGACGATCCGCTGGTCTTTGGGAATCAAGTGAGTGACGACTACCTAGCCTTGGCTCATGAAGGATCATTTTCGAAATCGGAGTTAGCCCAACTCGCCCGCAATGGGTGGGACGTAGCGGACGTATCTACCGAAGAACGACAGGCCCGCCTAACCGAGATCGATCGCGTTGAGGCTGCCTTTACTCATGATTGAAACTTATATTGTCCCCGAAGGGATCAACCGCAGCCGAGCTGATAAAGCTCTAGCCGCTGCTTTTCCGCAACACAGTCGCGTGGCTTGGCAACGAGCCATCGACGCCGGACTAGTAAAACGCGGCGAAACGGCATTACAGCGCCGGGACGAAGTGCTTGCCGGTGAGGTTCTGACTTTCGAGGAGCCGGAAGTGATCCCAATGGATCTCACTCCCGCGAATATCCCCCTCGATATCGTCCTAGAGGACGAGCATCTGCTGGTGGTGAACAAGTCCGCTGGCATGGTGGTTCATCCGGGTGCGGGCACAAAGAGTGATACTCTAGTTCATGCTTTACTCTATCATTGTGCTGGAACCTTAAGCGGAATCGGTGGCGTGGAACGCCCTGGTATCGTTCATCGCCTCGATCGGGAAACCAGTGGGCTCATCGTGGTGGCTAAAACGGATGCGGCCCATCGGGGGTTAGCGGCTCAGTTCGCGGAACGCGTGCTGCACAAACAGTATCTCGCATTAGTGAGTGGCGTGCCGCGGCTACTGAGTGGAGTCGTCGAGCAACCCATCGCGAGAGACCCTCGCCATCGGCATCGCATGTCCGTGCAGGAAGAGGGACGACACGCGAAGACCGATTGGATTCTAGAAGAGAAATTCGAGAAGTTGAACGTGTGTCTGTTCCGCGTTGAAATTCACACCGGCCGCACGCATCAAATTCGCGTGCATATGAAGCACCTCGGTCATCCCATACTCGGTGATCGCACCTACGGATGGCGACCAGATGATCGTCTACCGCTTGCGCCCGAACGGGTCATGCTCCACGCGGAGCGACTGAAATTCACGCATCCGATCACCGAGGCAGAAGTCTCTTTGGCTGCGCCTATTCCCTCGGACTTTACCGCGCTGATGGATTCACTCCGAAAGAAGTGAATCGGCTAATCCCCAGCGGAGATTGTAGAGCGAGTGCTGGAACTCACTCAGTCGGGCAAATTCAGCCAAGGCAATGACGGTCGCTAGAGCCGTCGGCATAACATCTGCCCGTTTTACGGGGAGGCCGGGAACGGCTCGACGATCCTCCAAGGTAAGCCCGCCGAGTTTTTTAAAGATGGCCCCGAGTAGTTCTACCGTTACGCGAGGAGCGGTTTTGCTAAAGCCCACATCTTTTGCAGCCGCGAGGATGGCTCGTGACGTGGTCATCGTGCCTCCGGTGAAAGCGGCGAGAGGTTTGTCGGCCAGAAACTCAACATCGGCGTTGAGCAATTGTCGCCGCACGTGGGAGCGGATCGCTTCACCTGCTTCGGCGGAGAACGGGGAGGCTCGGTCTTTAACAAATTTTTCGGTCAGACGCACGCACCCGAGAGGCAGGCTCACGGCTTGAGTGAGTTCACGTTTGCGAAAAGTGAGCACTTCCAAACTCCCTCCACCCAGATCGAAAACGTTGAAGTCTTCCCACTTCGTCATCGCGGGATCGCACAGCAGGCCCCGACCGATTAAACGAGCTTCCTCGTCTCCGCTTAGGATTTGAAGCTTATGGCCCGTGACGTCTTCGATACGTTTGGCGAATAGGTCTCCGTTGCTTGCTTCACGCACCGCACTGGTGGCTACGATACGGATCTTAACCGGTTCGTGCGCGGAGATCATCGACTTGAGTTCAGTCACGGCTTCGAGACCCTCAGCGATGGCATCGTCGGTGAGGTGCATCGATGAACCGCTGATCCCATCGCTGATGCGAGAATCGAGGGTGCGTTGTTCGATGGACTCGAGCAATCCGTGCTCGTTGCGCTTGGCCACAAGGGCTTTGATGGTGTTCGATCCGATATCGATTACCGCGACCATGGGAGAGGCAATTTTCATAGGGAAAAAGAAGCGGGAGCGATCAGCACCACGAACTCACCTTTGAGGCTCATGGAGAGCAATCGATCGTTCACATCCTGGGCTGTGCCAACCAGGAATTTCTCGTGAATTTTGGTGATTTCCTTCGCCACAAAAATCACTCGATCGGGACCCAGAACCGCAATGATATCGGCGGAAAATTTGGCGATGCGATGGCAGCTTTCGTAAAGAGCGAGGGTGTATTCGAAATCCTGATATTTGGTTAAGAACTTCTGGCGGGCCGCGGTCTTGGGGGCGAGGAATCCGGCGTAAAGAAAACCGTTGGTCGGCAGTCCCGAGGCACTGAGCGCCGCGGTGAGGGCGGAGGGACCAGGAACTGGGACGACGGGTAGTTTGCGGCGATGACAGGCGCGGGTGAGCCGGAATCCTGGGTCGCTCAATGCGGGGGTGCCGGCGTCACAAACAATGGCCACCGATTTTCCAGCAGTAATTTCTTCGGCCAATCGTTCGGCCGCCGCGGTTTCGTTGTGGTCGTGGTAAGCGACCAGTTCGCGACGTAATCCGAGTCGGGTCAGCATACTGCCGGTGGTGCGGGTGTCCTCGCACGCGACGAGATCAACTTTACTAAGAATGGAGAGGGCGCGTTCCGTTAAATCAGCCAGATTGCCAATGGGCGTAGCCACGACATAAAGGTGACCCGGCAAAGGAGTCAGGGAAGCGTTAGTGGCAGCTGGCTCGGACATAAAAAAATCCGGCGCCCGGAGGCGCCGGAAGGCGAGTCAAAAACTGAGGGTAATCCGCTTAGCGGATGCCGGAACCTTGGCCCGTGCCCATGCCTGGAACTTGGCCTTCCCAATTGGCGGGACGGCTCCATGGAATGGAGGAATCAGCTTCGGTTGCGCTGGTGCAACCGGTGAAAAGGAAAGCGCCGGCGATTCCGGCGATGGCGAGGAGGAGACGAAGGGTGGCTTTCATAGGTCAGTGAATTAATGTGGCGGCATCGCCTTTGCGTATGTTGCCAGAGAGGGTTTCAGGTAAGACCTGCGCAATGGAATAATGCTCCTTCGTGAGGCTAATTTCTACGGTCGCGAGAACCGCAGAGCCGCGTTTTACGGTAAAACGTTGGTTGGGGACCGCTCCATGGGTTTCACCGAAATTAATGACTACAAAGGCATTGCGCGGACCTACTTTGGCAACTTGAGCATGATTACTGCGTCCCGCGACGAGCATCGATGGTTTTTTTTTGGGCTAGGCGCCGCTCCATGGGACCGATTCGCGCCTCCAAGTCGGTGATGGTCTGCTGGTAACGTGCGACCTCCTCGGGCGAAACGCTTTGGGCAAGTTGAGCGCGCAGCTCCGCAAGATTTTCGGTGGCAGCGGTCAAATCAGTTAGAGCGGCTTCCCGAGCTGAGACGGCTGATACCCGAGCCTCCTCGACTAGATCGAGGGTTTGTTGCATCTGCTCAGCCTCCAAACGCAATCCGGTTAGATCACGTTTGTTGGAGGCTAGATTGGTGTCCAACACGCGAACCTGATTGGAGAGTTCTTCGTTTTCGTTTTGAGCGCTGGCAAGTCGGGTTTCAGTCGCGCCGAGCTGAGCCTCGGTGTTCTGCCAGCGGTGGTGAAGTTCTTGTTTGGTGTTGCCGATAATGAAAAACATCACTCCCGACGAAACGGCCCCGGCCAATGCAATGATGCAGAGAATCAGGGTGAGGTTGCGCATCAGGGGGTGACGGTGACGACGAAGGGCGAATGCTCAGACTTGGTAGGTCGTTTCGAACCACGGATCGCCTGCGGTACGGGTTACTTTGCCGTTGGCTGCCAGATGCTCGAGGATCTTAAAGGCGAATTCCGCATCGCCGTAGACTTGGTTGGCCAGTGCTTCAGCGGTGAAGGCTTGGCCCGGTGCCGCGGCGAGGGCGGCCTCGAGTTGGCCTTTGAGCACCATGACTCCGCCGGCGGCTTTTTTACCGGCTTCGACTCCCGGTTGGTGGTAGGCATTGATGCCGACGAGTGAGGCGTAGAGTCCGACCACGCGTTCGTAGAGGGCAATGAGCATGCCGAGCGTGCGGGGAGAGACGTCAGGCACGGTGAGGGTGACAGACCAGCGATCCTTCTCGGTTAGGGCGTCGCGCGTCCCGAGCAGAAAACCTTGAAGGAAATCACCGGCGGTGACACCGGGTTCAACGTCCATGGATTCACCGGAACGGTCCCGCAGGACTTCGATGAAAGTCACGAAGAAGTTGTTCACGCCTTCGCGGAGTTGTTGCACGTAAGCGTGCTGATCGGTGGAGCCCTTGTTACCGTATACCGCGATGCCTTGATTGACGACGTTCCCTTCGAGATCGAGTTCCTTGCCGAGCGACTCCATGATAAGTTGCTGGAGGTAGCGTGAGAAGAGCAGCAGGCGATCCTTGTAGGGCAGCATCACCATGTCTTTGGCTCCGCGTCCGTCGGTGGCGAAATGCCAGGCCAGAGCGAGCAGCGCGGCAGGATTGGCCGCGGTGTCAGGTTGGCGAGTGACTTCGTCCATTTCCGCGGCACCTGCGAGCACGGCGTCGATATCGATGCCTTGGAGCGCGGCAGGCAAGAGACCGACGACGCACAGTTCGGAGGTGCGTCCGCCAACCCAGTCCCACATAGGGAATTTGGCCAACCAGTTCTCGGCGATCGCGACTTGGTCGAGTTTGGAACCGTCGCCGGTAACGGCCACAAAATGAGCGGAAGGCGTAAGGCCGGCGGCTTTAAATGCAGCCGTTGCTTCCAGCATGCCATTGCGGGTTTCGGCGGTGCCACCTGACTTCGAGATGACAACGGCGAGGGTCTCGGGGAGGTTTTCACCAATCTGACCGAGGACCAGGTCCATGCCGTCGGGATCGGTGTTGTCGAAGAAGTGAACAGCCATTTTGTCCTCGGCAGGTTGGCCGAGGGCGTGGTGCACAAATTGGGGCCCAAGAGCGGAACCCCCAATGCCGATCACCAAGAGTTGAGTGAACTTGCCTTTGGGACCGACAATGTCACCGGAGTGAACTTTGGCGGTGAAGTCCTTGAGCGAGACTAGCGATTCGGTGATCGCGGTGCGCAGTTCGTCGTTGGGCGCGAGGGCGGCATTGCGCAACCAGTAGTGTCCCACCATGCGGTCCTCGTCGGGATTGGCGATGGCACCCGCTTCGAGTTCGGCCATGGCCGCAAAGGCGGCTTGCATCGCGGGTTCCTTTTCGGCCAGGAAACCATCGGGCAGAGGGAGGCGGCTAAGGTCGAGCGCGAGCCCGAGTTGGGGGTAAGGATGATAGTTTTGCTTGAAGCGTTCCCAGGACATGATTCCTCGATCAAATCAGTTTGCGGCGTCAGAGGCAGACAAAAAATGGCGCAATCGGTTAAGATTGCGCCATGCGTGAAAGGAGAGGGCCGGTCAGGTCGCCCCGACGATGGTCAGATGAGGTATTTGTCGGTCACCGCACCTTCGGAAGCGCTGGAGACTAAACGGGCGTATTTGGCCAGCACTCCACGGGTTTCGTTAGGAGGAGGGGGCGTGTAGGCGGCCATGCGGCTGCTGAATTCCTCATCGGGGATAAGTAGGCTAATCGTATTCTTAACCGCATCGATCTCGATTTGGTCACCGGTTTTGACGATACCGATAGGGCCACTATTGGCGGCTTCCGGGGTAATGTGCCCCACGTCGAAACCATGGCTGCCACCGGAGAAGCGGCCATCGGTGATGAGGGCGACGTCTTTGATGAGGCCACGGCCCGCGACCGCACTGGTGGGTGAGAGCATTTCGCGCATGCCGGGTCCACCGACCGGGCCTTCGTTGCGAATGACGACCACATCGCCCTTCACCACGTCGCCGCGGAGGATGCCTTGGAGGGCTTCTTCTTCGCTTTCGTAGACCTTGGCCGTGCCTTTGAAATAAACACCTTCTTTGCCGGTGATCTTACCGATCGCGCCACCGGGAGCGAGATTGCCGTGCAGCACCCGCAGATGGGTCTCGGTTTTAATGGGATCATCCCAAGGACGGATAATATCCTGTTCGGTTGGGTAGGCACCGTAGGGTTCAACGTCGGCCAGTGATTCCGCCATGGTTTTGCCGGAGACCGTGAGGCAGTCACCGTGGAGCATGCCGCGATCGAGGAGCATTTTCATCATCGGGCGAATACCGCCGATGCGGATGAGGTGGCTCATATTGTATTTACCAAAGGGCTTCAGATCCCCGAGCAGAGGCACCCGAGCACCGATCTCCTTGAAGTCCGCGAGCGAAAGCGGGACGTCGGCCGAGTGAGCGATGGCGAGCAGGTGAAGAATGAGATTCGTCGAGCCACCAAGCGCCATACATACCGTGATGGAATTCTCGAAGGCCTTGCGCGTCATGATGTCGCGAGGTTTCAGGTCTTCCTCGAGCATCCGCATGACGGCGGCGCCGGCGCGTTCGCAGTCGCGGCGTTTCTCTTCGCCGATGGCGAGCTGGGCACTGCTGTTAGGTAGACTCATGCCGAGCGCTTCAATCGCACTGGCCATGGTGTTAGCGGTATACATGCCGCCGCAGGAGCCGGGGCCGGGGATGGCGCACTCTTCGACTTCCTTTAGCCCGGCATCATCGAGTTCGCCTTTGGCATGCTTACCAACGGCCTCGAAGACCGATACGATATCGAGCGCATTTTTCTTATCCGGGTCGGATGGCGTGAAGCCGGGAAGGATGGTGCCGCCATAGATGAAGACGGCGGGACGGTTGAGGCGAGCGATGGCGATCATCGCGCCAGGCATGTTTTTGTCGCAGCCACCAATGGCGACCAGACCATCAAAACCCTCGGCAGCGGTGGCTGTTTCGATCGAATCGGCGATTACCTCCCGGGAAACAAGGCTGTAGCGCATGCCTTGGGTGCCCATACTGATGCCGTCAGTTACGGTGATGGTATTAAAATAGATCGGTTTTCCGCCGGCCTCGGCGATGCCTTTACGAGCGTGGTCGCTGAGATCGCCCAAGTGAACGTTACACGGGGTCATGTCGCTGGCGGAGGACGCCACGGCGATTTGCGGTTTGGTGAAATCCTCGTCGGTGAAACCGACTGCACGGAGCATGGAGCGCGCGGGGGCGCGGTCGTTTCCATCTACGACGATGGAAGAATGGGGGCGATTGGAGACGGAATCAGAGCTCATGATTGATATAACGACAGGAGCAAATCGACGCGCGACCGGCAAGAGGTGTTTTCATCATTGCTTCCCTGAGGGCGTAGCGGCGAAATTCAGGTTCCTGTTTGTATGGCTTTCCACCTTCCATCTGTCCTCAAAGCGTTGTTGTTCTCCTCAGGACAACCGCTCTCCGTCAAAGACATCCAAGACGTGTTCGCTCGATTTCACGAGCAACGCCAAGCTCCGGCCGAACCTGAGCTCAGCACCGAGGCGAAGAAGCCCGATGCCGCCACCGAGGCAGATGAGGTCCCAGAATTACCACCATCGGTCCCTAACCTAGTCACTGCAGCCGAAATTCGCGACGCGATAGCAACGCTTTCGCAAGAGCTCGAGGCGAGTGGTGATGTGTATTTAATGGACGAAAGTGCCAAGGGCTACCGGATCGTCTCGAATCCCCAGTATGCACCGTGGGTCCGGGCTTTGCGGAACGAACCGCCTCCGGCTCGTTTGACCGTCTCTTCCTTGGAGACCCTCGCGGTGGTGGCTTACCGCCAACCCGTCACTCGCAGCGAGATTGAAGCCGTGCGCGGTGTATCCGCCGACGCGGGCCTCAACAAGCTGCTGGAGCGAGAACTCATTTACATCACTGGAAGGGCTGAATTGCCAGGCCGTCCGTTGCAATACAGCACGACCGACAAGTTCATGGAATTCGTTGGGGTTAAGTCGCTGGTCGAATTACCGGCTTCGGATGTGCTTTCTCCCCGTCAAATAGACGAGTGGCTTAAGAATGCGATGAATCCGACGATTCCAGGTGATGTTGAGATGGGCCTCGCACTCGAAGCGGGTGAGGGCGAATCCCCCATGGAAGATGAAGCGCACATCGAAGGCGGGGAAGAATCTAGCGAATCTCCTAAAGCGGACGATGTGGAGGAAGCTCCGGAAGAACCATCTACAGATCCCGCCGAAGTTGAAGTTGCAGCGGAACCAATCGCAGCAGTCGAAGAGACTGATGTGACCGTTGAGACGGAGAATGAACCCGCGGAAGACACTGATTTAGACGTCGCTCCAAAATCCGACGAAACTGATCCCGAAAAATCATGAGCGACGAACTAGAACCTATTCGCCAGGGGATCGACGAGCACGACCGAGAGTTGGTGCGACTGCTCAATGAGCGACTCAAGTTGGCCGGCAAGATCGGCGAACTTAAGCGCAGCAGTGGAGGATCGATTTACGCATCGGAGCGGGAAGATAAAGTCCTTCGCAAAGTATCTGGTCTGAACGATGGCCCCATCAAGGATGAGGCGCTGCAGGCGATCTACCGCGAAATTATGTCCGCGGCCATTGCCTTAGAGAAACCGACTTCGATCGCTTATCTCGGACCGGAGGCGACGAATACCCACGCCGCTGCGATCAAGAAATTTGGAGCGAGTGTGGACTACGAGCCTCTGCCCACGATTGCCGATTTGTTTACTGCAGTGGAGAAGGGTGAAGCCGACTACGCGGTGATCCCGATCGAGAATTCGACCGAAGGAAGCGTCCGCGAAGCCTTAGATAATTTTGTCGAAAGTGACCTTAAGATTGTCGCGCAGGTTTATATGGAGATCACGCATTGCCTGATTTCCAACTCTCCACCGGAGAAGATCACCAAAGTTTATTCCAAGGATCAGGCGTTGGCTCAGTGTCGCAACTGGCTGCAACGTCATTTGCCTCATGCCCAGCTAGTCGATGCTTCCAGCACGTCGCGAGCGGTTGAAATTGCCCGGGACGAAGAAGGCGCGGCGGCCGTGGCCGGCGATCTAGCGGCGCATCACTATGGTGTCCCGATCGTGGATGCTAACATTCAAGACAAGTCGGAGAATACGACCCGGTTCTTTGTGCTCGGGAAGAAACCAGCTGGGGCCGTTGGTAATTCGCGTGATATGTCCAGTTTCCTGATCTCGTTAGGGGATCAAGCTGCGTCGAATTCCGGAGCACTTTTGAAAATGCTTATGCCACTGGCAGAGCGGGGGATCAATCTCTCCAAAATCGAATCTCGGCCGAGTAAAAAACGGCCTTGGGATTATTTCTTTTTTGTCGATGTGTCCGGTCACTTTCAAGACGACAACATGCAGGCGGCGCTCAAAGAACTCGGACAGTTTTGTCCGCTGGTAAAATGGTTGGGTAGCTACCCAGTCGTAAACTGAGATTCCGAACATGTCGTCATCCGCAAAACTTCGAGTCGGCTTTATCGGAGCGGGCGGTAATACGCGCTTACGCCATCTTCCCGGTTTCGCCGCGATCAACGGGATCGAGTTGGCGGCTGTCGCAAATCGGTCGATCGAATCGGCTCAGGCAGTTGCTCAGGAATTTGGTATCACCGAAGCCAAGGCGACTTGGCGCGAAATCGTTGATGATCCAGCGATAGACGCGGTGTGCATCGGCACGTGGCCGGATACTCACGCCGAGATGACTATCGCGGCACTAGAAGCCGGAAAGCACGTGCTCGTCGAAGCGCGGATGGCCCGTAACGTCGCCGAAGCTCGAGCGATGGCAGCGGCAGCGAAATGCCACCCGCAACAGATCGCGCAAATAGTCCCATCTCCTTTTACGTTGGATGCGGATGCTGTCATCGCCCAGTTAATCGCGAAGGGTGAATTGGGTGAGCTCCGGGAGGTCGTTTCGGAGTTTCGATGCAATGCTACGGTTGATCCGACGCTGCCGCTAAGCTGGCGCCTAGATCAGGCTATCAGTGGCGTGAATACCATGGCATTGGGGATTTGCTACGAACCTCTGCTGCGTTGGATTCCGGGAGATGCGAAAGTGATCGCGACGGACGCTCGGATATTTACCCGAAATCGACTGCTTGGAGACGGATCGGCAGGAGTCGTCGAAATACCCGAAAGCCTGACCGTGCTCGGGGAGTGGGCCGGCGGCGAGCGTTTGGTCATGCATCAATCCTCGGTCGATCACGGACCCGGATATGGCTGCTTTCGCATAGTAGGATCCAAGTCGACGCTGACATTCGATGTGTTTGCCCAACAGCTGACTCGAATCGATTCTACCGGAAATTCGTGCGTGATTGAATTCGAGAAAAGACCGAATGGCGGATGGATGGTGGAGGAACAGTTTGTGAACTCCATCCGATGCGGAACGCCGGTCAGTTTAACAGATTTTAAGTCCGGAGTGCGCTACATGGAGTTCAGCGATGCTGTTTGGCAGGCCTGGAACGCGTAGAAACGCGATCGTTGATCGGTTACGTTTCGTCTGAAGCGTAGTAAATACTAATGAACGCCAGCAGTCCAATGATGCCGATTATCAATACGGCACTGAAAGCGCCCCAACAATCGGTTTTCGAAATTCGGGGAGCGGCGTCGGCGTCTGAATTCAACCAATTCTCAAGCACGGCGTCGGGGTCGGCCGTGGATCCAGGCGAAGGATTGTTTGATTCCAGCTGGATGGGGACTGGGGTTGGTGAGGTAACCCGGAGCTTTAAATTGGGTTCCGACCTCACGCCCATTTGGGTTTCGCCCTGGGTCGCCTTGGCTATCTCTGGGTCGAGCTAGGCCAGGTGCTCGGCAATCTTGGCGCGCTGTTGGCGTAGTTGATGAAGTCGGTCAGATTCTCCCGCAGGGTAACTGAACCGTGACTGAGGTCTGGCCCGCCAAACAAAAAGCGTCGAACCCGAAGGTTCGACGCTGATAAAATTTGTTTAAGCAGGTCGCCTATACGGCCTCAACTACACTCACGGCCTCTACCACACTCACGCGGCGGTGAGCCTTGTCGTATTCGACATGTCCTGGTTTGAGCGCGAAGAGGGTCCAATCACGACCGCAACCGACATTCTTGCCAGGACGGGTCTTGGATCCGCGTTGGCGAATGATGATATTGCCAGCGATGACTTGTTCGCCGCCAAACTTCTTTACGCCGAGACGCTTGGAATGGCTGTCGCGACCGTTGCTAGTAGAACCTGCACCTTTTTTATGGGCCATGCGTTATGATCTCCTTGTTTAGGACTGAGTTACGCGCTGATGGTTTCGATCTTGATGACCGAAAGCTCCGAGCGATGTCCGCGTTGCTTATGGTAGCCTTTGCGCTTCTTTTTCTTGAAAACGATGACCTTTACGCCGCGTTTATTTTCTAAAATTGTGGCGGTAACCTTGGCACCCTCGAGTTGAGGATTACCAAACTTGAAGTCAGCGCCTTCACCAGCGGACAAAACGTCCGTAATTTCTACAGTAGCACCGGCTTCCGTGTTTGGATACCGGTCGACAGTAAGGATGTCTCCTTCGCTTACGGCGAACTGTTGGCCTTGGGTTTTGATGGTCGCTTTCATGTGTAAAAGATCGAACTAAGATGTTTTGCCTATAGTCACGCAAGTCCCATTTTTAACAATTCCATCTCGTATGACCGCGGAGCGCAAAACAGATTGATAATCGAATGAAACAGATCAGCCCACAGGAGATTAAAACATGCTTTAGCTCAGATGCGGTGGTCGAACACTACACCCATGCCGCTATCGAGATGGGATTGTGGCGATCCGAAGAGGCCGTATTCACCCGGGTGTTCGAACCAGAACAGACGTTATTGGAACTCGGCTGTGGGGCCGGCCGGATCGCGCTGGGGCTGTGGGAGCTCGGCTATCGGGGTGTTTTGGGCACGGATTTTTCTCGGGAGATGATCACCTCTGCGCGTCGATTGGCGGCTAAGCTGGGATATTCGGTGCCGCTACGGTTGGCCGATGCCACCAAGCTACCATTCGAGGATGGTATGTTTGATGGCGCGATCTTCGGGTTTAACGGCCTCATGCAAATCCCGACGAGGGAGCTCCGTCGCAGCGCCTTAAGTGAGATGCGCCGCGTTATTGCACTCGGAGGTCGCGCGGTTTTCACGACGCATGATCGTAGTATCGGCTCACCCGATGGTTTTTGGGAGGCCGAACAGACGCGCTGGCAGGCAGGGGAACAAGACCCGCGGCTGGCTGCGTTTGGCGATCGGTTCACCACGTCAGATTACGGAGAGCTGTTTATCCATATCCCGTCCCGGGCGGAGGTGGTCGAGGACTTAGCCGCGACGGGATGGGGGCTGCTCGAAGACGCGATGCGTTCCGAGATTCAAGCGGAGCCTGCTGATGTGGAAGCCTTTGCCGTCGATTGCCGTTTTTGGGTCGTTGAGAACCCACCCACCGGTTGAGCGGCTCAATGGCTCATCAGGGATTTACGGAGGCGGCGTGAGCCCGCAACTCGGTCGCATCGGCATCAATTTGATGATCGGTGAGGATCGCCATGGCGGTGCCCACCGCAATCTTCACTTCGAATCGAAGCGGCAGGCGTAGCTCATCGTTGGATACCCAAATCTTAATCTCCCCGCCTTTTTTAAACATTCCCTTGGGCTCTCCCTGCATTCGGGGGATAAGGACCAAGGCCGGTTTGTTACCCCACTTAGTTTTGAGAATCTCTTCCCGATCTACGGTGATCGTGAGTTCATAAAATTCGTCATCGAAAAGAACCGAAACCACCTGATCTTCCCCTACGCCAATTTCCCAAGCGCGGGTTTGGATGAGAGTGGTGAGGAAGTCGGCCGGCTCTTCCGGTGGAATCACTAACTCGAGAGATTTCTCGGGCCGGACGTGATCGGTGTAGTTCGCCTTCATCTCGGCATAATCAAGAGCGATGGACGCATTGGTTTCCTTGGACCCCGTTTTGGTCCAGGCCTTGGCTTCGAGTAATCGACTGTTTTCGGGCTCGTAGATAAACTCTCCCCAACCATCAAATTGGTAGAGCGCTCGAATAAATCCACGCGTCGCCGTGTGAGAGGTGATGCGGATGCGGGGTTCGATGGAGTCGGGATCTTGCTCAGCGATGATTTCGAGCGAAGCGGCTTTACGGAATAACCCCCAACTCAGGCGGTAAGTGAATTTCTCTCCCGGTTGAATGGCCAGAGGAGCCGCCGCGACGTAAGATGCAGTCATGAGGATAATGAGGGAGCAGGTGAGGAGGCGACGGTTCACAGCTAGAAGGTAAAATGGGAGACAATGCCTAAGTCAAAGGATCGGCATGCTCACTATGATACCCAAGAGGATGGTTCTGTTCCCAAACAATTATGTCGCCCTCCGGTCGTTTGCTATAAACCCAGTTCGAGCTGATTGGTGCGGCCGAGAGCCCATGCTTCGCGTCCCATGGAACGCAACGTGGCGGCGAATTCGGTGGCAAACCCATGAACCGTATAGATCCGGGAAGGATTCACGCGTTCGATGAACTCGAGGAGTTCGGGGTAGTCAGCGTGATCGGAAAGAGGGAAGGCTGCATCGGTGGCGTGGCGAAACCGGGAACTCGGGTCCATCGCCCAGCCGGTTAGCACCGCGGTGCGGCGTGGTTCGATGAGAGTGAATAACTCGCTCTTAAGGGATTGCTGCGGAGCGATAATCACATGCCCGGCCGCCATCATGGGCGCGAGTGAGGTGTAGGCCGGAAATTTACAGCCCAGTTTTTGGTAAACCCGCGTAACGGCTTCGACTCGCGGATGGAGCATGATCGGCAACTCCGCGTTAGCCAAATGCGCTAGAATTTCCTGACTGCGGCCGAGACTATAGCCTAGCAGGACGGGAATCTCATCTGCCGCCAGAGTGTCGCGACAAAACGCGATGGATTTCGCCATGGTTTCGGTGGCCGACGGGAATACGTAGTGGGGTCGGGCGAAGGTGGTTTCGAGAATCAGCACATCAGCCTCAGGAGTCGCACAGGGTTCGACGGTCAAGGAACTACGGGTTTTGAAATCGCCGGTGTATAACAATCGGCCGTAATCCGGATGCTCGATGAGCGCCTGAGCTGAACCGAGCACATGCCCCGCTGGCACTAATGTGAGCGTTGCCGCGGGCGTGATGTTAAACGGTTCGTTGAATGGCAGGGGTCGGAGGGCGTTACCCGTTTTGGCTCCGCGGGCAGCCAGCAGCTCGGCCGTTTCCGGCGTGCAAATGGCTTCGATGTGTTTTGCGACATGATCGAAATGCGCGTGAGAGATTACCGACCTACGCGCAGGGTGGTGGGCATCCAAGTGCCATTCGATCTGAGGGAGCCAAATCCCATTTCGGCTACGCACCTCCCAGGTCATTTTATGCTAGTTGAGACCTAAGACTACGAAGATGAATCCGATCAGGACCGCGACTCCGGCGGTCCACCAATACCAAG
Source organism: uncultured Verrucomicrobiota bacterium (assembly GCA_913058185.1). Classification (GTDB taxonomy): domain Bacteria; phylum Verrucomicrobiota; class Verrucomicrobiia; order Opitutales; family Opitutaceae; genus Actomonas. Next base: position 31,604 of record CAJXQX010000037.1, read on the forward strand.
GTAACTCTCGGGAAAGGGCGGGGCCTACATCCGTATCGTCCTCCCAGGCTTCGCTCGGCAAATCGAGGCCATCATACATATTCGTATCGCGCCATCCGGTGCGTTCGTCGGCGCCACACTCGCGACATGATTTGGCTCCTGGTGAAAGATCCGTTCCACAATTGGCGCACTCCGATGGGGGCGGAAGGTGAGTCATCGAATTGATATAGAATTAGGCGGAGAAGTATTTCTGCTGCGCCAGTCGCCACGCCGTGACAAAAAACGCCGTCAGAGGAATCGCGAGAATCATGCCTAAGATCCCGTTGAAAGCCGCTCCCCAGAAAAACACTGCGAAGATAATCACCACGGGATGAAGCCCGGTTCGTTCCCCCATAATTTTAGGCGTCAGGAACCAACCCTCGATGTTTTGAACGAGAACGAATACCGCCAAGGTCAAGGCAAGCAGCACCCAGCCGCCTTCGGTTTGGAAGAACGCCAGCGGTAAAGTTACACTCAGACCGACAATGGTGCCGAGGTAGGGGATGATATTCAGGATGCCTAGAGTCAGTCCCAGAACTAAGGCGAATTTCAGTCCCACCGCCCAAAATCCGACCGTCAGCAAAAGCCCCATGATTAGGCCGATCAGCAATTGTCCGCGGAAAAAGGAGACCACGATCTCGATGAAGTTCTGCACGAGAAACACGACGTCCTTGCGGACTTCGCCTTGGAGGAAGGTGAGTTGGGTGCCCAAACTGCCGGTCGGGTCACGACGCGAAAGCAGAAAGAAGAATAGGTAAATGGGGACAATGGCCAAGGACGCTGCGAATCCAAACAAGCCTAACGCTCCCATCCCAGCGGCTTTGAGCGAAGGCACCGTTCCGCCCACCAGGGTTTTAATCTCACCAGATAGGGAGGTGAGAATGGATTTTATGGTTTCATTCTCGGCATGCCGCGCCACGACCTCGATCCAAGCAGGGTAATGCGCTGTAACGTATACGTTAGCTCGCTCCCAGACGACGGGCGCGAACGCGATGAAATCGAGCAACTGTTCGACAATAGCGGGAATGATCAGCAGCAGAAAACCTCCGAACGCTAGGGCCACCAGCGCGTAGAGGATTACCACGGAGGCGACTCGGCTGAATTTTAGACGGTCTTCCAGCAAGGTTACCGCGGGCCGGAGGACGAGAGCTGCGACACCGGCGGTGGTTATCGGCCAAAGCACACTGGAGAAATGCCCGATGAAATCAGCGAATAGTGAAAACGACTGTCCGAGCAGCCAAAGAATGATCGCGAGTGACACGAAGCCGATCGCGAACCCGGCGAGTTTGCGTTGGCGCTCTGTCAATAAGCGGGACGTCGATTCTACCGGTTCAGACATGGGGGTAAAAGAACCCGTTCGAGGAATTCACGCCAGCGCAAATCACGCCGGTTGAGGTGGAAACGAATGAAGAAATGAGATTACTTTAAATATGCGCTTGCGCTATGGGGGCTAAGATCTCTTTTTCTGCGTTCCTTCAAGCACCCATAGCTCAACTGGATAGAGCGTCTGACTACGAATCAGGAGGTTAGGGGTTCGACTCCCTTTGGGTGTACCATTTTAAAAATCGCGATTTCAACCATCGCGGTTTTTTTATGGGTGGAAACAGGCCGACATAGAAAACCCGCCTCGATAGTGAAGAGGCGGGTCGTGGGTTGGGGGAAAGCTTAGCTTTTAAGCTATAAACGCTCGAAGGCCTGGCGCAGCTTTGATGCCCGTGCGGTGCCGCTTTACTTTGAAGTAGCGGGAGCGACGTCGCAGCATCCGATCCAGTTTGTCGGTCACGAGAGCTACAGCCTTGTGAGCCTCGTTGGTCGTGACGGAGGCATTCATGTCTGGACCGTTGATTTCAATGTGCCCTTTGGCGGTAAAACGATGTTCGGGATCTTGCTTCTGGTCGAATTCGACTTCTACCCGAACTCGGACGATCTGTTCTTCGTGCCGAAAGAGCCTTTCGGTTTTGTCGTGGACGAATGTTTTGATTGAAGGGGTGAGGTCCATGTGGATACCGGAGACTATCAATTCGTTAGCACGATTTTCATTCATCTTATTTTATTTCCTTTAGTTGAGTTGACCAAGAGAATCGCGGATTACCTCTGGAGAATACCCGCATGAGTGCCGCTAAAACTGACTCTTTTCCTTATACCTCGATTGTCCTCACGGGAGGATCGTCCGGGATTGGAAAATCGTTTCTCAAGCACATGGAGAATCAATATCCAAATGTGCGGATTTGCAATCTTTCACGTCGCTCACCCGAAGGTTTTTCAGCTCAGCTTAAGCTTCGCCATATAACTACGGACCTTAGTGATTCTACTTCTCGGCAGGCTTCGATTGCCAAGGTATTAGATTTCCTTCTAAGCGATGAGAGTGCTGGGTCCATTCTACTCATTAATAACGCTGGGTTAGGTAGTTACGGGGAATTTCATAAATCTAATGCGGCCAAGCAACGGGAGGTGATCGAAGTGAACCTCAATGCCGTGATCGACCTCACATCCGCCTTATTGCCGCTGCTGGAGGAACGAGGAGGTGTGGTCATGAACATTGCTTCGGTCACCGCATTCCAGCCCACGCCCTATATCGCCACTTATGGGGCCACGAAGGCATTTCTGTTACAATGGGGGTATTCCCTGGGGCATGAATTAAAAGATACGGGAGTCCGCATTCTCACGGTTTGCCCGGGCTCCACCGACACCGCTTTTCACAGCCGGGCTGGAATGGCGATACGGGGACCCTTATCTCGGTTTGCTCAGACGCCAGATCAAGTGGTGAAAGAGGCCATGCAGGCGTTGGCATCCGGCAAATCGCACGTCGTTACCGGTTGGAGTAATAAGATCATGACCAAGTTTTCAACGTTCCTGCCGAGTGGCCTCGTCACTCGAATGAGCGGTAGCGTGCTTTCTCACCTCCGGGCCGATCGATCGTGAGCGAACCCGTGATTAAACCTGATACGCCTGCGATCCGCCCCTACGGACCTTGGCCTCCGCGTCCGTTTCGATCGGATCGCGTGAAGCTGACGAGTCCGGCGGAGCTGAAATCATGGATTCTGCATGAGGACGACGATTTGTTGGTCGTAAACAAGTCGGGTGAGGTGGTGTGCCATCCTTCAAAATTTGGGCCTACGTCCAGTCTGGTAGGGGCCGCGCGGGAATACACGGGACTTGATACTGTCCATTTGGTTTTCCGGCTGGATCGGGAAACCAGTGGGGTGGTCGTGATGGCAAAGAACCCCACCACTGCGAGTCGATTGCAAAAAGCGATGCAGACCCGCAAGGTAGGGAAGCGTTATTTGGCGCTCCTAACGGGCGAGATGGATGCACCCATCGAGGTGGATCAGCCACTCGGGCCGGAAATCGATAGCGCGGTCCATGTCAAAGATCACGTGCGGGCCGATGGTAAGGTCGCCCAAACGAAGTTTATCCCTTTGGCCGTGCGAAACGGATTTTCTCTCGTCGAGGTGCACCCGAAGACCGGGCGAAAGCATCAAATCCGAGCGCACGCGCAGTGGTTGGGCCAATCTGTGGTGGGAGATAAGATTTATGGCCCTGACGAGCGGTTATTTCTCAAATTCGTCGACGATGGTTGGACTCCAGAATTGGCCGAAAAATTACTGATTCGTCGTCAGGCCCTCCATTGCGCCGAAATCGATCTCCGGCCCACCGGACTGGACTGGGTCTTTAGCGCAGAATGGCCCGCTGACTTGTCCGAGTTTACCCGAGATCGCATGAACCACGACGACGTTCGACTCAGCCCACGGGGTTGAATTCGGGTAAAGCAGTGATCCATGGGCTTGCGGGAGACGATTTCCGTCGCCTTGTTCTTTTCATGCTAAATCCCAAGTCTCGATTTCAGGGTGCCCGCCTGGCCCTCGGAATTATTCTCCTCCCGTGGTCTGGTGCGATTGCCCCCGCTGAATCTAATCCGATCGATATTGATGCGCTGCGGAGTGCGCTGATTCCGAAACGAGAGGTTGGAGCCGATACCTTTATCAATGATAACCCCACTTACGATGGGCGCGGTGTCATTATTGCCGTCTTTGACACCGGGGTGGACCCCGCGGCCGCCGGGTTAGCGGTGACCACGACGGGGGAACGCAAGGTTCTGGATATGATCGATGCCTCCGGCAGCGGAGATGTTGATGCCTCTGTGGTGGCTGAGCTTGGCGAGGACGGCACGTTGAAAGGGCTCACGGGCCTGCAGCTGACTTTACCGGCGGGACTGGAAAATCCTTCGGGTAAATTCCACGTCGGAATGAAACCGGCTTCAGAGTTGTTTCCACCCGCCGCCTTGCGCCGCCTGAAAACACAGGTCCAAGCAGAATGGGATGCAGAATTGAGCCTGTTACGTCGCACTGCCGATCGAAACAAAGATGAGGACTTGGTCGCGGCCGAAGTGAAAGCCGCCGCCGATCGATCGCGAGAGGAGCAAAACCTAGTCGCGCTACACGAAGCGAAAGTCGCCCTCGAAGATGCTTACGCGTCTTCCGGACCGGGATTGGTTTACGACTGCGTGCTGTGGAACGACGGGACTGATTGGCGGGTGATCATCGATACAAATCGTAACGGCGATTTGGCTGACGATCTCGTGCTTCGACCCTACGGCGTGGCCGGAGAATACGGCACGTTTGATACCCACACCAATGCAACCTACGCCGTGCAAGTCTACGAGGACGGCGACCTGCTTTCGATCGTGACCATGAGTGGTGCTCATGGGACGCACGTCTCGAGTATTGCTTCCTCAAATTTCCCGGATGATCCGGATCGTAACGGGGTGGCGCCGGGGGCTCAGATTTTATCGATCAAGATTGGCGACCTTCGTGGCGGCGGAGGGTCTTACGGACCCAGCGAACGACGCGCAGTCGCGACCGCAGCTCGGTATGGCGTGGATATCATGAACGCGAGTTGGGGTGGATCCAGCACCTACCAAGACGGCGGTGATCACAATGCGATGAACTATAAGTTGCTTGCTGATCGCTTTGATATTCTCGCGGTGATGTCGGCCGGAAACGAAGGCCCCGCCTTGAGCACAGCAGGATCGGCCGGCGGTGAGTCGAGTCGCGTGCTAGGGGTGGGAGCCTATGCTTCCGCAGAGATGGGTAAGGCGCTCTACAATACGATCAAAGATAGCCCGGATGCAGCGCTGCAATTCTCCAGTCGCGGTCCGACAAAGGACGGCGACTTAGGCGTGGACATCATGGCTCCCGGTGCCGCCTGGGCTTCTACTTCGGCTGAAACTCTCGGCAGTGCCGGCATGTATAACGGGACATCTATGTCCGCCCCATCGACCAGCGGAGTCGCAGCATTGGTGCTCAGCGCAGCCAAACAAAATGGTTTGAATCCGCGGCCCGCCTTGATGCGCAAGGCAATGATGTTGGGGGCTACTCCGATTGATGAGGAAGCGACCTTTACCCGAGGCGCTGGTCTTGCCAATGCGGGAGGAGCTTGGGCCAAATTGCAGGAGCTGGCCAGCGAACCGGCCTTCTATGTGTTCTATGATGTATCCGTGACCGGAGGAACTTTTGTAGACCGCGGACGCGGTCTCTACCTGCGCGAACCAATCGATGAATTACGTCGTCATGTGATTGTTGATG
>CAJXQX010000038.1 GCA_913058185.1 uncultured Verrucomicrobiota bacterium
CAGCTCAACTCCATCGAAGCCAAACTCACTAGCGAGCTCGATACACTTGTGGAGATCCCGCAGTTCATCGTTGCGAAACCGCCACAGCGAATACGTGGACAGCGCAATCGGGTTGGATCGTTTCGGCTTCCCTTCGTGATGAGCGGCACGAGCGATTCCGGGGAGCCCCGCCAGGGTGGACGCAGCAAGAGTGGATTGGAGGAACTGTTTTCGATTCATCTTGGGGTATCAAACTGAGAAAATCCTACGGGTAACCGCTTCCACAATCGAGCGCGTAATCTTAGGTCACTCAGGCTCTCGCTTGATTTCGGTTCGGTGCCCCCCCAACCTCCTCACCATGCCGAAAGAGCTAAATTTCAAACAAGAGCTTACCGGCTGCTTCGGGCTCCCCGTCGCGGAGAATCCTACTCAGGCGATGATTGAACCGGCCTACCGTGCCATGGGCCTCGACTGGCGCTACCTCACTCTTGAAGTTCGTCCCGAGAATCTCGCTGCCGCCGTCGCCGGTGCCCGTGCTTACGGCCTGCAAGGTTTCAACTGCACCATCCCGCACAAGGTCGCGGTCATCGAGCATCTGGATGGACTCGGCGAATCGGCCGAACTCATGGGCGCCGTAAACTGCGTCGTTAATCGCGACGGCCAATTCATCGGGGAAAACACCGATGGCAAAGGCTTCGTCTCTTCTCTGCGCGAAATCACCGACCCGGCCGGAAAATCCTGTGTGATCTTTGGTGCCGGCGGCGCTGCCCGCGCCATCAGCGTGGAGATGGCCCTGGCCGGTTGCACCCAAGTCACGATCGTAAATCGTTCGATCGAACGCGGAACCGGACTCGTCGATCTGCTCAACACCAAGGTGAAAGCGGTATCCAGTGAAAAATTCGCCGCACACTTCTCGGCCTGGAGTGGCGACTATCAGATTCCGGCGGAAACGGATGTCGTGATCAATGCCACCTCGATCGGGCTCTATCCGGATATCGAAGCACGGTTGGCACTTGATCTGGAAACACTGACTCCAAACATGGTCGTAGCCGACGTCATCCCGAACCCACCCCAGACTCATCTCGTCAAAGACGCCCGTGCTCGTGGTTGTCGCGTCATCGACGGCCTCGGCATGCTCGTCTCTCAAGGTGTCATTGGTATCGAATACTGGACGGGGCAATCACCCGATCCCGCCGTAATGCGCGGCGGTCTAGAGGCCGTCTTCGGCGTCTAAGAAACCTGGGTTTGGTAATTTCGATTTTCGCCGAATTCTCGAAGTAAAGTAACCTATTAGGTTACTTTCATAACGACACTATCTACCCAGTTGAAACGGTCGGGCATAAAGCCCGCCCCCTCAAGCGAGGCACCCGCCATAAGGGTTCGGCGTTCCTGTCTGCCATAACCTTGGCGAAGGAGGAACGCCCGACATTTGATCTCTATTCAGCTACGCGATCAACTCTTTGATAACGCTTCCGCCGAATTGGCTGAGCTGTTTGTAGCGGCCGCCGTGGAAATAGGTCAGCTTGTTGTCATCGAGTCCTAACAGATGGAGCAGCGTCACGTGTAGATCGCGAATGGGGTGAACCACGTCCACGGCCTTGCGGCCGAGTTCGTCGGTGGCACCGACAATGGCACCTTTCTTAACGCCGCCACCGGCCATCAGGACGGTCATGGCGTCGGCGTTGTGATCGCGACCCAGGGAATAGACTCCTCCCCGTTTGTTGTTGTCCGGGGTGCGACCGAATTCTCCGGTCCAGACCACGAGAGTATCATCGAGCATGCCCCGTTGTTTGAGGTCACGAATCAGCGCGGCCATGGGTTTATCCACACTGCGAATGCGCGACTTGTGACCGCGTTCGAGGTAGTCGTGACTGTCCCAACCGCCACTGAATATTTGCACAAAACGAACGCCCTTTTCGACCAGACGACGCGCCATGAGACACTGTCCGCCGAACGTGGAAGTCTCGGGCTCATTCAAGCCATACATCTCGCGGGTCTTCTCGGTTTCCGAGGAAATATCGACGGTGTCCGGCACTTCCATCTGCATGCGGTAAGCGAGTTCGTAATTCTCCATGCGGGAGTTGAGCTCCTGATGCTCCGGATGGAATTTTGCGTGTTCCTGGTTGAGGAACGCCATCTCGTCGAGGAAGCGGCGTTGGTGATCACGCGACTTGTAGGATTGGCCCTCCAAATCGAGAATGGGCGAACCCTCGGTGCGCAGACGCGTGCCTTGATAATGCGCCGGCAAAAATCCGTTAGACCAGTTACGTGAACCGCCTTGCGGCATAGCCAACTCGGTCATCACCACGTAGCCGGGCAGATTTTGATTCACCGAACCCAGACCATAACCCGCCCAAGCACCGAGTGCAGGATCGCCGCCCAGGCGACTGCCGGTGTTCATGTGGAACAGCGCCTCGGGATGATTCAGCGACTCCGCGTGACACCCCCGGTAGTTACACAGTTCATCCGCGATATAGGGATCAGCCATGTGATCCCATTGATCACACATTTCGATGCCGGACTGCCCGACCTTGCGGGACCCGAACGGGCTACCGACGTAGAAGCGGAAACCCGTCGCGAGACCGGACGTATCATTCGATTCCGTCTTGTGTAGTTTATGCAACATGGGCTTCGGATCGAAGGTGTCCATGTGACCGGGGCCACCCTCCATGAAGAGCATGATCACGTTCTTGGCCTTGGCCGGGAACATCGGGTCACGCGGGGCCAACGGTCCGGATGCTTCTTGGGCGAGAAGATCGGTAAACGCGACGGAACCCATTGAGGCACCGAGGCCATAGAGGAACTCACGGCGGGTAAACGCGTTGGAAACGGGGCGGGAACAAATAGGAGCTTTCATGGGCAGTCCTTAGTAGAGGTAGGTAAATTCGTTGGTGTTAAAGAGCAGCAGACAAAGATCGGCCAAGGCTCGGGTCTTTGGATCGACATCGAGGGCTTTCAGATCGGCGACGTAGTTTTCGAAGATCGGGAGGATCTCCTCATATTCGAAGACTGAACCGGAAAACTCCTCGACCAGAGATCGCGTGATCGCCTTCGGATACGCAGCCGGTTCGGGTGTCACGCCCTCGTGGTATGACGTCATCTCGCGAAGATACGTTGTGAGCCGCTTCTTTTCGTCGCCGGTGGGATTACGGTTCAGCGCGATTTCAAAGGCTCGATTGATCTTTGCCGAATCGAGCAGGATATCTTCGTTGAGACGGCTGGCAAAAGCGATCGAGCGATCCGTCACCACATCACTGTTCATCATGGTGAACGCCTGGGGCGATACCGCCGCCACATCGCGACGTTCACAGGAGATATTGGGGTTAGGTTGATTGAAAATCTCGAGGAACGGATCGGCCTGTCCTCTCACGCGATAAGCGTAAATGCTGCGACGATTGCGTTCTTCCGGCGTGCGCGAAGGTTGGTAGGCCGGCGACAGCGAGAACTGAATCATCCGAGGTTGCAGCGCCACTTCCATGTTGATCTCGGGCATGACCGGCAGTCCACCGACAGCCGGGTTCAACTCACCTGTCATGTATAACATCGAATCGCGTAATTCTTCGGCGGTGAGGCGACGGTTCGGATAAAACGCGAGCAGGAGGTTGTCTGGATCGGTGTTGGCGAGGTCCTTTGAATTCGGATGTCGACTCGCCATTTGGTAAGCCTGCGAAGACATGATTAGGCGATGGAGTCGTTTGATCTTCCAACCGTTTTCGACGAAGTCTGCGGTCAGCCAATCGAGCAGTTTGGGATGCGTCGGCTTGTTGCCCTTGGCGCCAAAATTATTCGGATTTCCGGCGATAGCGCGGCCGAAGTGATGCTGCCAAACCCGGTTCACGATGGAGCGAGTGGAGAGCTGATTGCGGGGATCCGCCACCCAATCAGCAAAAGCCAAGCGACGGCCAAACAACTTGTCGCTGATCACGTAAGGATCATGACCATCTTCATTGACCGGAAGCTTAATGGCGCTGAGCACCCCGGGCTGCACCGAATCACCCAAAGCTTCGAGCGCGCCACCGGTGTAGATATAGGTCTCCGGAATCTCCACCTCACTCAGATTGATCTCATCCTCCGGCATACGCAGCTTCCGCGCATTGAGCGCCTTGGGAGTCGGTCCGTTGTAAACGCTCTGGACCATGGGTTCGTAGCGTTCGAGACGACGGTTCCAAATCCACGAATCCTGCTTCCGCACCTTGTAACGGCCCTCTTCAATGTAATCCAATCCGATGTTACGGGGAGGCTTTAACTCATCGGGCAGTTCATTCAGCACATCCCCGGTGGCATACGGTAATCCATGGTCTACAAACCAGGCCCGCGATGCGTCCTCCTTCTTCTTCGCCAGCGCATCCTTTTTCACGTCCGCGAATTCGAGGAGCATTTCGACCATCTTTTTGCCTTCGTCAAACCCAGCCAAGTTCTCTTCGGGCAAGAAGTCCGCGTGGCGCTCCGCCATCTGCGTGCCGGAGAACGTCGCATACATGCGGTAGTAGTCCCGGGTGGGCAGTGGATCGAACTTATGATCGTGACATTTGAAACAGCTCATCGTGGTGGAGAGGAAGGTCTGCCCGACCGCATCCACCACATCATCCAAATACTGTTGGCGTGCCTGCGGGAGTAGCACCATCGCCGGGTCCCATGGACCCATGCGCAGGTAGCCGGTGGCGACGAGCAGTTCAGGGTCTTTCTCTCCTTCCGGTTGCATCTCCCACAGTTCGTCGCCGGCGAGCTGTTCGACAATAAACTCGTTGTAAGGTTTGTCCTCATTGAAGGCGCGAATCACGTAGTCGCGGTAGCGCCATAGGTTCGAGCGTTCGTAATCGTTGGAGAGTCCGGCCGTGTCGGCGTAACGGGCAATATCCAGCCAATGCTGGGCCCAACGCTCGCCATGGTGTGGACTGCCGAGCAAACGATCGACCAAGCCCGCTATCGCAGCGGCAGGATCCCGCTTGTGCGCCTTCTCGAAAGCCGTGACCTCCTCCGGCGTCGGTGGTAGGCCGATCAGATCAAAAGTCGCTCGGCGAACCAAGGTGCGAGCGTCCGCCGAGGGAGCCGGCTTCTCACCCGCGGCGACGAGTTTTCCACCCACGAAGTAGTCCACGGGGTTACCCTTAAAGTCAGCGGGGATCTCCGGTTTCTTGACCGGTTCAAACGCCCACAGGTCTTCCAGCTGATAACGACGGTAAGTCCACTCGTCGGACGTGCCTCCACTTGTCTCCAGAATAATACCCTCATCCGTGACCCGTTCGCCCCAGTTGGCGGCGCGGTGGTGAGCGATCCGCTCCTCGGTCGGCCAGAGGGCACCACCTTCGATCCACTGCCGTATATCGTCGATCTGCTGCTGGTTGAGTCGATCATTTTGCTTGGGGGGCATTTCGAGATCTTCGTCCTGCCAGAGAATCGCCTGGAACATCGCACTTTCATCCGCATCACCGGGGACCAATACGTTGCCGTAGCCATCGCCACCGAACAGGAGTTCGTCGAGGGAAGTCATCACGAGACCACCTTCGATCTCTTCTTCGTCGTCACCGTGACAGGCGAAACACTTCTGTTTCATCACGGGCAACACCTTAAGGGCAAAGTGCGCCTCGGCCGCATCGTCACTTAGCGCGAAGCTGGAGGATGTCGCTACGAGCAGCGCGCAGGCCGTGGTGGTGAGTTTGGTGAGAGGGGTAATCCTAGGGTTTTCCATGCTGATAAATTTCAGTGATCTTCTCGTCGCTCAAGGCGGCGGCAAAAAAGGCAAATTCGTCCATACTTCCATTCAGGTTACGGACGGCAAAAGCGGGGTCTTCGCGGGAAGGCATTCCCCAATTCCCGATCGACGCGGCGCCGATGTTGGTGGTCTCGACCAGAAACTCTTCTGGAATGGTTTCGCGACTCAACACCTGCCCATTGAGAAAGTGCGTCGTTTCCCTGGCATCCACATTGTAGACCGTGGCGACCATGAGCCACTGACCACTCATGGAGGAATCCCAGAATGACGGCGAATAGAAGATGTGCTTGTCTTGGACTCCTTTGGCCGAGTCGTAATTGTCATTCTTCTTCACTGAGAAGAAGAGACGGCCGTCGTCCATGATCTGCCAATGCGGTTCGTGCAGCTCGTGACCATCGGTGAGGAAGAGAGAGTTAAACCACCGATCGAGACTGTTGATCTTCACCCAGGTGAGAAATGTCATGGAGCGAAACTCACCCGGCACCACTAAACGCACGCGACTGCCCGTCGGTGAAAAATCGAGAGCCTGCCCTGATCGACCCCATCGGTCCGCCACCTCCGCGGCGGCGACTACAGCGCCCTCACCCACCTGAGTCGCGCTGGACATGACACCATTCGGCAAACGACGGCTCCACTGATCGGCCGCGTCCATACTGTAGTGAGCCACCAAACGAGGATCCTGTTGCAGGTCGGTCGTGTAGCGTTCCCACCGTTCAAACTGAGCGACACGCGATGAATTGCGCCGCGCAGTGATCTCTTCGATTCCGATGAACGCCGATGCATCCGCCGCCATCGCTTCGGTGTCGCCATTGGCATCGAAGCGGATCGCCTGGCCACCATCTAACTGCTGCATGGGTTGATCTTTGGAGTGCCATTCGATTTCGCCTTCCAGCACGTGCACGACCGATTGTCCGTCGATCACATCGAGCGCGAACTCCGTGCCGAGATCGACGACGCGACCTTCCGGACTATTGACCAAGAAACCGTGAGCCGCTTCAGGCACGCGGGCCCGCATTTTTCCCGCCACCAAATTGATCTCCATCGGCGAAACGATTTCGAACTGCGCTGCACCTTCGACAATCACGCTGACGCCGCTAAAGAGCTCAATCTGCGCGGCACCCGAAACGAGGGCGAGTTCACCAGCTGGCAAAAGGTCGCCATCGGCGAGTAAACGCCCGTCCGCCCATTCAGCATCCACCTGCCCCACCACAACCCCAAAACCTTGGGCGAGTTTTTCAACCGGCGCGAAGCCGTTATCGGCTGGCTGGGTCCAAAATATGGAAGCCAGACTCAGCACCATGACCACCGCAGCCGCGGCCACCATCACGCGAGCTCCAGACCACCACGACGAGGTGGCTGAGGTGGGCATCGGCACGACCTCACTGCCCAAAGTGGTTTCGAGTAAAGTCGCGAGTTCTAAACGTTGGTAATACTCTTCACGCACCTGCGGATCGATCGACATCTCGGCCTCGAGCAGCAGGAAATCAGCTTCGGAAATATCGTCTTCGATCAATGCATCGATCAAACGGCTGCGATCACTCCGGTTCATGCTCGGCCCTCCTCGGTGGCGACGCGGTTAGAAATGCAGTTCAGCAAAACACTACGCAGACGATGAAGCGTTACCTTGAGTCCACCCACACTACGACCCGAACGCGCTGAATAATCCTTCAACGTAGCGGACGAGTTGTAGCGATGCAGCAACAGCTCGCGGTCCTTAGGTTTCAAATTATCCAGACAACCCCGCAGGGCCTCGTGGCGCTTCTCCAAATCCTCAGATCGCGTGGACATCTCTTCGGCAATGGTCTCGTTCAGCTCCTCGCTGAAGCCCAATCGCGCCGAACGCGCCTGTTCCTTCCGGTAGTTCAGCACCTCGTAACGAGAGATACTGAAGGCCCACGCCCGAAAATTGGTGCCGATTTCAAAGTCAGCCCGTTTACGCCAAATCGTTGAATTGGCCTGTTGCGTGACATCGTGCCCCGAAGGATCTCCCGGTAGTAACGACTGCACATAGATCCGCAGGGCCAACTGCAAGTCGGTCAACTGCTCTACGAATGCACTTTCGTTTTCCAGTCCGTTCATGGGATATTACATACAATAAATGCCTATTTCGGAGAAAGGTTAACCAAAACTCTCAAAATTTTTTGAGAAATGCGGATTTAGCCGAAAAACCAGCCACAAGAGGTTGAGCCGCACCGCGATCAGCGGTGGAGCCGGGTTATCCGACCGTTTTGCAGCGCCCCCATAGGACACCCCAGGACCCTGGTGAGGGTCACCGGTAATTGGGACACGGAGGGCCAACCGCCGGTCAAGCGGCTTGAATAACTGGAAAAACAGTTAGAGCGCCTTCACGCGAGGCGTGTATTCATTGAGATACTGCTCGTTGTGCTTATCACCACCGATCGTATTGGCGCTTTTCCAAACCGGCGGTTCCACGCCATTTTTCAAACAGAGCTCGATCGTTTCCATCACAAGCCAATTGATCGCAAAACACGCTAGCACGTTGCAGGTGCCTCCAACCTTCTGCGGATAATTATCGAGACTCATGAGCGTTTCGCCATGTGGCACGTGGTTGTCGATGATCACATCGGCAATCTCACCCAGGTTTTTCTGACAACTATGGCGAGCGACGAAATCGCGGGGTGTTGCTTCGGCGAAGGCGACCGAGGAAATTGCGATCACCTTACATCCGCGGCGCTTCGCCTCGAGGGCGGCATCGATCGAACACGCGTTGATCCCATAGGCGCTGGTAATCACGAGGAGATTGTCGGGACCGAGCTGATGCGCTTTCACGATCTTATCACCGATATTCTCCTGACGCTCCAGCATGGTGGATTTCTGACCACCGGCGGCGAGGGAGAGACTTGGTTCAAACATCGGGCTAATATTCGCTAAACCACCGGCTCGATAAAAGAACTCCTCGCTGCCCACATACGAATGACCGCCCACCCCATAAATATGGATCAGGCGATCCGCCTTAATCTGTTCATAAAACAACTGCGCGGCCTGATTAACGGCATCCTGCTGCGTGTTTGTCATCGTAGTGAAACGCTCAGTCATGCCGTCACGGTAGCGTTTCGCAATATCACTGGGGGAAGTTTGATTCATAATAATAGCGTGGTTCAGGGGTGATAGAAATTAAGCGGAAAGGAGACGAGCAATCAAATATACCGGCGCTTGTTGGATTTTTCGAGCAGGACGCGCGGAGCTTGATATTTCAGGAGGGATTGAAGCCCGCCTTCCTCTTCGCAACGCTCACCCACAAACCAAGCGAACAAGGTGCAGCAGACCCACCACTGACCGCCGAGTAGTTTAGATTTACTAAACTTGCCCCCCATTGGAGTTCGCCGCCACTCAGCGCGGCTGTACTCAGACGTTGATCGTGCTGCGGTTATACCCGCTTAAAAACCTTACAACTTTGGTTTAACCCTGTTCACCTCTCCTCCCCACTTCTCTTCGCGCGCCGTGACATTGGCCCGGTGGAGCACGCTTTGCTTTCTAAGTTCTTAATATGAAATCCTTATTCACTAGCATTCTAATTCTAGCTACAGCGTCCCTGGCGAACGCCGCCGCTGCCGAGGCGACCCTCGTACCGGTCACCGACTTCCAAGTGCCCGATGATCTTGAGGTCACGGTCTGGGCGACGTCCCCGATGCTCTTCAATCCCACGAATATGGACACTGACGCTCAGGGTCGCATTTGGGTAGCGGAAGGGGTGAACTACCGGAAGACCACCTCACGTATTGCCGGCGACCGGATCGTCGTGCTCGAAGACACCAACCACGACGGAAAGGCCGATTCTGCGCATGTGTTCGTCCAAGATCCCGAACTGGTCGCTCCCCTCGGAATTAGTGTCTTCGATAATAAAATCGTCGTCGCCCAACCGCCCCACATATTGGTGTATACCGATGTCGACCGCGATCTCAAATTCGATCCCGCCATCGATACCCGCGAAGAACTCCTATCAGGTTTTAATGGCAAAAATCACGATCATTCCCTGCACGCCACCCTGTCAGGTCCCGATGGAAAATGGTATTTCAATCAAGGAAATTGCGGCGCCCAGATCACCGACAAAGACGGTCGCACATTCCAATCCGGAGGCCCCTATTACCAAAAAGGCGGGGGAACGCCCGAGTGGTTCAATGATACGCGTTCCTATGCGGGCAAAGCCTCCGACGACGGCAATACCTATCACGGCGGGTTTGCGGGTCGCATGAATCCGGACGGATCGGCCGTCCAAATCGTGGGTCACGGTTTCCGCAACAGCTACGAGCTTTGCCTCTCCTCTTTCGGGGACATTTTCCAAAACGACAACGATGACCCGCCCGCCTGCCGGAACACCTGGCTCATGGAAGGAGGTAATCTCGGTTTCTTCTCGAACGACGGCACGCGCACCTGGCAAGCGGATCGACGCCCTGGACAACCAATTTCCATCGCTCACTGGCGTCAAGAGGACCCGGGCACACTCCCCGCCGGAGATATTTACGGTGCCGGATCACCGACTGGAATGGCCTTTTACGAACACGGAGCATTACCTAAGCAATACGAAGGGATGCTGCTCAGCGGCGAAGCTCGAGCCCGCATTATCCAACGCTACCATCCGAAACTTTCCGCCACCAACGCAGCGGTTGAACTCGGCCAACGGAGCAATCTGTTAACCTGCGACGAAAACAATCTTTTCCGACCTTCGGATATTATGGTGGGCGCAGATGGAGCTCTGTATTTCGCCGACTGGTTCGACTCCGGGGTGGGAGGCCACAACGCTGGGGATACTGGTCACTCGGGAACGATCTATCGACTCGCTCCCAAAGGCTTCAAGCCAAGCCTACCCGACCCATCAACCGACCCGCTTGAAGACGCACTCACGCTGCTCAAGAGTCCCGCCACCAATGTTCGTTTCACCGGTTTCGAACGTCTCAAGGAAGCAGGCGATCATTCCCTGCTAGCCGTCCGCAAAATCCTCGAAGGAAACAACTCCTGGCATGCCGCGCGAGCAGTATGGCTACTCCCGCATCTGGGTGAAGAAGGACTCGCTCTCTGCCGCGCGCGTCTATCGAACTCGGACCCCGAACAACGCCTACTGGCATTCCGAGCGCTTCGCAGCGTTGGGCATGATGTCATCGCGATGGGGAAACAACTCGCGAACGACCCCAGCCCCGCCGTGCGGCGCGAATTAGCGGTGGCTTTGCGAGACCTGGATCCCAAGACAAAATTACCTTTGGTAATCGAACTATTTTCACGGTATGACGGAGTCGATCGCCACTACCTCGAAGCCTGTGGCCTTGCCGCGGAGGACATAGAATCAACCGTCTGGGCCGCTCTCGCTTCAGGCGGTGACGAGGCCCCCACCGACTGGTCGCCCGCCAAAGTTCGAACCGCATGGCGACTCCAACCCGAAGCAGCTGTGCCTGATTTGATTGCCCGCGCAAAATCCGATCGCCTATCGCCGGCCGATCGAAAACTAGCCATGGAGACACTGGCCTTTATTGGAAATAAACCGGCCGTGAACGCGATTGCCGACCTCGCGGCCAGCAAGGACGACCTCGGGCAGAACGCCACCTGGTGGCTACTCAATCGCGGCTTGGACGATTGGGCCGAATGCGGCACGCGAGCAATTTTGAAAGAACGCGGAATTTACGATCCGGAAACCATCGCGATTCAGTCCATAACGGTTCCTGAGCCTTCTAAAACGACCCTGCCCTCACCTAAGGAAATCGCAGCGCTGGACGGCGACCCGGTCTCCGGAGGACTCCAAGCCGCCCGTTGCATCATGTGCCACAATATTAACGGCAGAGGGGTCGACTACGGTCCAGCCCTTTCCGGTTGGGTTGCCAATCAGGGAGAAGAAGCTTTTTACGAAGCCGTAATTTTCCCATCGAAAAGCATCGCCCACGGATATACAGCATCCCAGATCGAGCTTAAAGATGGAGGATTAATCGATGGACTCGTCTACGGCGAACGCGATCCCGTGCTCATCCAATCAACCGGCGGTATTCTGCAAATGGTTCCGAGGGATCGTATCAAAACGATCAAGAAGCGTAGAGAGACGTCCCTCATGTTTTCTGCCGACCAGCTAGGTTTCACCGGGCAGCAACTGGCCGACTTGGCCGCATATATGAAATCCCAGTAGATTTCGCCCTCCCTCCGGCCCGGAAACCACTCCTCAGCACTGCCACGTTACTCACTTAACACCGAGCGAAGCGATAGCTGACACGACCCAGCAGGCACAGCTTCAATCGCGCAGAAAGAACGCATATATCCGGGGCGGAAGACCAGATCGCTTCCGCTTGGAGCCATGCTCAACGGCTCAGTCGTTGGGCTGTCTTCACTTCTTCGTGCTCCAGCAGGAATGCCCGACGGCGTTCGAAGAACGCTCGCAGGCTATTCTCATCACTGCCGTCGACTCCGTCATAGAATTCTTCCGTTAAATGCAGTTTGCGGGTGTCGGCTTTGATGTCTTCTTCGATCAGGGCCTGATAAAGCAAAATCCGAGGAGCATTCTTTTCCCAATCCAGCCAATTTTCGGCGATGTCGCGCACATAGCTCAAGTAGCGGGCGCGTAGTTCCGGAACTGCGAGCAACTTCGAAGCAAGGGGGCGACTCTCGTCGTTCTCGAGGACCAACGGATCCAAGTCTATGCCGCCTCCGCTTGGTCTTCCGCCGGGAGCGCCCCCAGGACCACCACCCGCGCCACCTCTGCCTCTGAAACCACCGGGGGCATTTGCACCACCAGTATTCCCCCGACCACGTCTCGGACCGGCCTGAGCCGTGGCGCCGCCGTTCTGTTCACGGATACCAATCAAAGTAGCGTTGATCCCTTCAGTCATCTGCCTGGTGGAGAGGGCACCCAACAGTTCCCCACCCCACTCCGTGAACCATGCGCCAAGACGGTTTTCCAAATCGGCGTGAGCCACCTGTCCATCCTCGTCGGCATCGACCGACGTGAATAGATCGCCACCGATAAATGCAATGGGAGAAAAGCCCGCTCGACCGCCCGGCGCCGGAGGTCCACTCGATTCGGGCTGACGATCCACCAGTTTCGTCAGACCGGCGACGAATTGGTCGCGATCCAGCGTTGCGGTTTGGTCCACTCCGGCATCCAGAAACCAGGCGTCAGCCAGAGTTAAAAATTCGTCACGTTCGGCCTCTCCATCTTCGTTGCCATCTGCTTCAGCAATCAGGGCTGGAGCCACAAACGTCCCCGGTGAAAAACCACCGGCGCCGGCTCTGCCTCTGCCCGTTTGTCCCCGGCCGCCACGCGCACCGCCCGGAGCTCCACCGCCCGGAGGTCCACCCCCGCCTCGGCCCACAGAAAAGGTCTCATTCGCATCGTAGGGCATAACGTGAAATTTTCCGTATGAATCCTGGTAGATACTGTAGTCACTCGCTCGAACCCAAAAGCCGTCGTTGTTTACAAGCACGTTGTCCAAGGCGAGAAACTTCAGCACGCCGTCCACATCAAGAATCGGAGCGAGCGCACTGGCCAGCAACTCCGTGGGTGTCTCGTTCAGCGTTTGGGAAAGCAACATGAGCCCCACCCAGCTTTTCGGGTCTTCTTTCGATTTCAGTTCGAAAATTTCGCGATACGGTTCGATTTCATCTCCGAGATATGCGAGGCCGCCTTGTCCTGCTGGACTACCGGGCACTTTCCAACGGACGCCCTTCGGCGTGCCAAAAAAATCCTTGGTGAAATTCGAATCAAACTGCTGCACGTTGGCGTAGACGCCCCAGCTCTCGCCATTGATCACCACTCGCATAAAATTCGCCTTGAAAGCGGGGATGTATTCCCGAGCGATTTCATAGTAGAGGACGGAGCGGAGCATGGTCGCGTCTCCATTGGCATTCAGCAGGTTCATCGTGCTGTAGCCGCCGATTTTCTGTTTCGGATGCACCAAATCGAGGGTGATATTCAGCGGCCTCTTTCGACCACTCGCTATCGTCGAGTAGGAAGTATTTCCCCTAAATCGAATACCGACGTGACGCATCGTTTGGCCATCCACTTCAAGGTTCGCCGGCACATCGACATCGGTGTAGCGAAATGCCTCCAGCTGTTTCTCCCAATCGTCATTGTCAAATTCGAGGAACAAGGTTCGGAGCGAAAAGGGGTCATACAGCGGCGCGTCAGGAAGCGAGGCTACATCCGCCGGAGCAACCTGGAGACCTGGTTCGGATTCGCCCTGTTCACCGCCGGAACCAGGCCCGCCACGACCACGCCCGCCGGGACCACCGGGACCGCGACCGCCGCCTGCAGCACCCGCGTCGCTTTGGGTTTCTAAATGAACGAGTGCGGCCTTTCGCTCGGTCGCATTGAGCCAGCCATTTCGATCCTCGTCAAACTGCACGAGAACCTTAACGGGCTCGCGACTACGTCTCGGACGTCCTCCTACCCCACCCGGGCCTCCAGGGCCTCCGCCGCCGGGTCCACCTAAAGCCGCTTGGGCGCCAGGGCCGTTTGCGTTAGAGTCCGTCGGTGCGAACTCTTCATCAGATGAGGGTCCTAGTGTGATTATGACCAAGACGCCCACGACCAATCCCACGGCCAGCACCCCAATAGTCAGGTCTACCAATGAAGAATGAGAGGGTTTCAATCGTGAACGTTTCATGACTTTTTAGAAATTTGGGTTTCTGGTCAGGCGCGACGAATAGCCTCAATCCCCAAGACGTATTTGGAGCAACGGGCGATGCGGCAGGGAAACCAGTTAGCGATATCAGCGGCGCAATCGCCGTCGGCTGGCGCATACTTGAGCTCAATAACTACGGCGTATTCTTCGGGTGCTGAGCTGACTAACGCAGTCGCAGTGCGGTCAGGAGCATAAAATGAGAGATCTGAATCCACGGTGAGGCGGACTCGGCCATCGCCGCTCAGAAAATAGTGGCGGTGATATCGATTGATGAGACTGGGTTGTCGATCGTCGAGACAGCGGGACAAGGGGTTCTCCGGGCCCAGTTTGCTCAGCATCGCCCGCAATTTCGGTTCGTCCAGTCCACCGTTAAGAGCCAACTCGGGCACCGCGCTCGAAAGTTTCCCGCTTAGGGTGCCTTGCTTGCGTTTCCGTTCGAACACCGGTTTCGAAATCGATCCGCGCAGATCCCCATACCAACGGATGCGGCTCTTACTTCTCGTGGCCAGTCCCGTGACGTGGTCGTGGTAATCCTCCAATCGCGGGGAATCGAGGTAGAGGTTATTCACCCAGCGAGGCGAATAAACCTCATGAAATCCGGAGGGATGCTGGTGGATCAACGCCAACACTTCCGGATGAGCGTAGCCCACCGGGAGTAGCTTCCGCTCATAGCGAAGATCATCAGATGCCAAGTTCACAGCGAGGTCGCGGGGTGGGATCAATGGTTCAGACCGGCATCCTCAAGGCAGGTAATTTCGACCGATGGGCTGAGACTGCGCATGGTCTCACTAAAGGTCTCAATGCCTTGAGGGTCGACAAACCCGACTCGGAAGGAGGCTCGCATTAACTCAGGGCCATCATCAATTCGCTTCAAACTGGCCGTGGCCCCAACGCTGGAGAGCGATTCCAAGATCTGCTTGGTCGTAAGTTTGGCTGGAGCCGGGCTATTTATCGTCAGAAACAGGTTTCCCGAATCAGTCTGGGGACGAGAAAGACTTCGCAGCGCAATGAGTCCGAGGATCAATACAAATGCCACCACGGTCACCAGCCCTTGTCCCGCTCCCATGCCCAAGCCAACGGAGATCGCGAGGAACAGGAATGCCAGTTCCTCGGGCTCTTTGATCGCCGCCCGGAATCGCACAATCGACAGCGCGCCGACCAAACCAAGCGACAAAGCGAGAGAGGATTTGACGATGCTAATGATCAGCGCAGTGGTCACGGTCAGTAACAGAAAATTCCGCGCGAACTGACGCCGATTTGAAAGGGCGGTGCCGAACCTGACATAGGCCAAACCTAGAATCCACCCCAGGAGAGCGGCGGTGAGTAGGCTAAGGGCTAAGGTCGGCAGTGACTCGATGGTCACCGGGTTCCAGAACAATTCAGTGAAGCTATTTTGCAGTTGCATGGGTTTGGGGTGTTTTCGACTTACGGGTAGAAATTTGGGGGTTAATCGGACGGGCTTTCGCCGGCGGGTTCGGAGCCGTTCGTTGAACTAAGGCGGGGTTTCCCGTCAGAGTAGGACGCTGAAGGCGTGAAGAGGCTACCGAGAGCTTTGATTTTGTTGATAAGAACTTACAGGGTCGAATCTCTTCGGCGGCTTGGTACAGCAACGCTGGCGATGGGTTAGATCTAGCGGCCTATAGTGGAGAATTCAAAAAACACGTCATTGCGAAGTCAGTCGACGAAGTCTTTGGTGGTTAAGTCCCCGTAAATACCTTCCGGGCCGGAGTCGGTTTCGAAAGCCTCTTCGACGGGACAATTTGATTATACAGCCCTGATGTTGGGCATTCCTCTTTCGTCAAGGGTTCCGCCATAGCCGAGACTACGACGGACGAGTTGAGCCAGACCCGCAGCATTGTCGGGTATAAAGCCCAACCCACATCTGCCCTCTCCGGTGGGTTGGGCTTCATGCCCGACATCCGGTTAGCGGGAATCCTACTCTACTGATCAATACTGGGACTGCAGTTTACGGTGGTCCGTTTTGGGCTCCACTCCGGCGGCTAACATGATGCCGACAATGGCCTCAGAAGTTGCGGCGGAAGGTTTAAAGTTTCCCGGACGATAACCGTCGGCGATATCGAGCGGCGTCCAACCGCGGTCGTTGAACTGATTCCAGATTTCGATGTCGGCACCGTTCTCGTAGAGGAATTGCGCGACACGCGGGAAGTTCTTGTAGGCGGCACCGTGCATCACGGTCTCTTCGTTACTGTCGGTGTCGTTGATGTCGGCCCCGAGCTCGAGGAGGAGGGCCAACAAGGCGAGCGCGTCATCTTCGTCACCCGCTTCTTCTTCTGGGGCGTGGTTGCCGAGTCCGGCCGCGATGAGGATCGGGGAGGTGCCATCGGCATTGCGTTTGAAGGGATCGGCGCCTTCGGCGAGGAGGAATTTGGCCATCTCCACGTCCCCGGTATGACAGGCGAGAATGAACGGGGTATTGCCGCGATTAGGCAAATGAGCGCCGCCCTTACCGCGACGGTTTCCACTGGTGAGGGACAAATTCACATCGGCGCCCCACTCCACCAGAGCTTCGGCCATATCCATGCTGTTAAGGTTGCCTTTACCAATCGGCACCGGGTCACCCGCGGCGTTGTCGCCGAGGTCGGGATTGCGCACCCAACTTAACGTGTGGAGCGGCGCGAAGCCGGACCGTTGGTCATCGGGATCGGCGCCGGCCTCGAGTAACTCCCGGGCCAATTCGAAATGCCCGTTCTCAATCGCGAGAATCAGTGGGCTGGTGCCCTTTTTGGGTGGTTTATGAGCTTGAGAGCCGGTGGGTTCGATGGCGGCGTTGGGGTTCTCGCCGCGGCGAAGAAACAGATCTACCACGTCCGAATGACCTTCGCGCACGGCGAACATCAGTGGGGTAAATCCAGATTTCACCGCACTTTTGAAATCAGCACCGACTCCGATCATGTATTCGACGACCTGCAGGTGCCCTTCCGCGGCAGCCCACATGAGTGCCGTTTGCGCGCCCTTAGGCAACTTGGCTTCGAGATCGGCTCCGGCTTCTACGAGTACGCGCACGGCGTCCACCTTGCCGGTGCGAGCCGCCGTCATGAGAGCGGTTTCTCCTCCCTTGCGCATGCTGTTGGGATCGATTCCGGCGCTGAGGAGTCCCTCAATAATAGCGGCGTTGCCGCTGAGACAAGCTAGGTAAAGCGGTGTGACCCCGTAGCGATTGGCCCCGGTCGGATCGGCGCCGACTTCGAGCAGCTTGAGCGCAGTCGTCGCGTCGTCGCGATAGCAGGCCCATTGCAACGGCGTGGTGCCATCAACTTGGGGCCCATTCACGTCAGCGCCGGCGGCAATTAATTCTCGAGAGGCGTTGAGGTCACCCTGCTCTACGGCATCGGCTAAATCAGATCCCCCTGCCCCCCAGACCGTCGCAGCCCAAAGGCTGCTAAAAAAAAGCAACCGCTTCATGGTCAAATGGTCAGAGGTTGAATAACGTCATCGAGCAGCCCGGTGCTGTCGCCGAAGGAGTCAATTTCCACGCCAGCTTTGTCCATCATCGAGAGGTGGAGATTGGCGAGCGGCGTCGGTTTATCATAGGTGATGTGGCGGTTGCCTTTCACGCCGAGAGCCGAGCCACCGGCAATGATCACCGGCAGATCGACGTGGTCATGCAGGTTCGGATTACCCATGCCACTGCCATACATGAAGAGCGACGTATCGAGCAGCGTCCCGTTGCCTTCCGGAGTCTCGCCGAGTTTGGCGATAAAGTCGGCGAAGAGCGAAAGGTGGAATTGATTGATCTTCGCCATGCGTTCGATCTTGGCCGGATCGTTGCCATGGTGAGACAGCGGATGATGTGGATCGTCGATGCCGATTTCCGGGTAAGCCCGGGTGCTGGTTTCGCGGGCCAGCTGGAAGGAGAAGACGCGCGTTATGTCGCCCTGCATGGCGAGCAGCTGAAGATCGAACATCAACTTCGCGTGATCGGCGTAAACCTCGGGCACTCCCGTCGGGCGATCAAGATCGGGTAATAGGTTTTCCTTAGTATTGGCTTCGGCGCGTTGGATGCGACGCTCCACTTCGCGCACGGAAGTGAGGTAATCATCGACCTTGGAACGATCTGCGCTCCCGAGCTCGCGTTTGAGCCGACGGATATCTTCGGTGACAAAATCGAGCAGGCTCGAGCGACGCGATAAGGCAGCGCGACGATCCTCTGGCGTGCCGCCTTCGCCAAAGAGTTTTTCGAATACAAGGCGCGGATGCGCCTCGGCCGGAAGCGGCGTAGTCGGCGACGACCAAGAAAGGTTGTTCTGGTAAACGCAGGCGTAGCCGTTGTCGCACTGGCCGATGTTCTGCATCATGTCCATCGCGAGTTCGAGGGATGGCAATTGAGTCTGTTGGCCGATAGATTGAGCAGCGATCTGATCGACCGTCGTCCCGAGATAGTAATCGGTGCTCTCGGTTACCTTAGCCTTAGCCGCGCTGAGAAAGGCCGAGTTCGAAGTCGCATGGGACCCCGGATAAGCCGGACGCAGTTCGAGATTGGAAACGACACTAACATTTTCTCGAATCGGAGCGAGGGGCTCGAGAATGTAACTGAGGTTGTCGAGGTTGTCGCCCTGCGGCGTCCATCGAGTCATGTCGGCGCCCATGGGAATGAAGGTGTAACCGATGCGCTTGGCCTTGAGGGCTTCAACGCTCGCGAGTCTGGTGGCTGCTGGGACCATCGCATCGAGCAGGGGTAGACCGAGAGTGGCACCCATGCCTCCGATGAAGGTGCGTCGAGAAAGGGCTTTACGAGTCAGTGGGGTCATAGGGCAGTCCTCATTTGAAAGGGCACGCTTTGGGCGATACCGGAGATGATAGCAGAAATTTTGTAATTGTCAGCCTCGGCGTCGTGCACGATCCGACGGACGGCGGGAGCATCATAATACTCGAGGCCCCGACCCAGCGCAAAGGTCAGCAGCTTTTCCGTCATCGTGCCGACAAAGAGGTCGGGGCGTTGCAGCAAAGCATCTTCGAGACCTTGGGCTCCGTGGAACTCTGCTCCATCCGGCAAGCCGCCCGAAGCATCGATGGTGTGGCCCAGCTCGCTGTCCCGCCAGCGACCGACTGAATCGAAGTTCTCCAGCGCGAACCCGATTGGGTCCATCATATTGTGACAGCTCGCACAGGCGGGATCCGCCCGATGGAGCGCCAGTCGTTCCCGCATGGGTAATGACTCCGAAATCACACCTTCGAGCGAAGGGATATTCGGCGGTGGCGGTGGCGGTGGCGTGCCGATGAAATTCTCCAGGATCCAGTTTCCCCGGATTACGGGGGACGTGCGGGTCGCATAGGATGTGACGGTGAGAATACTGCCCTGTCGCAACAATCCACCGCGATTAAACTTGCGCTCTAGATCGACCCGGCGAAAGCGACTCCCGCGAATCGATGGGATATCATAATGACGAGCGAGCCGTTCGTTGAGGTAAGTGTAATCCGCCGAGATCAAGTCGACGGCGCTGCGGTCTTCGCGGATGATACTCTCGACAAATAACTCCGTCTCTTGGCGGAAGGATTGACGCAGGTTGTCATCAAAGTCGGGAAACAACCGCAGGTTGGGCGCCGTGTTTTCGAGATTACGCAAGTGCAGCCATTGTCCGGCGAAGTTGGTGGCGAGATTGGCCGCGCGGGGATCGGCGAGCATGCGGCTGACTTGGCGATCGAGCACGTCCGGATCGCGCAGTTTGCCCTGCTCAGCGAGCGTCAACAGCTCGTCATCAGGAATACTGCTCCACACAAAAAATGACAGTCGTGATGCCAGTTCGAGATCACTGATGGCGTAGGCTTCACCTGACTCGACGTGCTCGGGTTCGCGTTCAATGCGGAAGAGGAATTCCGGACTCACTAGAATCGCCGACAACGCCAATTCAATCCCCGCCTCAAATCCACCCTCAGCGTTCCCCTCGTCGAAGAAAGCCATGGGTTTCTCGAGATCGGCTTTCACCACAGGTCGGCGGTAAGCGGACCGTATCAAATTGCTCAGAATCTTTTTCGCGGCGACCTCGGGACTGCGCTCCTGATCGGGAGTCGTGACGAAAACCTTATTCCGGCTCGGGGTTTCGCTTACGCCGGAGGACGAGAACGGACCGGTGATCGTAACTTGATAGAGTGCGGGATTCTGCCGCGGATGACGGTGGAAATTAAACCGCGCTTCGAAAGGTTTACGGCGGGTCTCCATCAGTGGTGCCAGCGGCTCAGGAAAGGTGACACCCAGATTGGCGGGACCGGCATTAAATTCGCCTCGGTAGACGAGGTGGCGATCTACGGTCACGTGATCCTGTCGGCCATCGTCCGGCTTCTTGATCGTAAAACTCTCCAGCAATTCGTTGGCCAACAACAATTCAATTTGGCTGCTGCCGCCCAACCCTTCGACGTGTTCGTTGCGGTCGCGAGCAAGTCGCATGCGGACTTCGTAAACACCATCGCGAGGAAAGTTGTAGGGAATGAGCGTTCCACCGCGCGTGCCCAGAGGCAGCCCATCCACATGCTTTTCCTGCGTGCGGTCGGCCGGAATTCGTACGGTATGTCCGGCCGGAATTTTTAATGGTGCGCCCACCGCTAGGCGACTGATCCGTTGCGATGCGGTGATGTAGCGGTCCATCAAAGTCGGCGACAGATTCGTCACGGTGATATTGTCGAAGCCGTGGGCTAATTCATCGGCCGGCAATACACTCGCCGCGTCAAAATCGACCGCCAGCAGATCGCGAATTGCGTTCTGGTATTCAGTGCGGTTCATGCGCCGGAACGATTCAATGCGACCCGGCTGAGGGTCGGCAGTGGCACCTTCATCGAGCACCCCGGCCAAGTCGTGGGTGAACTTTTGGTAGATATCTTCATCCGGCCGGCGGCGTTCATCGGCCGGCGGCATTTGCCGAGCGTGCATCCGGTGCATCAACTTTTCCAACAATTCGGGATGAGCCTTCGGGTCATCCAAATCCAGTCCCTCCAACACCAGTTCGCCCTCCGCGTCGTTCGTGTTATGACAGGAGATACAGTAGGTTTCGACGAGTGCATTGGTCGTCGTGAACTCGGCCGGACCAGCATATCCCGCTTCCAATTCACCAAACCACGGTTCCATCCAACTTAGCAGCGACTCATACTCGGCCTCGCCCGGGCGGGCGATATCGGGTTCGTCGTCCGGCGGCATGTCTCGATCCTGCATGGCCCAGAGAATCGATTCCCAAGCCTCAAACTCGGCCACGGGATCACCGGTCAACATCGATTCCATGTCGAACTTACCCTTCTTCTTCTCGGAATTGTGGCAATCGAGGCAGTAAGTCTCCGCGAATTTGGGGAACGGATTACGGAGCACCCCCGTTCCCGCTGTGGCCTGAGGAGATGGGGAAGACACCGATTGCGCCGAAGATACGAGGACGCCCAAAGACATCGCGGCAAACGACACGCAAAAAAACTTCTTAAAGGGGTAAGCAGACACGCGCTGGCAGGGGTTATGAGAAAACACCCAAGATACAGGGTCGCTCAAGGGGAGACGAACTCGACCCAAATCGGTTAAAACAGATCGGACAAAATTTCAACTCCTATCCAACCTAATATCTTACGCGCAAAGAAGGGAACGTCGGGGCGGTATGACAGTTAAGCGGTGAAAAGGTAGGGACGGACCGCCGGGCCGTCCGGCTCCAAAATAGTAGTCTTCCAACTGCGGACGGCCCAGCGGTCCGTCCCTACCATTAATGCCCATGCCGGAGGAAAAAGGTCACTCCAGCCAACAGGAAAAACAATCCGGCCAGCAATCCCGCCTCGTAGCGCTCAAAACGCTCCAGTCGGAACCGCTCGCTACCGATTAGTGTGATCCAGGTGAGCACCGTCATTCCTGCCGTGGTCGCCACGGCTAAGATCCCGCTTAAAATCACAAACCCCGACCACCCAAACTGCACGCCCGACAAATAGATCGGCAGAAATCCTTCGCATGGACTCAAGGTGACCATAGAAAATAAACCGCCGATCGCCGCCCAATCGCCCTTATTGTCCTTCACCAGCGAGGTGCCCGCCAACTCCTCGTCCCAGTGGGTGTGCCCATGATCATGGTCATGACCGCAATCTTGGCTGGGCTGATGGCGACTCCCGGGAGGGTGATGATGACAGATTCCCTGCCCGCGCCACTGGCGCACGCCGAAATACAGCCCCACCACGAGTAGGATCCCCGAGGTCAGAAACGGAAACCACTGTTCGATCGACTCCTCCACCTCAAATCCCAGCCAAGCGATCAGGAAACCGATCAAGGTTGTGACCAGAATGTGGCCCGATCCCGCCAGAGCAGTGATCGCCAAGGTGCGACGGCGCGACCACCCCCGGGCCCTGCCCACGAGCACAAACGGCACCCAGTGGGTCGGGATCGCCGCGTGCAGAAACGCCACCGTGAATCCGGTGATAGTGATAGTGAGCAATGCGGTGTCGTTCATAAATTGGGCGATTCAAAGCCGCAAACCGACTACGCTTGCGAGTCGGTGCGACCTGTCCACCGCGAACTCTAACAAAGTCGTCAACCCCCAGTGAATCCGGGAAAGAATTCCGGGACGCCCTGATTATCGGGTGCAAAGCCCGCCCCACCTCTTTCTCTTACTATTACTCATTCTCGTTCTCGTTCTCAACCACCCCATGAACCAGTGCCTGTTCCCCCTCCTCTGCGCCCTTCCTTAATAACGACTTCTTAGACTCAAACAGACGAAGGCACCGAGAACCTCTACAGCATCGACGTAAACGCCTACCAAATCATCTGGCGATGGGTCGACGGTGAGATGGTTTTGGGAAAACATACCCTGCTCGACGACATCGACGACGTCCTCGCCGATCCCAAGAAGGCCCGGGACTACAATACGAATGAAATCTGCAGCCTGCGCTACGACATCCTGGAATACTTCGGCGCCAAAAAAGGCAGCGAGCTCCCCGACTACGACTGACCGCGAAGCCCGCATCCGGGCTTGATCGAACGTGAGGTTAATTTTAAATGGACCTCCTTAATGTTTCATATATTAAACAAATTACTCGTATTTTAGCATAATTTTGTATTTTTGTTTCATATATAAAACATGAATTTCACGACAGCAGGTTCTCTCATTCGTCAATCGCGACGTCAGGCTAAGCTCACGCAAGCCGATTTGGCGAAGCGTCTGGGCATGAGCCGCACCACGATCTCGCAGGTCGAGACGGGTGTCATGAGTGATCTGGGCATCCGCAAGTTTGCCGCCATCTGCGATCTGCTGGGGCTGGAAATGACCGTCGCGCCCCGCGACCCGAAACTCACCCTGCACGAAGCCTACGCGAAGAACCGAGAGGAACGGCAGAATGCGTTTCACGCCACCGACATCGCGTTGAACCAATTGCAGTCTACCCGGACCACCCATGACTGAGGTTTTTGTAAATCGGGCCCCGGTAGGCGAACTCCGGCGGGATGATCCGGCCAACCGCTTCGACTACCGCCCCGGAACCCCACCCAGCCAAGCCGTCTCGTTGTTGATGCCCGTGGGGGGGGAACCGTATTTTGCGGAACGCGCCACGGTGCTGCATCCCGTGTTCGACATGAACCTGCCCGAGGGCGCGCTCCGGGATACCCTACATACGATGTTTTCCAAAGCGTTGCCGGTTTTCGATGACCTGAGCCTGCTGGGAGTGGTCGGTCAGTCCCTGATCGGTCGTTTGCGCTTTGGGAATTCCGCCGCCGACCTCGATCGCGTACCCGCGCAAAACCTCAGCCAGTTACTCAGCTATCGCGGCACTTCGGAACTGTTTCGCGACCTGCTGGAGCGCTACGCGCAGTATTCCGGCGTGGCGGGGGTCCAGCCCAAGATGCTCATTCGCGACGATGGCAGCTTAAACATCGAGAAGCTGAGCCCTCCAGTCGGTAAGCAGGAAAAGATCACGACTTCCGGCACAACGCACATGCTGAAGACGTTCGATCCAGCAAAATATCCGGCGCTCGCCGCCAACGAGTATCGCTGCTTGGAGACCGCCAGGCGGGCAGGTCTGCCGGTGGCATCAACTCAACTTGCGGAAGACGGGCAGACGCTGGTAATTGGGCGTTTTGATTTAAAGACCGACGGTTCCTATCTGGCCTTTGAAGATGGCTGCGCCCTCGACGGTCGACTGTCCCGCGACAAATACGAGGGCTCCTACGAACAACTCGCAGGCACGTTGGCCCGAGTGCTCAACAGCCCACGTGGGCTCGAAGCAGAACTGGCCCAGTTTTACCGTTCGTGGGTCTTCTCGATCGCCATCCGCAATGGCGATGCCCACCGGAAGAATTTTGGCGTGCTCTACGATAATGCCACCGCCGCAGTCACCCTCGCACCCACCTTCGACCTGATCACCACCACCGCCTACCTACCGCAGGATAGTATGGCTTTGACCTTGGATGGCACGAAACGCTGGCCCGACTACAAACGCGTTCTTCGCTACGGCATGCAGCGGTGTCGATTAGCGCCCAAAAAAGCGCACGACATCATCGCCGAAGTCGTCGAAACAGTCGCAACCGACGAAGCAGTTTTGGATAAGAATATGGCGAGCGAAGACCATGAAGTCGCCCATGCCATGCGCACGGCGTGGCGCGATGGGATCAAGTTCTTGACCAAGTAAGGCGAGGGAAGCCCTCGAAGCCGCTATCACCGCGCAAAACGGGTGCGAGAGGTTCACCCTTATAAATATCGTTCTCTTTCTCGTTCTCTTTCTCTCAAATTCATTTCCGCATGTCCTCCGCACCCGATCTCAACGCCGTCCGCAACTACCTGCTCCCGCTGCAGGACCAGATTTGTGCTGGTCTTGAGCAAGAAGATGGCGGAGCAGCCTTTGCCACCGATGAATGGACCCGGGCCGCCGGCGGGGGCGGCCGCACCCGTATTCTCACCGAAGGAGCCGTGATCGAAAAAGGCGGTGTCGCCTTCTCCCACGTGCACGGCGACCAGCTCCCTCCCTCCGCTTCGGCCCATCGTCCCGAGATTGCCGGCAAACCTTGGCAGGCCATGGGGGTCTCGCTCGTGATTCACCCGCGCAATCCCTACGTGCCGACTAGTCACGCCAACGTGCGTTTCTTCGTCGCCGATCCCGACGGCGAGAATCCGGTCTGGTGGTTCGGTGGCGGCTTCGACCTCACCCCCTTCTACGGCTTCGAAGAGGACGCCGTGCACTGGCATCAAATCTCCCGCGATGCCGTCGAACCTTTCGGCGATCAGCTCCACCCGCGTTTCAAGCAATGGTGCGACGAATATTTCTATCTCAAACACCGTAAGGAACCCCGCGGCATCGGCGGACTATTCTTCGATGACTTCAATGAACTCGGCTTCGACCAAAGCTTCGCGATGATGCGCAATGTTGGGGACCACTTCTTACCCGCCTACCGTCCCATCGTTGCCCGTCGCAAGGACATCCCCTTCGGCGAGCGTGAACGCGACTTCCAACTGTATCGCCGTGGTCGATACGTGGAATTCAACCTCGTTTGGGATCGCGGCACCCTCTTTGGCCTGCAAAGCGGCGGCCGCACCGAATCTATCCTCATGAGCCTCCCTCCGCTCACCACGTGGAAATACGATTGGTCACCCGACCCCGGCTCCCCCGAAGCCGAACTCTACGACACATTCCTCAAACCCCGCAACTGGCTCGCCAGTTGATTTACGAATTCAGAATTACGATTTACGAATGTTCCCATCCACTCCCATCACTCGCCATCTGGTCAGAGCCATCAAATCGTCCTTCGTAAATCGTCCTTCGTAAATCCACCAACTGGAGTCCGAAGCATAACTCCATGGGCTTCTACAACTAGCTACTCGCTACTCGCTACTTTTTCAAAAGCATGACTTCTCGTGAACGTTTCCTCGCCGCCTGTGCCTGCCAACCTCTGGATCGCCCGCCGATCTGGGTCATGCGCCAGGCTGGTCGCTATCTGCCCGAGTATCGGGAGCTGAAGGCCAAGTCTTCCTTCCTGCACATGGTGCAGACCCCCGAGCTGGCCCTCGAAGTCACGATGCAACCCCTGCGCCGGTTTGCGCTGGATGCCGCGATTCTATTTTCGGATATTTTGACCATTCCCGAAGCGCTCGGGCAGCCCTACCACTTCCGTGATCAAGGTGGCATCGGCATGGAATATCGGATCGAAACCCGCGCTCAAATCGATGCCCTCGCCGACGCCGATTCGATCCCGGAAAAGCTCTCTTACGTTCCAGCTACTCTGCGTCTCATTCGCCAAGAAGTCGGCGACACCAAGGCCGTGCTCGGCTTCGGCGGTTCGCCTTGGACCCTTGCCACCTACATGGTCGAAGGCGGCAGTTCGTCTGATTTCGAACGTGTTAAACTCCTCTTCTACACGGATCGGGCCATGTTCGACGCGTTGCTCGAAAAACTCACCGCCGCGCTGATCACTTACTTCAAGATGCAGATCGAAGCGGGAGCGGACGCTATCCAGATCTTCGATTCATGGGGTGGCATCATTGCCGGGCCAGATTACGAAGCCGCCTCACTCCGGTGGATCAAACAAATCGTCGCCGCCCTACCCGCCGACTTCCCCATCATTCTTTACGCCAAAGGCACCGCCTCCCATCTCACCGATCAAGCCTTCAGCGGCGTGCGCGTGATCAGTGTCGATTGGACCAACGACCTCGCCATCACCCGCCAGAACTTGCCGGCCAATGTCGCCGTGCAGGGCAACTTGGATCCCGTATTGATGCAGACCACCCCCGAGATCGTCGCGCGCGAAACGTCCCGACTGCTGGAGTCCATGCGCGGCCTACCCGGTCACATCTTCAACCTCGGCCACGGCATCACGCCTCGAGCTCATATCTCCTGCATGGAGTCACTAGTCGACACCGTCACCAGCTGGAAATGAGTGCCTTCCGAAAAGTTGCGGTTATCGGTGGAGGCATCACGGGCCTCACCGCCGCGTATGCGTTGAGGCAGACCGGTGCGACGGTGCGCCTGTTCGAAGCCGGAGCCAAAGTAGGCGGCCCGGTTCAGTCCGTGCGCGATGGCGAATGGCTGGTCGAAGCTGGACCCAATTCCATCCAAGAAAACTCTCCCGAGCTCACGGCGTTGATCTCGGATCTCGGACTCGATGAAGCACGCAGCGCAGCGCAACCGGCCGCGAAAAATCGCTATATTCTCCGCAACGGAAAACCCCAAGCAGCTCCGAGCTCGCCTCCCGGCCTGTTATCTTCGTCCTTATTCTCTTTCGGCGCGAAGCTGCGGATCTTTCGTGAGCTTTTGCACCGCCCTCGCATCCGCCCGGCCGATGTCAGTCTAGCGGATTTTGTGCGCAGTCACTTCGGCGACGAACTGGTAGACTACGGTCTCAATCCGTTTGTTTCCGGGATCTACGCGGGTGATCCCTCTCAGCTTTCGGCCCGACATTCATTTCCGTCGTTATGGAAGATTGAGCAAGAAACAGGTTCGATCATCCGGGGCCAAATCAAAGCAGCCAAAGCCAAGCGCGCCGTCGGTGGCCCGAGTGGTCCACCACCGATTATTTCGTTCCGCGAGGGGTTGGGTATGCTCCCGGCCGCATTGGCTCGAGACATTGGTCCATTGAACATCGGCCTCAATGCTCGGATCAAAAGTCTCATTCCAGGCAAACGTTGGGGCGTGGTCTGGAATCGCGATAGCAACACGCAGGTCGAAGAATTTGATCGCGTGATCCTGGCCTTACCCGCGAAGCCATTATCCGAACTCACCATCGGTTCATTGGGTGAGTGCCCCTTGGCCGAACTGGCTGACATCACCACCCCGGCTGTCTCGTCATTTTTTCTCGGCTACAAACGTGAACAAGTTGCCCATCCGCTGGACGGGTTCGGCGTATTGATGCCTCAGGCCGAACACCGCCAAGTGCTCGGGGTGCTGTTCTCTTCCTCTTTATTCGAAGGTCGAGCGCCCGAAGGTCATGTTGGGCTCACGGTCATGTTGGGTGGAGTCCACCGTCCTGATCTAGGCCAAGCCGATGAAGCCACCCTATTGCGCGTGGTGAAGAGAGAACTCGGTGAGATCCTGGGTGTCACGGGTGAGCCCGTCTATCAGCGCCTACATTCCTGGCCTCGGGCTATTCCCCAATACAATCTCGGCTACGGCGAATTCCTCAAAGTCATTGAGAGCTGTGAACGGTCCTATCCCAGACTGTTCATTGGTGGGAACGTGCGCGATGGCATTTCTCTCACCAACGGTATCGCCGCCGGCCACAAATTGGCAGCTCGCGCGCTGGGCTGAGAGGCAGGTGCTTTTAGAACCACAGATTTACCCAGATTGCAAAGCGATGGATTTCTCGGGAGGGACGACCTCCGTGTCGTCCGCGGAACCGTTCCAAACACAATCCTGTTCACCCCATCCCAACGTGCGGACCGAACGGAGCCGGTCCCTCCCCTTCCTTACGACTCCACCGACGGCCAGGGGCGCATACCGCGCAAATCAGCCGTTGCCTTGTCGTAGGTTTCCCGCCGTTCCACGTAACCCGTGTAGTGGGTCACTTGATCGGGGTGTTTTTCGCTACTGACCAAAAAGTCCGCTTCGGGAGGATAACAAGCGACCGTGATTTTTTCGTAGAACGCGTCATCCGCTTTACCAGCATCGTCCATGCTCTCCGGCCAAGCATCGCGATTACTCGGCACTTCCGCTGATTGGTAACGCAGATCCGCGCTCCAACGGATATGATCCGATGAATTGGGCGTCGAACAATGGGGCGTGCGATTGGTCATAAACACCACGCCTCCCCGCGGGCATGCCGCCGTGATCGCCTTGCGCGGATCGTCGGGCAAATCCTCCTCCTCGATTACCAGAAAACCCGCGTTGCCCCCGGTGTGATGGCGCGCGAGCGAGCCGCGATGGGTTCGAGTCAGGATCTGCATACAACCATTCTCCACCGTCGCATCCACCATCGGCACCCAACACGTGATGATCATTTCGGTATCACAGTGTTCGGCAAAGTATCCACTGTCTTGGTGCCACGGCACATTGCCACGACCGATTTGAGGGAGTTTGGGGCGAATCCGATAGGCCGACGAAGCGACGACCTCATTGGTGTGCAACAATCCCCGCACCGCTGAGATCAGTTTGGGATGAGCGATCAGATCGAACATCTCCGGTGAGTGAAACCCACCGCCGCGCAACCCCTCTAGGTGTTTGAGTAATTCTCCACCGTTTTCCTTAGAATCGCGGTAGATCGCGGCCAGTCGGTGATCAAACTCGAGCTCAGGGTGTTCGTTCTCCAGTTTGCCTGCGGTCTTTAGTTCCTTGGTTTTTTCGGCTATTGCCGCATGCAAGGAACGGCGAAGAGGTTCGAGTTCAGCCGGGTCGAAGACATCTGGCACAATCACATAACCTTCCTGGTGAAAGTGGCGGATCTGCTCGGTGGTGAGAGAGGTGGAGACTGCCATAACTAACGAAATGTGCGGGGAACCCACTCCTCGATCAATCGGTTAATCCGCTCGCGAAAAATGAGTCGTGCTAAAGTGTGAGCATCATCGGCTTGGTGGGTCCCGTCCTCGGCATCCATACACAACTCAACTCCTGCCTCCCTATCATGAATCGATTCCTTTGTCTTCTCGTTGTCGCCTTGATGGGCGTTTCCGGTCTTTCCGCTATAATACCGCCCTTGCGCGTTGAGCTCGATCAATCGAAGATCGGTGAACCGATCGAACCCTTTATTTATGGTCAATTCATCGAACATCTGGGCCGGTGCATCTACGGCGGAATCTGGGCTGAAATGCTGGAAGATCGAAAGTTCTACTTCCCGATCACCTCGAGCTACGACCCCTACGCGAACCTAACTGATACCGACTACCCCGTAGTAGGAGCATCGCCGTGGGAAATCCTCGGCAATCCCGCTCACGTGATCATGTCGAACCAAGACCCTTTCGTGGGGGAACATTCGCCGCAAATCACCGCAGGCGCCGGCATCAAGCAGCACGACCTCGGGGTGATCGCGGATCAGAAATATGTCGGTTATATCTGGGTGAAACCGATCAACGGTGATGCTACGATCAATCTCAGCCTACGAATTCCGGGCCAGGCCGACGATTCTCGGGAGATCGAAATCAAATCGTCCCCTGATTTTGAGCGCTACGCTTTCGAATTTACCGCAGCTGCCACGCTCGAACGCGGAGCCACGTTCTCGATCGAAGTCGCCCAGGGAGACGTGGTGCTGGGCCCTCCCTCGCTCATGCCCGCCAACAACATCAAGGGCATGCGGGCCGATACGATCGCTCTGCTCAAACAACTCAACGCGCCCGTCTTTCGGTGGCCAGGCGGAAACTTCGTCTCCGGTTACAACTGGCGTGACGGCATCGGCGATCGAGATCGCCGCCCTCCCCGCAAAAACCCGGCCTGGACTGGGGTGGAGCACAACGACTTCGGCACCGACGAGTTTATCGCGTTTTGCCGCGAGATCGACACCGCTCCCATGATTGCGGTGAACACCGGCTTCGGCGACGCCTACACCGCCGCCCAGTGGGTCGAATACACCAATGCCAGCGCCGATACCATCGGTGGCGGTTGGCGGGCGATCAACGGCAACCCGGCTCCCTACGACGTCAAGAACTGGTGCATCGGCAACGAAATGTGGGGGCGTTGGCAGCTCGGGTTCATGGCGCTCAGCCACTATACGATTAAACACAACGAGGTCTCCGCTGCAATGTGGGCAATCGACCCAGATTTGGTATTGGTCGGAGTGGGTGACCTCGAATCCAAATACGACGAAAACAATCCCGATGACGAAATGCACCAGATGGGTTGGTCCGAAGGCATGCTCCGCCGCTCGGCCGATCATATGACCATGCTCTCAGAGCACTTTTACGCCGGCCGCACGCCCTGGACCGAAGAAGTCCGACTGCCGCTGCTTGAACACGTGAAACTGATAAAAGAGCAGATCCGCATCAAAGCCGACGGACACCGTGAGATGCAGGCCCGGCTGCCTCATCTCAACGGACGCACCGTGCCCATCGCCATGGACGAGTGGAACTACTGGCATCGCGACTACGTTTACGGCGAGCTCGGCTGCATCTACGACTTGTCTGACGCCTTGGGAATCGCGATGGGGCTGCACGAGTTTTATCGCCAAACGGACATCATCAAAATGGCCCACTACGCCCAGACCGTTAATGTAATCGGCGCGATCAAGACCTCACGCATCGCCGCCGAAATGGAGAGCACCGGACTCATCCTGCAACTCTACCGCAATCACTTTGGCACCCTCCCCCTCCAACTGGCCGACCATTTCGGCGATCTCGATATCGCCGCTGCCCTTACCGCTGACGGCACGGTTTTGACGGTAGGCGCAGTCAATCCGACTGATTCCCCCATCACCCTAGATCTTAACTCGGACCAGGACCTGCCCGATAGCGCCACCCGCTGGCACGTGGGCGGTCACGATCAACACGACCACAACGTGCCGGGGCATTCTCGGGTATTGGACATTCAAATGACTCCAAAAATGAGCATCCATTCAGGTCTGGAGGTCCCGGCGTTAAGTAGCGCGATATTCCGCTTTGATCTGCGCTGAACGCGTTCAAATCCGCCCATAAGTCCTTCCCGAAAAAAATACAATATTGCGACCCTTGACTCGGGGAAGTTCGGCCGTAGCCTCCGCCACTTTATTTCTGGATGGCGAACGACCTTAAAAACACGCTCCTGCTACCGCAGACTGAATTCCCCATGCGGGCGAATCTCGTCAAGCGGGAGCCCACCCGTCTCGCTCATTGGGACCAGCTTGATCTCTACGCCGCCATGCAGCGGCTCCGAGCTGAAGCCCCGGCCTACGTGCTGCACGATGGCCCGCCGTTCACCAATGGCGATGTCCACATCGGCACCGCCCTTAACAAGACGATCAAGGACACCGTTTGCCGCTACAAGACGATGCGCGGCTTCCGCACGCCTTACGTTCCGGGCTGGGATTGCCACGGTCTGCCGATCGAACAGGTGGTCACCCGCGAGATTCAAGAATCCGGCGAAGAAGTGTCGACGGCCGAGCGCCGCGCCCGCTGCGACGCGTTCTCCGAGGGCTGGATCACGACCCAAACCGCCCAATTCAAGCGCCTCGGCGTTCAGGCCGACTGGGCCAACCAATACAAGACCAAGGATCCGGCCTACGAAGCCGACATCATCCGCACCTTCGCGGCCTTCGTCGAACAGGACATCGTTTACCGCAGTAAGAAGCCGGTTTATTGGTCCATCCCCTTTGAAACGGCTCTGGCCGAGGCTGAGATCGAATACCGCGACCACACCTCCCTCGCCATCTGGGTGAAGTTCACCGTGCCAGCGGACCAAGCGGAGAAATTTGGTCTCCCCACCGACAAACCCCTTTCCGTGGTCATCTGGACCACGACCCCGTGGACCATTCCGGCCAACATGGCGATCGCCCTGCATCCCCGCGTGGACTACGTCGTCGCCGATCTCGGCGAAGAACGTATCGTGGTCGCGGAGCAATTGCTCCCCGCAGTGCGCGAATCGATCAAACACGAGGGTGATGCCCCGGTGGTTAAGACGATCGTCGGTGCCGACCTCGAACACCTCCAGACGCGTCATCCTATTGTCGACCGCGCCTCCCCGATCGTCCTCGCCGAATACGTGACCACCGACAGCGGCACTGGTTGCGTGCATACGGCTCCCGGTCACGGTGCCGATGATTACATCACCGGCCTCAACTACAAATTGGACATCTATTGTCCGGTTGGTGACGACGGCAAATACCTCGACGACGGCCAAGTGCCGGCTGATCTGGTCGGACTGACCACCCTCGAAACCGTGGAGGATCTGAAGGCCAAAAAACCCTCCACCGCCAATATCGGCGTATTGAGGATGTTGGCCGCGGCCGGCGCATTGCTCGCCAAGAAGAAGTATCTTCACAGCTACCCGCATTGCTGGCGCTCCAAGACTCCGATCATTTTCCGCGCGGTGGACCAGTGGTTCGTCTCGCTCGACAAGGCCGATCACCGGAAACAAGCCCTCGACGCCATCGACCAAGTGCAATGGGTGCCCACCCACGGCGAGACCCGCATCCGCGGCGCCGTCGAAGCGCGTCCCGATTGGTGCATCAGTCGCCAACGCTCCTGGGGCGTGCCCATCATCGCCTTCTTTGGGGCGGACAAAACACCTTACATCGACGCCGACGTCATTCGCCAAGTCGCCGATAAGATCGCGACTAAAGGCACTAACACCTGGTATGACGCCACCCCGATCGAATTGCTCGACGGCGTGACCCTGCCCGAAGGTTGGCCCGCCGCCGACCAACTCGTTCAAGGCCGCGACACGCTCGACGTTTGGATTGATTCTGGCTCCAGCCACAACGCCGTCCTGCGCAACAGCCAAGGCGACACCATCTGGCCCGCCGACCTCTACCTCGAAGGCAGCGACCAACATCGCGGTTGGTTCCAATCCTCCCTCTGGACGAGCATCATCAGCCGAGGCGCCGCCCCTTATAAAGCGGTCCTCACCCACGGCTTCATCGTCGGTGGAGACGGCAAAAAGATCTCCAAAAGCGGCGAATACGAGACCCCCCCCACCTCGGATCGCTACATCAACGATTACGGCGCCGATGTCATTCGCCTGTGGATCGCTTCCCAAGACTTCACTCAGGACATCACCCTGTCCGACACGATTCTCGGCAACGCCAGCGAAGCGTATCGACTCTTCCGTAATACCTTCCGCTACCAGCTCTCGACCCAGTTCGATTTCGACTTCGAAAAGAACGGCGTCGCCATCGCGGACCTCGATACCCTCGACCGCTGGGCCTTGCACCAAACTGCGGTTTTAACCGAGGCCTGCACCACCGCCTACGACGCCTACGAGCTCCATCGCGTCTACCAACTGTGTAACAACTTCTGTTCAGTCACCCTGTCATCGATCTATCACGACATCCTCAAGGATCGACTCTACACCCTCGCCGCAGATCACCCTCTGCGTCGCTCGTCGCAGACTGCGATTCACCACATCTTCCAAACGTTGGTGCGGCTGCTCGCCCCGATCCTGAGTTTCACCACCGACGAAGCCTGGGCCCACGCGACCAACGGGAGTGATTTCAGCGATGACCCGATCCACCTGCAGGATTGGCCCACCATTCCCGCCGACTGGACCGATACCGCGATCGATGCCGATATCGCCACCCTCCTTCAGGTTCGCAGCCAAGTGACCGAAGCCATCGAACCTGCCCGCCAGGCCGGTAAGATCGGTAAGTCACTCGACGCCGCCGTCACGCTCAACTTCCCCGCCGGCAGCGACACCCTCGCCGTGCTGGAAAAACACCGCGAATCTCTACCCGAAATCTTTATCGTTTCTCACGTGGCCATCACCACCGCTGCGGGCGATACCTCCATCAACGTCCAACACTGCGAGGAACTCGGCTACACCCGGTGCCCACGCTGCTGGCGTTGGGTCCCGGCCCTCAACTCCACCGCCCATGGCGACGTATGCCCACGTTGCGCTGAAGCACTCACTTAACCTCCATCCTACCCCCACAGATCATGGCTAAGAAAACCCCACCCCACTCCGCCAAAACCAAAGCCTCCGCTAAAAAACCTGCCAAGAAAGTCGCTGCTAAAAAAGCCCCGGTCAAAAAAGCCGCCGCCAAAAATAAAGCGCCAACCAAGAAGGCTACAGTCAAAAAACCAGCCGCTAAGAAACCCGTAAAAAAAGCTCCCGCTAAGAAAGCCGCACCGAAGAAAACGATCGCTGATAAAGCTCCCGTAAAAAAGACCGCCGCTAAAAAACCAACGACCAAGAAGATCATTAAAAAAGCGCCACAAAAGAAAGTTGCGCCGAAGAAAACGACCGCCAAAAAGATCGCCACCAAGAAGACCGTTAAAAAAACATCCGCCAAGAAACCCGCCGTTAAAAAGACCGCGGTAAAAAAAGCGCCGGCCAAATCAAAGGCCACCAAATCCGCAGGCAAAAAACCAGCCGCTAAGAAACCCGTAAAAAAAGCTCCCGCTAAGAAAGCCGCACCGAAGAAAACGATCGCTGATAAAGCTCCCGTAAAAAAGACCGCCGCTAAAAAACCAACGACCAAGAAGATCATTAAAAAAGCGCCACAAAAGAAAGTTGCGCCGAAGAAAACGACCGCCAAAAAGATCGCCACCAAGAAGACCGTTAAAAAAACATCCGCCAAGAAACCCGCCGTTAAAAAGACCGCGGTAAAAAAAGCGCCGGCCAAATCAAAGGCCACCAAATCCGCAGGCAAAAAACCTGCACCCATCAAATCTGTGAAGAAAACCACCACTAAAAAATCTCCGACCAAGAAGCCGGCCGCCGTTAAAAAGGCCCCCGCTAAGACGGCTGCAGCCAAGAAGGCTCCCGCAACCAAGAAGGTCGCCGCCAAAAAAGCTCCCGCCAAAGCGGTGGCTGAGCCCACCGCTGCTCCGGTCAAGAAGATCGACGCTTGCGCGATCCTCAAGAGTCGCATTCTCAGCAAGACTAAGAAGCCAGCCAAGGCTTCCAAATCGATCGCGTTCAGTCTCGATGAGGTGAAG
Organism: uncultured Verrucomicrobiota bacterium; assembly: GCA_913058185.1. Lineage (GTDB taxonomy): Bacteria > Verrucomicrobiota > Verrucomicrobiia > Opitutales > Opitutaceae > Actomonas. The sequence continues at coordinate 35,754 of CAJXQX010000038.1, forward strand.
GAGATCGCTAAGACCACCAAGACCAAGGAAAAGGCCTCCGCCAAGAAGAAGGCCGCCAAGGCTTCCAAATCGATCGCGTTCAGTCTCGATGAGGTGAAGGAGATCGCTAAGACCACCAAGACCAAGGAAAAGGCCTCCGCCAAGAAGAAGGCCGCCAAGG
>CAJXQX010000039.1 GCA_913058185.1 uncultured Verrucomicrobiota bacterium
ACCGCGGACGACACGGAGGTCGTCCCTCCCGGGAGGGACCGGCTCCACCCGGCCCGGGATCAATGCTGAGCGACTTCGGTGGAACCGAATTCGCCGCGGAAGAGTGGACTGGTGCAGATCTCGATGATTAGGTCTTGGAAGCCACCTTCGCGGTTCATATTCGCCGTCGCCATGTCGTCTGCGACCAGGCGCTCACCGACCGAAAGCGGATGACCCAGCGCGTAGGTGAAGAGCTTCTCGGTAATCGCCCGGGCAAATTGATCCGAACGCCCCACTAGCACTTTTTTCATCTCTTCCGAGTTGGTGAAGGATCCGCCGGGCACACTGCCGCGCGCATCGATGGGTTGCCCGCCGCGATAAGCGCTACGGTATTGTCCGACTGCATTAAAGTGCTCCAAACCAAAGCCCCACGGATCGATGCTCATGTGGCAATCGCGGCAGGACTCGACGTCGCGATGTTTAGCCAGCATTTCGGGAATCGTTTTACTCCCCCGCACATCCGGTTCGATCGGCTCGACATCAGCCGGGGGCGGTGATGGCGGGTCACCTAAAATATTCTCCAACACCCACACCCCACGCACCACGGGCGACGTGCGCGTGCCATTGGACGTGAGTTTTAATACGCTGGCCTGCCCCAATAATCCTCCGCGCGGGCTGTTCGCGGGCAGCGCGACTTTACGAAAATCACTTCCCCGCACTTCAGGGATTTCGTAGTGCTTGGCGAGGCGCTCGTTGATGACGACAAACTCGGAATCCAAGAACGTTGCCAGCGGCAGGTTTTCGCGCAGCACCAGGTCAAAGAAGTTCTCACTTTCCTCGCGCATGAGCGACTCGAGCAAGGGGTCGTAATCTTTGTAGAGCTTGGGGTCAGGTTTCATCAGCTCGATGTGATTGAGACCCAACCATTGTCCGGTGAAATCGGTCACGAATCGATGGGCTTTCTTATCGGCCAGCATCCGTACTGCCTGGGCGCCCGATACGTCCGGATCTCGCAGCTGACCGGCGGCGGCGAGACGGAGTAACTCATCGTCCGGCATGGAATTCCAGAGGAAATAAGATAGCCGACTAGCTAAGGCCCAATCGTCGCTCTCGTCACCTTGGTCGTAGTTGAAAAGGAAACGCGGCGAACACAACGCACCCGCCACCACGTTGCGCATGGACTCCTCGTCGGAGAGTCCCTGACTCAATCCTGTGCGATAAAGGCGTTGGAAATTCGCGACCGTGCTGTCCGGAACGGGACGACGAAAAGCCCTCAGCAGGAAGTCTGCGATTGGTTGGTTGGTTTCCGTATTCGCGCCAAGCAGCTGCTGATGCGCCGGCGAAGGCCAGTCGTGAATATCGGGGCCGGAAACCGTGATCGACTTCACCTCGAGCAGATCACCGACCACGCGTTCCTCACCCTCTACCATCGCGAGCGGGGCGCCGTTGAGCACCGAAGCAGAGGCATAATGCACCATGATGTTCTCCCCCGCATTTAACTCCACATCCACCGTTTGCGCTTCGAGTTCATCGCCGAGGTAAAAATAAGCGACGCGCCTGCCCGGAACGCTGGCGGCATCCATGTGCCGCGCTTCTGATGCTTGAATCGCGATGATCGACACCAAACCCGGCTCGTCAGCCGCGCGACGTTTACGCGTCTTCAACTTGTCTTCATAGCTCTCACTATTATAAACATAATCGGTTCCCGCCTCCTCCAACACGGTCCGAAGGTCGCGGGCCAAGCCCTCCACGCGCACCCGATAGACTCCCTTTTGCGGTGTCACAAAATCCTCAGGCCACATCACGTATTTTCGATCACGACTGGATGACGTGATCACAAAGTCGCCCCGCTCCTCGACATTATTGCCGTGGCCGATTGAGCCGATCGTATAGACGCGGTCTTCGCGCACATCCGGTCCCCCCGCGATGGCCAACCGCGCTATGTGTTGGGCATTGTTTTGCAGTTTGAGAATCATCTCTGGACTCGCATCCAGCGTGATCGCGAGATTCTCAAAACCATCGATTTCGGGATCGGCTGGCAGGTTTTCCGAGAGACTCAAATTGATGCCGAGCAGATCCTCCACCGTGTTATCCAGGGCGGTGTGGCTGAGTCGGCGAATCGCGATGCGACCGTGATTGCCCTGGGCGGCCACGGCGGCCCGCAATCGCGAATCAATCGCTCCGATCACCTGCGACATCAACGCGGCATCGGGCCTGACTTCCTCCTCTGGAGGCATGTCGCCGATGACCAACATATCCGACACATCCTGCCAAGAAATCGCGTTGCGCGCCTGAGTGAAATCGAACCCCAAGGTATCGAGCCGGATATCGCCCTTTTGCTTCTCCTCATCGTGACATTTAAAACAGTTCTCCTCCATGAAGGGAGTGAGCAACTGGCCAAAATCATCCATGGCCGTCGCGGCTCGGGGAATCAGTAAACCCAAACCAGCGATAAGGATCCGCCTCGAGAAAAGGCCGGGGAAAACAGGGGACGAATTCATCGAAGGAACGGTCGCTTCAGCGCAGCAATCGCCGGAGCTCAACCCAACTCGTTGTTAATATTTCCGGTGCTGGCCGCGAAGGTTTCCTGCTCCACTCCCATGCTCTGGAGCATGGTCACAAATACGTTACTCAGCGGCATCGTGCCTTGATCGAAGATCAGGTCTTTCCCGGTGTGGTTCAGGTCACCGCCGGCCACCAAAACGGGTAGGTTTTTATTGGAGTGGGAACTGCCGTTGCCCAAACCACTACCAAACAGAATCTGCGTGCGGTCGAACAGGCTCGCGCCGCCGTCATCGATCCCCTTCAAACGGGTAATAAATTTCGACAGCGAACGGGTATGCATTTGCTCGATCCGGACGAGCTCGTTGATCACTTCCGGATCTTTTCCGTGATGAGATTGGCCGTGGTAGCCGGAGAGTTGCTCACCACCGACCGTTATGGGCAGGCCTCCCGCCGGCAGTTCAACCGAAGCGACGCGGGTGGAGTCATGCTGCAGGGCCAACGCCACCATCTCGAACATGATGTCTAAATTCTCGTGGAAGGTGGTGGGCCGTTCGAGCAGCGGCGGCACGCCAGGCTTGGGCGTATTGATCCACTGCTGCTGACGCTCGATGCGTTTTTCGACGTCGCGGATGGATGAGAAGTAATCGTCGACCTTCTGACGGTCCTCGTAACCGATTTCTCTTTGCAGGGCCTTCGCGTCTTCGGCGACGAGATCGAGCACACTGCGCTGGAAGCCCATCGCGCGATCAGCGGCAGCGGGATTCAGGTCGTCAACGAAGAGTCGTTGAAACGCTTTAATCGGATCGGCCTCCGGCAGCAGCGGAACGCCGTTCTCGTCCCACGAAAGGGTTTGAGAGGGTTTACCTTCGGAGGCGCCGAGTTGGAGCGAATGGAACCGGCTGTTTACGCTGAGGTGCTTCGCGGCGAGTTGATCGAGCGTGATCTGGTTACGCACCATGATCGATTCGCCGATGAACTCGGGTTGGTATACGCCGGAAAGAAACGAAGGGGTGCCTTTGTGGCCACCGTTGATGCCGTGATCGACGCCCGACACGACGGTGAAGTCGTTGCGGTGCTCCATCAGCGGTTCGAGGAGCCGGGGAACCCGCGCGGATCCTGCCTTCGGGTGCCACTCACCGGGATACATGCCGAGGAAGGTGCCGACACAAACCAGTCGTTTGCGGGCTTCGAGCATCGGCTTCGCGGCTACAGCCGGTAGCGGCATTGAGCTGAGGAACGGCAAGGCCATCAATCCCCCAGCGCCGCGCAAAAATTGTCTGCGATTTAGATTGGTGGCGTTTCTCATGGGTAAGGAGTGGGTCGACGGGGTGTTCGAGCTAGAAGGGGAAACCCTACGCAGCTTATTCACTACCGCAAACAGGCGTGACTCTTCCAGCCCAAACCTCCTTTCCCAGGTAAGGAAAGTCATGAAATTTAAGCCGACTACAAACCTCCGGGACGCAAAAAGCCCAGGAACCTAATCGCTAATCAAATCTCTGTTGTAGCCGGTCTCGTTGAGGCCGGAGCGGTTGCCCCTCGGCACCAGGCCAGATGGAACACCGGGGTCAGCATGTCTCGACGAAGCTTTAGCGAAGTTGGACGACCCCCGGCTACAATTATACCTTCTCTCGATTACAGCCCAGGGCCTAAGCCTTGAAAATGGGGAATTCCCAACCTTCGCGATACTCGCGTCGGATCATGGTGTCGGCCTCGGGAGCGCCGATAACCTTGAGGTTCTCCGAGTCCCACTTGATGGGCTTGCCCAAACGGATAGCGAGGTTACCGAGCAACACGACTTCGGTGAGTCGCGAGGCATACTCGAAGTTCGCCCCGGGTTGGGTGCCATTCTTGATCGCCTCGACCCACTCCTGAATCGGTCCGCCTTTCACGCGGGGATATTTCTTCGCCGGACGCTTGAACGATCGCATCGCCTCTTCCGGAAGCAGACGCAGGCTTTCGCAGTAACCGCCTGGTGAGTAAATCATACCATCCGTGCCGTGCAGGATTTGGCCAAACTGTTCGTGCAGCTCAACGCCTTCGGCCAACTCGGCCGGCGGAGCCGGTTTGAGGCCGCCATCGGACCAGAGAAATTCGACGGGCTTGATCTTTTTCCCCGCGCTGTTGCTGGTAAATTTGTAACGCAGCACGGAACTGGCCGGGGCCGAGAGTTCGGTGAAGTCGGAAACGGCATCGACCACAACTTCGTCTGGGATACCGAGATCGAGCGCCCAGAAGGCCGCGTCAAAGAGATGGCAACCAATGTCTCCCAGGGCGCCGCAACCGTATTCCCAGGAGGCACGCCACTTCTTCGGGTGCAGTCCGTCACTGAAGGGTCGGTCTTCCGCCACCGAGCCCTGCCACATGTCCCAGTTCACGCCACGAGGATTGGCCGTGGGCGCGTAGTCGACCTCCGGGCCCTGCGGCCAGATTGGACGATTCGTCCAATAGCGCACTTGCTCGACGTCACCAATCGCTCCGGCCTCCAACCATTCGCGCAGGATGCGTATACCTTGGTAGGTGTGACCCTGAATGCCCATTTGCGTGACGACCCCGTAGTGGCGTGCAGCGAGCAGGAGTTGACGGGCTTCCCAGATGGAATTGGAGAGCGGCTTTTGGGAAAAGACATGTTTGCCCAGAGCCATCGCCATCATAACGGCCGGATAGTGCGTGTGGTCGGGAGCAGTAACGGTGACCGCATCGATATCGTCGCCCATCTTGTCGAACATCTCGCGGTAGTCGGTGAAGAGCGGCAGGTCGGGAAACTTCTTCACCGTAGTCGCCGCATCCCCTTCGAGATCGACGTCACAGAGAGCGACAATGTTGCCATGGTAAGACGCATCAACGACATCGCCCTTGCCTTTTCCGCCTACGCCGATGCAGGCGATGTTGAGCTTGTTGCTCGGCGAGTCGCTCTGTTGGGCGCGAATAAAACTGGGGGCTGCGACGAAGCCCGCCGCAATCGCGGAGGTCTTCATAAAGTCACGGCGACTGGAGGCGGGGGTAAGCGATGTAGGGGGCATAATTGAGTGAGGTTATCGAGGGGAAATCTCTGGCTGTAAATCGAACGTTACCTGTAACCGTTCCAACCTAAAGTAAAAGACTATGGCCCACAAACGTGGGCCATAGTTCCTACTATTTAGCTGACCTAATCACTAACTAGAATTTGTAACCAAAGCTGACGTTGATGTGCATCGTCTCCATGGTGAGCTGCTCGAGACGGTCATAGACGTCGTAGTAAATATAATCCTGTTCCTCAGTTAGGTTGATGATATCAACCGCGATCTTGAAACCACTTTCCCAACGATAACGGATGCCGATATCGAGGCGGCCCACACCTTCAGTGAACTCATTGTTCCGACCGTCGCCAGTCGGCGAAGGAACTTTAAGATAGTCGTCGCGGAAGTTGTAAGCGAAGCGGGTGGAGAAACCACCCTTCTCGTAAAAGAGCACAATATTATAGGTGTTCTCCGACGTGCCCGGGAAGGGGTTGGAGTTGCCGGCCTCGTCGATGAACTCCGAGTCGATGTAAGTATAGTTGATCATCGTGCCGAAGTCACTTAACGGGGAGGGCAAGAACGTGAACGGAGTCTGGAAACTCATCTCCACGCCTTTGATGTCGGCGGTGCCACCATTTTTGAAGGTGTCGACTTGGAAGGACTGGGATGGAATTCCTGCACTCGGGAAACCAACGGTCTCATTGAATGAAGTCGGAACGATGAAACTCTCCACGTCTTTAATAAAGCCCGTGATGGCGAACATGCCCTCATCGTTATCTCCGAAGAAGGTCTCGATACCGAGGTCGTATTGCCACGCCGTGAAGGGATCAAGCTGCGGGTTGCCACGTTCGATTTCGCCATCCGGCTCGCTGATGCTCACCAATGGACTCATCTCGCGGGTTGTCGGGCGGCTCATGGCCTTGGAGGCCGCCATACGCACCTGATAGGGAGCCTGCGGATCATCCGGCGACAGGATCAGATTTAGCGACGGCAGCAACTCGGCGTAGTCTTGATCGAGGGTCGTAGGTTCGCCCACAACCACAAGGTCACCACTGTTGGTCTCGGCATTGATATTACCCACGCCACCCGCCTTGGTGTCGACGTAGCGCACCCCGATATTGCCGCGAGCACGATTGTTCCCAAAGCTCTCCGCGAAGTTCGCCATGAAGTAAAGCGCGGTGGTTTCTTCCTCCACCGTATAGACGTTATCGTTATTGAATGGGATGATGGTATCCTCCAGAGGGTTTTGCTCGATCAGTAAATCGGGGTCAGTCACAGCCCAACTGACGGGGAATCCAGCCGACCCTTTGCCAAAGCCAAAATCTCCCTGTAATCCCCACGAGGGGTTTGCACCTTGAGCAAACGTGATGTCGCCAGCGTTGGAAGCCGTACGAGAGTCTCCCTGCTTGCGATCGAACTCATTGTCCGTCACCCGGATTCCGGCTTCTATTGAAGAGAAAAATTCACCTTCCAATGCCCGCTCAATGTCGAGACTCATCACGTCCTCCTTATAAAAGATGATCCGATGTTGGCGAAGCAGGGCCCGCAACGAAATGTCTTCGGGATTACGGAAAATTCCCGGCGTGGTCATGATGGGCATCTGGTGATTGGGCCGGATGTCGTAAGACGCCACGCCATCACGATTGACTCGGCTTTGAGCCTGAGATTGGAACCAGTCTTCCGAGCCCTCCGAGATACTAATCTCGCCGGATACTTTCAGCAAATCGTGGTTCCAGATGAAACCGCCGGTGACTCCCGTGGATTCCACATCGGTGTCGCGGATAAGCGAATCTTGATCGACACGGTGACGGTCAATCGTCGCTTGCACGAGCGTGCCGGTGACCGGGTCCACCACGCCGCTGATCAAGTCACCGCGGCTCCACGTCATTTGAATGCGTGAGCGATCTTCGTCACGCCTCTCCCGCGAGATGAGACCATCGATATAAAGTTCCAAGTCCTCCGTAGGCTGGAACTGCAACGTGCTCGTGAGGTTGAACCGAGGGTTGTCCCCTGCCTTAGAGAAATAGCGGGTGCGACCAGGATAAGCTGCTCCGACGAGTGCCAGCTGGGCCGGGTCGGAGTCGTCCTTCAAAAAACCGGTGTCCACAATGAGAAAGTCTCGATTGCTTTCGATCCGATCAACCCGACGGTCGCGCTCCTCGAACGTTGCTTGAACCAGGAAACCGGCTTTGCCGTCGGCGAAGATATTGGAGTAGAACGCGCTGATGCCCGGTTCGTCGGAGTCCTTGAAATCGTTCATGGCATAACTGACGTCAAAACCGTAAGACATCTTGCCGATTTGCAGTGGTTTGAAGGTGTTGAGCTTCACCGTGCCGCCGATTCCACCCTCAACGTCGCGAGCCGAGGGGGACTTGATGACTTCAATGGAATTGTAGAGGTCGGAGTTGAAAACGGACAACTGAGCATCACGCTCGGGACTGTTGTCGTCGACCGTCATCATGGAGGAGCGACCGTTGATCTCTACGCGGGTGAAGTTGGGATTGAGACCGCGGACGGAAACCTTTTCACCCTCACCGTTGTTACGCGTCATGGCGACACCGGCGATACGTTGGATGGCCTCGGCCAAATTGGTGTCCGGAAACTGGCCAATCTCCTCGGCCATGATGGAGTCGGAGACTTGGTTGGACTGACGCTTGGCATCGAGCGAGTCGGCCAAGGCGGAGCGATAACCGCTCACTTCGAACGCTTCCAACTCAACCGTGGTTCCTTCGGTATCGATGGTGGTTTGAGCGAAAACGGAAAGGGGGAGCGTAATGGCGGCGAGAAGCGCGCTTAACCCGAGCCGCGGCCCGCGTTCGATGGCCCGGTGGCCGCTGAATATGTGTTGGGATTGCATGGTATTGGGTGGGGTCATTTCGGTGACGCCGTAAACGATACGAACAACTCCCATCGGGGATTGGCCGCATCGGACGACGCCTAGGTTCAAACAAGGTGACCCCAGCAAGCATCTCCCGCTGCAACAGCTCGATTTGATATCCGTGAAACCGTTACGTAAAACAGGGCGCCCTTCCACCGTCCCACCCACCCGTAATGCAGCTAAAACCGACCCGGAGGCCAATATATGTAACCGTTACATTACGGGCGCAATCCACGTCCAAAATTCACCGTGGTGGCAATATCGCGCGGCTGCCTCAGCCGAACGGAAATTAATCCAAAACGATCAGTCGGTTTGGCGGTAGCGTTGCCAGTGCGGCGCAATGTCGGATTCGTGCAGTCGTTCGCTCGCGACGACCACGCGGTAACGCAGCGTGATGGTTTCACCGGGCGCGATTGCCCAATCAAATTCCTGGGCAGGCACGTAGTTAAAAAACACCTTCCCTTTCGGCCAGATCCGCACGTGTTGCGGAGCATCATGATTCGTCGGATGGCCCATAATCACGACCGTCGCATGTCCCTGCTCGGTCGGTCCGTGCATCGCCACCCAATCACCGCGGGTCGCGTGGCCTTCCGTCCGGTCAAAACCTGCCGAAGTAAAATAGGAATCGTTGGGTTCTCCCCACGTTTCAGGACCACGAAAAGCGATGCCGCCGCCGTAACGGTAAGCCGGGAACTCCAACGCCGCGTCCGAGACGTTGGTCTGCGTGATCACATAATCCACGATGTTGGCATCGTCAAAGGCCGACACCGCAATCTCTAGGACCTCATCCAACACCACGGTCTCTTTTCTTTCGCTGTTGGCTAAAGCCACATGTTGCTGACGCACCGTGAAACCCACCGTGCCACCGCTTGAATCCCGCTCCAACACTTCCACAAACCGCACGGTGCCTACTCCTAGTAGTAGGTTCCATGAGTCAAATTCCTTACCTTTCCACTGTGATTTCACCCACGCGTGCCACAGGCCCATGTGATGCACATGATCCGGTGCATGGATGCCCGTCACCACATCGCCATTGGGCGCGTGCAGGGGATGAATGAATCCATTGCGTCGATAGAGCTCAGACTCACCTTCCGGCGGGAGAACCTCGGCCTTGTGATAGGTGAGAACCGGGACGGACTCGTTTTCGATCATGATCCGATCGGTATCCTCAGAGACGGCCAGAGATCCGGCGGCGACTGATCCGGCAATCAAACAACCCACTCCGACAAACACGATTCGACAGGTATTCATTGTCGCAATCCCAGCGGAGCTCAGTCGCTTTGGCGACCAAATCCCCACGAAAACGTTGCACCCAAATGCTCCGTGCCTCCAACCCGCACCCCAGCATACATGGTCTCCGCCATCGCGGTATTCCCCAAGATCCGGACCACATCAATCATGAGCTCCGCATCAGCCACAACTCGTGCCACCTTTTCGCCCGGATACCCCGCCCAATACTTCAAATCGTGTAAGAAACACGCCGGGCAGATGCTGCGGCCCTTGGACCGGTCCACCCAGCTGGTGCAACCATCACTCACAAAAGGTTTCGCAGGCGGATCCGATTCGATTTTCACCCACAGTGATTTCAACCCGAAGTGTTCACAGATCACTTTTATTTCGGCCAACGAGACCTCCATTCCCTTCGCCGGAAGGGGAAACGCGGCAGGCTCGGGTTGCGACTCAACCGCCGCCGCCGCCGACAACGAGCAACAGGTCATGCAAAAAGGGATGAACCACCGGCATAATCGTAATCGCATACCGGCATTGTGTTCATTCATGGTGGGGGTTCGCACGTCCTTTCTGACTGCCTTTGTCCCCACCGCCTCATGCGCCTCCACTCTATCGCCGCCATTCTTATCGGGTTAAGTTGTTCTTCACTCCCCGCCCAACCTTCCGAGACCGAACCTGCGGCCGAAGTTCCCGCCGCAGTGAAATCCGGCAAAGTGCTGGAAGGCTCCTGGCAACGTCCCGACGGGGACTACGTCGTCAAGATCAGCGCGGTGACGGAAAACGGCATGATGCAAGCGGGCTACTTCAATCCTCGGCCGATCCGGGTGGCGAGTGCCCGTTGGCGCTTTGGCGGCAACCGCCTGCAAGTCCGCATTGATCTCAACGATACCGGCTACGAGGGGTCCTACTACTTGCTGCAATTCAACCCGGAATCCGGCAAACTCGAAGGCGAATACACCCCCGCTGGCCAAGGGGGTTTTCCCGTCGAATTCGAGCGCCAACTCGGCCCGATAGCGCTGTAGGATTGGCGAAGTCAGATCTTTCTTCGTTCTCTTTCTCTTTCCATGTCCGCCATAGCCCTAGGGACGGCGGATCTTTCTCGACAGTCCTGCCTCCCATCCCCTCCTGCCGTGCGCCTAATAGCCATCGAGCCGCAACCCGACGAGTTTGACGCCTGGCAGGCCTATCAAGCGCGGGAGTATTCCCGCGAAAAGGTGGCCAGTGGAGCCTGGAGTGCCGAGTCCGCCTTGGCCCGCGCGGAAACCGAAAACGCCGCCCTCTTACCCAACGGTTTCGCTATTACCGGCCACCACATCCGACGAATCGAAGACAAAGCTACGCAAGAGTTGATCGGCTGGATATGGGTCAGTCTCGCCGGTGATACGAGGCGTGCCAGCTGTCGTAGTTGCTCGGATGGCAGGAACGGCACGTTTCGGAGGAAACGTAATCTTGGGCCAGCACTGCCACGGGGCGATTCGCGGGCCCGACGGAATCGTCCTGCATCAAATGCACCAAGCCAACCCCGGTCACCACCGTGCCCCAAAGAACCGCGATCATCGTGAACCAACCGCCCACCGTGCGGGGGGGGATCCAACCGCTGGTGGATGATGGTGAGCGTTCCGATTGGGGCACCTAATCACCATGCCAGCTTTTGGCCGCAAATCAATACAGCGGGTTCACCCAGCCGAAATTGGCTACCTACTCGCGATGGATCCAGCTTCGGTTTGGTCCGAGATGGTTGTAGCCGGGGTCGCTGACCCCGGTGCGGTGGTATTGCTACGAATCTCTAAGAGGCAGAATTCCGGGGTCAGCGACCCCGGCTACGGTTGGTTATTGGGAGGTCGTAACTTTCTTTGAAAGTTATTACTCGGCCTCGACCTCGGGAGCTTCCGGCAAAACGAGCGGCTTCGCTCCGAAATCCACCCGGAATGTTTCCTCGGCAATCCGGCGTTGATTGGCGGCGATTTGTTGCCGGTAACGGTCGAGCTTGCGGCGATTCTCCAACTCCTCCGCGAGGGCCATCACGGCGGTTGGAGTTATGCCGGTTTGCCATACATAAATTTGCCGAAGACGAGGAAGCCCGGTGAGTGCTTCCAGGGCTGCATCCGTGACGCTAGTGGAATGAAGATTGAGCGAAACGAGCCGCTTCAGCGGACTCAATTGGGCGAGACCGGTATCGGTGATCGCGGTGTCGTCGAGCCGGAGGCGTTGCAGCCCGGCCATTTCCCCGACCAGCGCCAAGCCCGCATCGGTCACGCTTGTGCCACCGAGATCTAATCGGTGTAGGGCTGGGGCCAACGGCATCAATCTCGCCAACGCGTCATCATCGAAGGCATCACCCGCCAAGCGTGCATTCGCGCCCAGCCAGGGATCCTCGGTGGTGAGCGGTCGAATCGTGATGCCAAGCTGCATCTCGAGAGATTTGGCCAAAACCAGCATTTCTGCGCGATCCGGAATCGGCGGAAGCGGAAGACCCAGTTGAGTCGCTACGATTTCAACCACTTCCGGATCGGGCGAACGCGCCATGAATCCACCCTCGGCGGGAGCCTCGTCAGAGATCCACCATTCCAAGACCACGATGTCAGTATCGGTGGGTTGCGGCCGGCCTGTCGGTGGCATGTGTTCTTTGTGATCGAGCGGTAAATACAGTCGGCGTAGGAGCAGGCTATCGCTCGGTTCACCGGGAACCAGGGCATCGCCATGTTCGCCGCCGGCCACAATCGCCTCAAACGAATCCAATCGCAGGTCCCCATCGCTACGCGACTCGCCGTGACAGGCGACGCATCGCGCATTGAGCACCGGTTGCACGACATCGAGAAACACGTCGGCCTCGGCCAGAGTTGTAGGCGTCGGGCGACCGGGTTCACCTCCACCCAATAACGGCTGCAAAATGGCCGGGGCATGTTCGGCCAAGTAACCCGGGCCATGGGTCAAAGCCCCGCCGTTATGGCCCGTCCAGCTCATGATCCCCAACGCCACTGCCAGCACCGCACCGTAAAACTTGGGCCAACGCTGAATCACTACGAGCACGACCGTGAGTCCCAGCGTCACAAACCCGAGAATCCGATGCCGATCTACGAGAACCTCGTCGTAACTCCCCTGTTGTCCGAGCAACCAGCCACAGCCCGCTGCCAACGACGCACCGACCACCGCGAAAACCAAAATTACGGTGCGCGCACCGGGCGTGAGTCGGAGCTTCGACCACCGCCAGCCCACCGCTTCAGTCACGGCCAAAACCAGCAACACCCCGATCGGTAGGTGAACGACCAGAGGATGAAAACGGCCAACAAATATCGCAAAATCAGACATGCAAAAAAGAGGCGCCGAAAGATCAGGTCATGATGCCGTTGACCACATGGCCATGCACATCGGTGAGGCGGAAATCGCGACCCTGGTAACGGTAGGTCAGTTTTTTATGATCAATCCCAAAGCACGCTAACATCGTCGCGTGGAGATCATGGACGTGCACTTGCTGGCCATCATTGAGGTAACGGTAGCCAAGATCATCGGTCGAACCCCAGGTCATACCCGGACGAATTCCGCCGCCTGCCATCCAAACCGAGAAGGCGTTGATATGATGGTCGCGCCCGGTGCCCTGCCCCATTGGCGTGCGACCAAATTCTCCGCCCCAAATCACGAGGGTGTCTTCCAACATACCGCGTTGCTTGAGATCCTTCACCAAAGCGGCCGATGCTTGATCCACCAGCGTACTCGCCACCTGGATATTTTGATCGAGTTTACTGTGATGGTCCCACCCGCGGTGATAGAGCTGCACAAAACGGGAGCCACGTTCGAGCAGACGTCGCGCGAGCAAGCAGTTGGCGGCAAACGATCCATCCCCCGCTTCTTTTACGCCATAGAGGTCAAGCATGGATTGCGGTTCCTCACTCAGATCCGCGAGCTCCGGCACACTCGTCTGCATCTTGAAGGCCAACTCATATTGCGACACCCGCGTCTCGATCTCCGGGTCCAACGAATGCTCCTTTTGCAGGTTGTTGAGACGGGCAACTTCGTCGATGATCTGGCGTTGAGTGCTCTGGCATACGCCATCGGGATTACCGACATAATGCACCGGCGCGCCGCGACTCTGGAACTGCACACCTTGAAATTTACTTGGTAAAAATCCGGCCGACCATTGTCGGGCCGAGATGGGTTGCGCGCCGCCTCCCCCTTCCGAAACGAGCACCACATAACCGGGTAGATTTTCGGCTTCGGAACCCAAACCATAGAGCAACCAAGAACCCATGCTAGGCCGACCTTTGTTGATCGAACCCGCGTTCATGAACGCGTGCGCTGGGTCGTGATTTATTTGCTCGGTGTGCATCGAACGCACGACGCAGATGTCATCGGCAATGCTTTGGGTGTGCGGCAACAGATTACTGATCATTTGGCCGGAGATACCACACCGGCGGAAGTCGACCGCGGCCCCGCGAGCTAGCAGCTCCGCGCCCTGCAGTTGCGCCAGTTGCTCGCCTTTGGTAAAGGACTCGGGAAACGGCTGACCGTGCAGTCGATTAAGCATCGGTTTGGGATCAAACAGGTCCACGTGGGAAGGACCGCCGGCCATGCAAAGATGCACCACGCGTTTGGCCTTCGGATAAAAATGAGGTCCATCCAACACCCCGCGCCAAGGCTGCTGCTGGCCCAGTAGATTCGGGTTTATGATCGAACCAAGAGCGAGCGTGCCGATCGCCTGCGCTGACTTGCCCAGAAACGTCCGCCGCGACCAAGCGCGCTGGTGGTTCTCCAAGTTCTTAATGTCCTGAGGGGTGATCATGGTCGGGTCACGCGTCAGTAACGCATGAGGGTTTCGTTGAGATTGAGCAGCACGCGAGCGACCTGGGTCCAAGCGGCAAGTTCGACTCGGTCCAGCACTGCATTTGTCGGACGAAGCCCGACCGCCGCCAGCTTCGCCGCATCTTCCATTTCATCGCTATAGTTCGCGTGTTGAGTAAAATAAAATTCCTTCAACCCAGTGGCTTCTGCCTGAGTCGGGGAACGCGCCAAGACCAGTCGATACGCATGCTCGATCCGTGATTCGAAATCGGTCTGGGAAGGCTCCGTCATAGCTCGCTCCGCCAACGCCCGGGCGGCTTCCACGAAGGTAGGGTCGTTGAGTAAGGTGAGGGCCTGTTGCGGGGTGTTCGAGACCGTGCGATCTGCGGTGCACTCTTCGCGCGAAGGCGCGTCAAAGTTGGCCATCATCGGATGAGGGAACGTGCGCTGCCAATGGGTGTAGACGCCGCGACGATACTGGCGTTCATCGAGGTCCGCTTGATACTGGCGTTTCGGAAAATTCAACGAGGCGTAGTAACCCTCGGGCTGATAGGGTTTCGCACTCGGGCCACCGATTTCCGGGTCCAGTAAACCGGCGGCGAACAGCGCATTGTCCCGCACAAACTCCGCCCCTAAACGTCGCGACGGGTGCGATGCCAGCAACCGATTATCGGGATCAATATTCCGGAGATCTTCACGGTAGGTCGACTGTTGCCGATAGGTCGCGGAACTCACGATCAAACGCACCATAGCCTTCACATCCCAATCCAACTCGACGAATTCCACCGCCAACCAATCCAACAACTCTGGATGACTCGGATACTCCCCTTGCAGTCCCAGATCATCAATCACCGCCGAAAGACCTGTGCCAAAAAACTGGTTCCACATTCGGTTCACTTGTGTCCGCGCGGTAAGTGGATTTTCGGGCGATACAATCCACTCGGCCAAATCCAGGCGCGACGACCGTCCCGCTGAAACCGGAAGTCCCTTCGCGATAAAACTAGGAGGAGCCGGTTGCACCATCTCACCCGATTCGTCCTGCCAGTTTCCTCGCGGCAGCACGCGGGTCTCGAGCGGCTCCATCGCTTCGGTGATCATCGTAAATGCCATGCCTTCCCGACACGCCGCAATCTCGCGTAGGGTTTCCAAGGCGGTCGCATAGGCCGTGGCATCGGTTGCACCCGTGCTTTTAAAATACTCTGCGGCTAAGAGCCGCAATTGGGCGTCGGTTAGAATAGCCCCGGCACTTGATACCGCTGTCGCCACCGCGGAAGACAGGCCGCTCACCACGTCATCCCAGTTTCGCCGCACGCCCAACGGCGAGGAATACAAACGAGTCCGGGCCAAATTGGTCGTCTTGAGCGTCACCACCAATTGGTCCCCCGCTTCAATTTCGATCGGTGCCGCGAGCTGATAAACCACGTTATGTTTTTCGCGAGCAAACTGCGGCGCCGTTTGCCAACGGGATTCCACCGAAGTGATCAGGTAGGCGTTAATATAGGTCCACGAATCACGATCCGGATATCCTCCCGCCAATTCAATTTTCTGGGATTCCGTCGCCCCTTTACGGCGTAGTTCGATCTGGGGACTCACCGCGAAGGAACCAAACGTGTCTCGCGCCACAGTGCCACTTCCCTGCAGGTCGGGTAAGGCTTCGAGCCGCACCGCCGAGATCGTGCCAGAGGCTGGAGCAAGGACCAACAGGGTGCCGGATTTATCGTTACCTTTTTGATCCGCTTTGGGGATGTTCTCCATCCGCACGAAATTGTCGGACTGCGTCGTAACCACGGTGAGATCATCCCCGGTCGCTTGAACAACCTCCATGACCGACCAAGAACCGTTTGATTCAAACAACACGTCGGCATTGTCGCGGGCCCAATCAATCACGCGCCTTCTCTCGCTGGGTCGGGCTAGGATGTTTTCGACGATTCGTTCGACACGCTCATCCTGAGCTTGCTGGAGTCGAATCGCGCGACGCTTCAGGTAATCGTTTTCGACATCCATCTCGGGAGGAAATGGGAAGCTGTTATTAAAACCCTTTAGTTCGGGATTGGGCGTGTATTTGTAATCATTATACACGCCCCACTGCTTCACGTCGGCGAAGTAGGCGGCGAGGCTATAGAAGTCGCGGGTCGTGAACGGATCGTATTTGTGGTCGTGGCATTCCGCGCAGCCCACGGTTGAACCCATGAAGGTCGTCGAAACGGCGCGAACGCGGTCGGCGGCGGACTTGGCCAGGTATTCTTTAGGCTGCGCCCCACCCTCGCGGGTCATGAGGTTCAGGCGATTGAAACCAGTCGCGACGATTTGTTCGGGAGTGGCGTCGGGCAACAAATCACCGGCCAATTGCTCACGCACAAAATCGTCGTAAGGCTTGTTCTGGTTGAACGCGCCGATGACGTAGTCGCGGTAAGGGAAGATGTTTTGATTTTGGTCGCCATGAAACCCGACTGAGTCGGAAAAGCGCACCAGGTCCAACCACGGCACCGCCATGCGTTCGCCGAAGTGGGGAGAGCTCAAAAGCCGGTCGACGGCGTGCTCGTAGGCATCGGGCCGATCGTCGGCTAAAAACAGGTCCAATTCGTCTGTCGTGGGTGGCAATCCAACCAGATCGAGCGAAACGCGGCGCAGGAGGGTCGCACGGTCAGCCTCGGGGTGCGGCGTGATGCCTTGTTCCTCAAGCTCGCGAACAATGAACTGGTCGATCGCATTGCGCGCAAAACCGGTTGGCTCTACGGCTGGTGGCGCTACTTTCTTCGGCTTAATGTAAGCCCAGTGCGGTTGGTATTCGGCGCCCTGCTCGATCCATCGCTTGATGACCTCGCGATCTTGTTCGGTCACCTGATGCAGGGCATCGGGCGGCGGCATGATTTTGACGGGGTCCGAACTTGTCAGGCGCATCCACACTTCCGATTCCGCCGGCTTTCCGGGCACGATTCCCGTGATGGTGCGACCCGCCTTGTTGACGTGCGGTTTGATGGCTAAATCGCGTAGATCCAAACGCAGTTTGGACTGGTTAGCCTCAGTGTCGGGTCCGTGGCACTTGAAGCACGTGTTGGACAGGATTGGCCGCACATCGCGGTTGAACTCGATCTGCTCAGGGATGGGTTCCGCGCTCGCAGACACAATCAAGCCGAGACAGAAAATCAGCTCAGCTCGGCGCAAACAAGTCATAGGGGTAAAGACGAAGGAAATCACTAAACGGGTGAACTTCCATAAAGAGCGATCCTCCCTCACTCGCGCAAGTGCCAGATTTATGGATCGTTAAGGTGGGCGTGACCGGGCCACTATTCCGCTGCGGCAACTCGACTCGCGATCGTCCGCCAAATTTCCAGGAGGGCAGAAAAATCCGCCTCTTTTGAAGTGCTCGTGATCACGTGATCGAAGTTGTCCCGTTCCTGCTGTTCCTTTTCCGCCGTGATCATCCGTCCCTCAATTTCAGCTTCGGCCTCACCGCGGCCCGAGAGACGCACCCGTAACTCTTCGATCGGTAAGTCGATATACACCGTCGCCATATGACGAGCGAGCAGCGGGTTTCCCGCGGCCGCTCGCTGGAAATTACCCACCCCTTGCACATCAACATTGATGATCAGGCTCTGACCAGCCGCCAGCGGATCGAGCACCGAAGAAGCGAGCGTGCCGTAGCGGTTCTTGCGGTGAACCCATGCCCACTCCAAAAATGCATCAGCAGCGAGGCGTTCATCGAACTCCTCTGCAGTGAAAAAATGGTAGTCGCGGCCGTTCACTTCGCCGGGTCGCGGCTCACGCGTCGTGCTCGTGATAATCCGGGAGAAGCCCGAAACCTCGGCCACCATGCGTTCGCAAAGGGTGGTTTTGCCCGAACCCGCGGGACCCGCGAGGACGAGAAGGACGGGAGCAGCACTGGTGGAATCAGCCGACATACCCAAATCAGTAAGTGAATGAAACCGTAGAGACGATCGCACCGTAGCAAGCGATCACCAGTCCGACGAGGCGGGCCCGGCCCGGTTTACGATAGAGCCACTCCAGAAAGTCACGCATGCGAAACGGGGAAGCCCCGAGATAGATCGCCAAAGCGACGGCAACGAAGATCGCTATCTTGTAGAGATACAGTCGGCCAAAGTCAGTGACTTCTCCGTAATCCCACACCATGTAGCTGGCATCAAGCAGCGGCGATGCCGCCAGCAGGATCAATACGCAGGCTCCCCGCACGGCGAGGAAGTCAGGGACAAACTTGAAAGATCCAATCGCCACGATGGCGAAGAATACAAAGAGCGCTTTCCTATATTGCCCGAAATCTGCGGCGGATAAATTAGCAATACGATACAGGAACCACGCGGCTCCGGTCCCGAAGAGAACATAAGCCAAGGTGCGCGAACGCGGAAACCGCTTGATCGAGGTAACGATCGCGGGAAACGGCAGCAGAATTAAAACTCCCAGAATGAGGAGGAGCAAACCGGTGATGAGCGTAGCGAGGGTGATTGTCATGGGCTAGGGGATCTTTATCTTACTCGTTCTCTTTCTCGTTCTCGATATAATCTTCAAGGCCATAGTCAGATTGTTCTTCTGCAACCGAGGAAGAGGGGCCGTTGCCTCCGAATCGAGAAATCAATCCCGCAATCATGGAGACAATCGCAACGAGTTGGTCCTTACCTGCTGCGACCGTGGCATCATCCACCCTTGCCCTCGTCTGAAGGACATCCAAGCAGGCGGCACACTCAACTGCCGAACCTCGGGCGATATCCAGAAATCGGCACCGATCCGGGTGGGAGCGCTTCCCGTTCCCCTCCGCAATGTTCAGCACGATGCTCGTGGACGCGCGGTCCAACTGATTCTTCACCGCAAATTTACCCTCGGTTGATTCGATCAAATTTCCCGCCCAACCACAGAACTTCACCGCGTCTTGATAGACTCGGAGTTTTTCGTGATCAAAACGAGTCTTCATACAGAACGAGGGAGAATGAGAACGAGTAGGAGTAAGAATAAAGAGGTCGCAGCTGGCCTTATTCCGTCCCAATACCAGCCAGCATGAGATCGCCGTAGAGGGTGCTGATCGTCGAACGGGTTACGTTTACATCGACGATTTCGCCGACCAGACGCGGATCGGCATCGATAATCACGACCCGATTTCCGCGGGTGCGACCGGTGAAGTGTTGGCCGGTCTTGTCCGGACCTTCGAGCAGGACTTTCTGCACAGTGCCCACCAGTGACTCGTTGCGGCGTTTCGAATTTACTCGCAGCACGTCAAGGAGGGCTTGGTTACGGGCTTCTTTGACCTCGTCCGTGATTTGATCCTCGAGCTCGGCCGCCACAGTGCCGCTACGGATCGAATACTTGAAGATGTAGGCCATATCGAAGTTGCAGGCCTCGAACAGTTCTTTGGTTTGCTGGAAATCCTCTTCCGTCTCGCCAGGATAACCTACGATCACATCGGTCGAGAAATACATGTCCGGACGCACGGCGCGGAGCGAATCGACGATTTCCTTGTAACGCTCCCGCGAGTAGGGGCGATTCATCGCGCGCAACATGGTGTTACTGCCACTTTGCATCGGCAGGTGCACATATTCACAGAGTTTGGACAGCCGACCATACGCCTCGATTAGATCCTGCTTGAAACCGCGAGGATGCGGCGAGGTGAAACGGATACGCTCGATGCCATCGATCTCGTGGACCTTCTCGATCAACTGCACGAACGGCGAAATGCCATTGATTCCCTGGTAGTCGCGACGCCCGTAGCTCGTCACTATCTGGCCGAGAAGGGTGATCTCCCTCACGCCGCGTTGGGCAAGATTGCGGCATTCGGAGATGATGTCTTCCATCGGCCGCGAGCGCTCGTCGCCGCGGGTTTTCGGGACGATACAAAAATTGCAGGACATGTTGCAGCCCTGCTGGATCGAAACAAATGCGCTGACTTGGCGCTCTTCGGTTTCGAGGTGATCGCGAATCGTGTTCTGCGAGTCGACCTCATCCCCGATATCAACGATGGAGTCGCCGATCGGCACGCCGGCGTCCCTCGCGGCCCGGATGTTATCTAGATAGTCGGGGACCTGGTGAAATTTCTGAGTGCCGACGATGAGGTCGACGTCCGGTAACGTCTCGAGAATCGAGGCACCCCGGTTTTGGGCCATGC
Organism: uncultured Verrucomicrobiota bacterium; assembly: GCA_913058185.1. GTDB lineage: Bacteria > Verrucomicrobiota > Verrucomicrobiia > Opitutales > Opitutaceae > Actomonas. The sequence continues at coordinate 20,474 of CAJXQX010000039.1, forward strand.
AACCGAGGATCCCTAATACGAAGTCCGGATTCTTCCTTTTTCGGCGCTTAACATAACCCGCCTTGCCGAGGGCCTTTTGCTCGGCGGAATCGCGAACACTGCAGGTATTGAGCAACAAGATGTCACATTCAGCCTCCACATCGACGATCCGATATCCCCGCTCACGAAGCATCGCCGCAACAGCATCACTGTCGCGCTCGTTCATCTGGCAGCCATAAGTCTTAATGTAGACGCGGTTCATTTAGGGAAACGTTTGCCTAGAGGGAGGGCACGAGGGGTCAACGGGTAAAGGAAAAGGTCGCCATCACCCCCATCGCGGACAGGGACGTTCAGGCAGGATTAGAGAAAAAAAGGCATTTTTATGAAACTGGCACGCGTTCTGCCGCGTTATACCCTTATTATGGTTCAATTATTTCAGACGTTCTGGATTTCCGTGCGCTGCGTGTATTCACCCGACATCGCGGCCCAATTTATGTTTCAGGATGATCACGAGCCGAGACGGTCCAGATTCACGGCACCCCGTCCGGAAGTGAGCATTCACTAGTCTGACCTCGAGAAAACCCCTCGCCTTCTGGCGAGACCCACGCTTTGAAATTTGGCATGGGATTCTTTGATCGTTTCACTGGTAAATCGAAGCCGTCCGATCCGTCGACAGCCAACCAACAACCCGACCCCTCCGCTGCGGAGACTAACGGCGCCGATACCGCGCGCCCGGCCGCCGACCCGAGCCCTGTCGGCCCTCGTCTGCAAGCCGCCCTGGAATTACTCGAGCTGCGCAACCTCGAAGACGCCCGAGTCATCTACGAAGAAGTGCTCAATTCACCCGCCGGCAAACGACCTGATGTGCTAGTGCGGATTTCAGGCGATCTCGGTTCCACGGGGCATATCGCCGCGATTCCTGAGTTAATCGCACCACTCTACGACGCTGAGCGGCACGGTCCCGCCACCGGCATCAATCTCTTGCAGGCTTACCTAGCCCTGCGCCAACCCGAGTCAGCGCAACACGTGCTCGACCTGCTCTTCGCCCTCAACAACCCCGCTATCGAGGAACGTCTCTGGGGCTTTTCCAACGCGATTGCCGAGGTCATGGAATCCGGCCGCCACGGCGGTGGAAATTCGACCAAAACAAGTGTCGAACTCGTGAGCATCAGCAAACCCATCTGGGCCTACGGCGTGGAGAGCTTGCCCAATCTGCTCCCCGAAAAAGACCCTGCCGCCAAAATCGTCGCATTTGCCCAACTCGCCCTACCCGACCATGACGATACCGATGGTCTCTCCCGGGAACCGGAAGAAAGCCTCGGTCGCCTATGTCGGGGCTTCCCCCTTTGGCTCGCGGAATCGATTTATTTTTCCCCGCAATACACCACCCTCGGTGTCATCGGTATCCTCGAAAAGCAGAGCTACATGATGTTTCCCGTCGCTTGGACGGCCGACAATATCCGTCAACTCATCGATACCTCGGGCTATGCCATCGACTACATCGTCACCGGTGACCTGCGCGAACAGGACGGTGACTTCAGCCTCAGTTTGCACCTATGGGAAATAAAGGGCTTCAGCGAACGAAAGACCTTCCAGGCCCATTGGACTCCCGCCACCGCCGAAACCGCGCTCGCCGAAGTGCAGGAGCAAATCCGCTTCTACTTCGAATGTCGTGAAGGCCCTGGATTACCCTACCAACCACCGGCTTCACCAACCGCTTGGATCAACACTCTGGCTGCTTCGCTCTCGACCTTCCTGGCCGATAAAAATGTGCTCCCCAGCGATCAGCTGGCGGATCTACCTTCGCCCCTGATCGATCCTCATTCAGGGGACGCCGCTACCCTCGCGCGCCTCACTCTAGACGACCGAGCCAAACGGGCAGGCATGACCATCGAAGATGTCGAGTATCCGGAGGCCGATTTGGTGAAAATAGCTCGCTCCGCCCTTTGCGGCTAGAGAACTCCCCCTAATTCTCTCGTAATAAATAGGTTAGATTAGGCTTTCCTTAACGCAAATAATAGACAATGAGTGAGTGATGTAAGTTACCCCTGACTCATGTGAGGAAAGCTCGATCCCACCCTAATCTTTGAACGATACCCTCATCGTCGTTGCCTGTATCGCGGCCGCCATTCTTGGTGCCATGGCATTCACTTCGTGGCGGATTAAACGGCTGCAATACCCGCCGCACCTTCGCTGGCCCACCGAGAAAGAACGGCGCCGCGCCAAGAAAAAGGCTGCGAAAGACGACGGTCCCGAAAAAACGGAACGGTAACCGTTCCGCCTCTTGCCAAGACTCGGGCCACCGGCCACGTTCACGATTTCGGTGCCTGAAACCGCCGATCTGCACATCCGCGCCATTAAACCCCTGATTGCTCCCGGCCTGCTCGCCGAGGAGATCCCCTTGCCGGATTCCGCCCGCGACCAGGTCGCGCAAGCTCGTCGTGAAATCGCGGCTATTATGCGAGGCGAAGACGATCGTCTGCTCGTCGTCGCCGGCCCCTGCTCGATCCACGATCCCGCCGCGGCGTTGGACTACGCGGACTTACTCTCCCAAGCCGCCAACCAACATCGCGAGGATCTGGTGGTGGTCATGCGCGTCTACTTCGAAAAACCTCGGACCGTCGCGGGCTGGAAGGGACTGATCAACGACCCCACCCGCGACGGATCATATAAGATCAACCAAGGTCTGCGCATCGGTCGCCAACTCCTCATCGATGTCACCGCCAAAGGACTGCCGATCGCGACGGAGTTTCTCGATACCACTCTCGGACAATTTTATGCCGACGTGATCAGTTGGGGCGCCATCGGGGCACGCACAGTTGAGAGTCAGATCCATCGTGAACTTGCCTCGGGCCTATCGATGCCCGTGGGCTTCAAAAACCGCACCGACGGAAATCTCAAAGTGGCGATCGACGCCATCCGCTCGGCCGGCAATCCGCACTGGTTCCCCACCCTTACCAAAGAAGGTGCTCCCGCCATCATGGGCACCACCGGAAACCCCGATAGTCATCTGGTCCTCCGAGGCGGCTCAACGGGCCCCAATTTTTCCGCCAACCACATCGCCGAAGCCAAGGAGAAGCTTACGGCGCAAAAATTGCCGCCCTTCGTGATGGTCGACTGCAGCCACGCTAACAGCGGAAAGGACGCCGAGAAACAACCCGCCGTCGCGGGCGATCTCGCCGCCCAGATTGCAAACGGCGAAACCGCCATTGCCGCTCTCATGCTCGAGAGCCACCTCGTCGGCGGTAACCAATCACTCGACGCCGACCCCCTCGTCTACGGCCGCAGCATCACCGACGCCTGCCTCGCCTGGGAAAAGACCGTCCCTGTGCTCGATCAACTGGCCCAAGCCGTGCGGAGACGTCGCGAAACATAGTTTTTCTCATCGGTCTCACTCTTTCTCTTTCTTCTTTCTCTGACGGCGCCCCGCGCCGCACGCCCTGCCTTGCCATCCGGGAATAAAGAGAAAGATAAAGATTTCCTGCCCGCCCGTTCTCACCCCTCTCTAAAAAACGGATGAACCCCGCGCAACTCGCCGCCGCCCTCCTCGCCGAGTTGCTCGCCGAATCTGATCCGGCCAACATCGCGGGCCAACTCCGTTTCGGTATCCGTCCGAAGACCGAAATGCTCGGCGCTTCCATGGTGCGGTTGCGGGGAATGGCGAAGATCCATCAGCGCGAGCAAGGCCTCGCCCTCGCGCTCTGGGAACACCCCATCCACGAAGCGCAAATCCTCGCCGCCCTAACTGCCGATCCCCAACAATTCACCCCCGAGCTCGCCGACGCGTGGATCACCAAATTCGATTCGTGGGACGTCTGCGATCAGATGTGCATCAACGTATTTCGCGAAACCGATTTCGCCTTCGCCAAGGTGCGTGAGTGGGCACCCCGCGAACCTGAATTCGAACGCCGCACCGCCTTCGCGCTCATGGCCACCCTCGCCCTGAAACGCAAAAAGGAACCCCACCAAACGTTCCTCGATTTCCTGCCCTTGATTGTTCAAGCCGCCGATGACGAACGAAACTTCGTGAAGAAAGCGGCAAATTGGGCTCTACGCCAAATCGGCAAACGCCAAAGCGACACCTGCCTCGCCGCGGCGCTTGATCTCGCTGAATCCCTCATCGCCCGTGAATCGAAATCCGCCCGCTGGATCGGCCGCGATGCGTTCCGGGAATTATCCCGCCGCTAAATCCTTCCTAAATACATCGAATCTTTCGCCTCCGACTCACTGCGCCTCTGCTCTTACTCATTCTCGTTCTCGTTCTCGTTCTCTCCGAAACTTGCGGGCTGATCAGGCGGCGCCTCGCGCCGTCAAAGAACGAAGAAAGATTGTGGGTGCGACCGGGGTAGACGACCAGGCAGATTATGATTTGGTGAACTCTCTTTCGGTTTCCGCTCCGTAACTATCCGAAAAAACAGCAATATCGGTCCTCATCGACGAGACGCAAAAAGGAGTGCAAAGTGGCGACTTGTTTTCGCTGAGGATAAGGATGCCATCGGCCATCGGCCCGTTCCCAGTATACCTTCCACATTCCCGAAGACTGCACATATGTTGTCCTGGCGATCGACTCCTCAAGCCAATCGGTCGGATCGTTCCACGCCGGCCGCATAAAAAACAGCTCAACAGACTGTCCTTCCAGTCGCTGCCCCTCACGAATCTGGTCTCGTATCCCCAAGGGCGGTCGCCGTTTCGACCAAAAATATTTTTCTAAATCCTGAAGATGCCGGGCTATTTCATCGGGGGTAAATGCCATCGCCCGAATATCCTCAGGTGACCCCGTCAATGTAAAGCGCGGCGCGGGGGAGAGTGGAGTTTACGGAACCAATCAACTATGGGAATATATCACCCTAAAGATCAGATCTTACCACAGTGTATCGCTCCCTATCACAATGAATCGCGAATCCTTCCTCAAACATACTTTGGTCGCTTCCGGCGTCGCATTTTCCGCGCCGTTCATTCGCGCTCAACCCGTCGAAGCCGACACCGGCCGCGGTCCCGGAAAAGGTCCCTGCTCCGATCTGCGCAAAGTCTACGAATTTGTGCAGGCCGCCCATCTCGATCTGCCAAAAGTAAAGGCGATGCTCGCGACGGACTCTTCGCTCATTCATGCGCGCTGGGACTGGGGAGACGGCGATTGGGAAAGTGGACTCGAAGGCGCCGCGCACATGGGCGCGCGAGACATCGTGCGCTACCTGCTCGCTAACGGGGTGCGATGCGACGTGTTTTCCGCCGCGATGCTCGGCCACACCGAAACGGTGAAGGCCATGATCGATCTCGAATCAGCCACCGTAGACTCGCACGGCCCGCATGGAATCAACCTGATGTTTTACGTGGGTTACGGCGGACAAACCGCCATGGCTGATGCGGTGTTGCAGCATATCCCCGATCGTGGCCCGCACTGTAACCGGGCCATCCACACCGCGACGCTTTCCAACCACGTGGAGCTCGTCGGCTGGTTGATCGATAACGGCGCGACCGACATCAACACGCCCAATTTTCTTCGAGAAAACCCCTCTCGATGCCGCAACTGAACGCGGCTTCACCAAGTTGGCGGAACTGCTGCGGGAAAATGGCGGAGTGTCTTCGAAGTAACGTGCGATACTCCAAGGCCCCTCCCCGGCTGTCGGGCGTAAAGCCCGACCCACATAAAGCCTACACCCTCTCTACTCTTAATCGTTCCTCGTTCTCGTTCTCTCTGGAAACCACGGGTTGATGGGGCGGCGCTTCTGCGCCGTCAGAGAAAGAGAACGAGAACGATTAAGAGAATCGATTGGGTCGTCCGACTTCGTAGGGTGAATGGGCTCAGTATTTCCCGTAGGTGCCGAACATGTCCTTTTTATCGGGACGTGGGCGACGGCGCACGGAGTGATCGGGTTCGCCCGTGATACGGTCAAACTCGTCTGGTGTGCGGACCGTCGGGATGTAATCCGCCGTGCGTTTGGCCCAGTCGGCCAACGCGCGTTGCATCCGATGCAGGGTCTTAGCGTGGGCCGCCGAACTCGCTAGATTGTTGATCTCATCGGGATCGTTTTTCAAATCGTATAGCTCCCAGCGTGAACGCGGTGCCACGATGCAGCGGAGCTGAGCCGGAGTCAGTTTCCCCTGCTTATTGAGGGCCGTGAGCGCAACCCAACTCGGGCTACGGCCGGCGTCGGCCGAGGGCGTGTTGGGCAGGTCATCGTAGTCGTTACGGATTAGCTTCCAGTCGCCGTCCATGACCGCTCGTCCGTGGTCAGTGTAATCATGCCAATCGTCTTCAGCGAAGGCGTAATCACGGATCACAACGGACGGATCCTGCAACACCGGCATCATGCTGACGCCCACCATTTGATCAGGGGTATGCAATCCTGCGGCCGCGAGAAACGAGGGGCCGATATCGACCGAACTGATGAGGCTGGGGGTAGTTTGACCGGCCTTAACTTTGGCAGGCCAACGCACGATCCAGGGTGTCTTGATGCCACCTTCGTAGGTGGTCGTTTTGTAACCGGGAAAAGGTCGGCCGTTGTCCGTGATGAAGAGCACGAGCGTGTTGTCGGCCACGCCTTGGGCCTCCAGCTCCGTCATGACTTTGCCGACGTAACGATCGAGTCGGCCAATCTCATCGTAATAGAGTCGCAGATCGTTGCGCACCCCTGGCGTATCGGGGAGATGCACCGGGACGATGACGTCGTCGATGGTGTGAGCGGGTTCAAAGGAGCCCTCTTCGTATTCACGATGCGGATCCAATGCGGCGAGCCAGAGGAAAAATGGCTGATCACGGGGGCGACCTTCTAGCACCGGCAGCCAATCTTCACAGCCGCTCGGTGAGCTCGCGACCATCTTGGCGGGCTCGCCGCCAGCGCCCGGCGTGGGGAGCATGAAGCCAGCTCCATCCGCTTCTTTAATCGTATCAAAGTGATCGCGGATCCGGTCGCCCATGTGCCACTTACCCGCGGCCGCCGTGTAGTAACCGGCATCCTGCAAGCGCTCGACCCAGGTCTTCGTGTCAGGTGGGAGGGCCCAGTGAAGTTGTTCAGCGCCGGTATTATGCGGGTAACGCGAGGTAATGATGCTGGAGCGACTCGGGCTGCAGCTGTTGATCGTCAGATAAGCGCGGTCGAAGCGCATTCCTTCTTCCGCCAGGCGGTCGATGTTGGGCGTGTGAATTGAGGGATGCCCGTAAGCACCGTTATCTTCCCAATTCATGTCATCCGCGATGATCAGAACGAGATTTGGCTGCTCGGCAACGACCTGCATGGAGACGAACAACACCAAAAACATGGCACCTAAGCGCCGCGGGGATAAAAGCGAAAGCATGCCGCCCACGCTGGCCGGTCATTCCCGCAAGACAACCCTAGTTCGTGGTGAATCGTTTAACGTAGCGAGTTGGCCGCAGCCCGCCGCGATATCGATGCCTCGACGTTGGCGCACCGAGCTGGGTAGATCGTATTCGGTCAGAATCGACTGAAAGCGTTTGGCCGCCTCGCCATCACTGGCTGTGCCAGCGTATCCATCAGTCGGATTCAGCGGGATGAGATTCACCTGACAGGGAATCTTCTGCAGCAGACGGCCGACCGCATGCGCGTCTTCCGGACGATCATTCTCCCCATCGATCAGCGTCCATTCGAAGAAGATCCGGCGCTGCATCTTCTCGGTGTAGTAGTTACAAGCATCCATCAACATATCGAGCGGCCACTTTTTGGCCACTGGCACGATCGACGCACGTTGGTCTTGATCCGCCGCATGCAATGAAACCGCGAGATGGATGGGTTGGCGTTCGTCGGCGAGACGGATGATGCCGGGCACCACCCCTACCGTGCTGAGTGTGATCCTTTTGGCTCCGAGTGCGAGGCCGCCCGGGTCCCGTAAAATCTGAGTAGCTTTGATGACCGCATCGTAGTTGTGCAGGGGTTCACCCATCCCCATGAGCACGATGTTGCGCAGGCGCTCGTGGCGGTGGTGCGGCGATTCATGGTCGGTCTCGGCTAGGGATGGCGACTCGTTCGCGGTTGCTCGCAAAATACGATCAACATGCATCGTTTGTGCGACGATCTCCGCCGTCGTGAGATGCCGGGTGTAGCCCATCTGACCGGTTGCGCAGAAGACACAGCCCATGGCGCATCCGACCTGAGAACTCACGCAGGCCGTGACCCGCCCCGAGTAGCGCATCAACACCGTTTCGATTTGGGGACCATCCTTAAGACCGAGCAGATATTTGCGCGTAAACCCGTCGTCCGAACGCGTCTCGAGCGTTATCGGTAAGAGTGCGGCCGTCGTATCGCGTTCAAGCCGTTCGGCCAACGCGGTGGGCAACTCGGGGATTTGATCCCAGTCATTGCGCCCGTGCAGATAAAGGTGACTCCAAATTTTGCCCACGTGCACGGGTTTGAAGCCCCAGCGCTCGATCAATGCTGCCAACTCTTCGCGCGTCACTCCCCATAAAGATAGCGGTGATTCAGGGATTACCCGCGCCATCACTCTTGCGGGGACGACGTTGATGTCAGCGAAGCTAAGGCATCAGCGATCGGTATCGGAGTGCGTTGGCGATCGAGGAAGATGTTCACCTCCGTAAATCCAACCTGCTGCAACGTCCGAAGCGCTTCAGGATATCCTTCGCCCACGCGGTGCGGCACGTGAGCATCGGCACCGATCACGACCGGGATTTTGCGCTCCAACATCATCGATAACATACTCGGGCTCGGGTTCATCTCCGGGATCGTTTTGTAGCGACCGCTGGTGTTGAGCTCCATCGCCACGCCGGTGGCCGCGATCCGATCGAGCGCCTCGCCAATGTAGGGCGCAATCCGTTCGAAGTCCCAAGAATCCGCCGTCTGGTTTTTCACCAAATCCGGATGAGCCATGGTATCGAACAATCCCGTCTCCGCCGCTTGGGCAACATGGTCGAAGTAGGTCTGCTGAAATGCGAAGTCATCACCATGGTAATAAAGGTCCCGATACTCGGGTAACTGCGGATGAACTGAACCCAACACATGATTGAGCGGATGGCGCGCGTGCAGTTCTTCCAACCACGGTTCTACTCCCGGAAAAAAATCACTCTCGATCCCGGCGCGCACATCGAGACGACCCGCATACTCCTGTCGCGCGACCTCGATCATCTGGTGATAAAGCTCATATTCCGTCGGTCGCATCCGCACCCAATCGCTATGCCCTCCTGGTAACGGGCAATGACAAGTCACGGTGATTCCCTTCAGGCCGGCAGCGAGCGCGGCGGCCGCGTATTCGGTCGGCTCGCCCTGGGCGTGATTGCACAATGGAGTGTGGCAGTGGGATTCGTATAACATTTTGGGTATTTTATAGGGCCGAATGGATCTAGTGCGAATAGATCGTCAAATAGTTGTAAAGTATTGGTTGGATTGCGGGCTTTTTTGATGTGCTTTTGACAACCCGTCTCACTTACCACGAGATAACCAATCTCAATGACGAAATTAACTGAACTGCGAAAGGAATATACCCAAGCCGGGTTAAATGAAGCCGAACTCTCGGCCAATCCATTCGAACAGTTCAATCATTGGTTCGAAGAAGCGAAAGCGGCGGGTATCCTCGAACCCAATGCCATGACTCTCGCCACGGTGCGCGAAGACGGCACGCCAGCAGCACGCACCGTGTTACTCAAAGAAGCAGACGAACGCGGTTTCGTTTTCTTCACCAACTACCAAAGCGCGAAAGCCGCCGACTTGGCCGCGCAACCTCGTGCCACCCTCGTGTTTCCGTGGCTCGGGCTGGAACGGCAGGTCATCATCAGTGGCGAGGTGGCTAAGGTTTCCCGCGAAGAAACTGAAGCGTATTTCAAAATCCGCCCGTCAGGCAGTCAGCTCGGGGCCTGGGCCTCGCAACAAAGCACCACCGTCACCGATCGAGCGACGCTGGAAGCCAAACTCGAAGCGGTAACGGAGCGTTTCGCTAAAGAACCCATTTCCGCCCCACCGCATTGGGGGGGCTACCGAGTCGCGCCCACTCAGATCGAATTTTGGCAAGGCCGCCCCAACCGCCTGCACGATCGTTTGGTGTTTCGCCGCGAATCCGACGCGTGGGTTGTTGAAAGATTAGCCCCTTAGTTGGCGTTCCTCTCTAAGTCTGTTTCCTCCCGATGCCTAATCCTGCTTCAAATCCCGTAACCACCGCCCCGCAACCCGCGGTGCTCGCGCGGATGTTTAACGGGCTCACCGAAGGTGTCGCTATCGTCGAAGGAGCGTTTGGTAAAAACGGCTGGGTGATCGCCCACTCCAACCCGGCGTTGAGTAAACTTTCCGGCTATGCTCCTGCCGAGCTGCAGAAGATGACCCATGGTAAGCTGCACAAAGACCGCAGCGATCTCGACGCCATGCGCCGCTGGGCTATACAGGGCGCCGACGCCGCCCCCCTCGCTCAAGAGGGTTATCTCAAGCGCAAAGACGATACGACGCTGTTCGTCGCCTGGACGCTCAGCGCATTGGTCGACGACGCGGGCAACCTCACGCAGGTCATGATCACTTACTAGGACATGACAGCCAATCGGCAGTTGCGGGAAGCCCTGGTGCATTCTCAGCGACTGGACGCGGTAGGCCGACTGGCCGGCGGCGTCGCCCACGATTTCAACAACCTCCTCTCGGTTATCAACGGCTACACGGAGATTTTGCATCACCGCTTGGGCGAAGAATCGAACGTCCGCAAAGAGCTCCACGAGATCCACCAGGCAGGCCAGCGCGCGTCGTCTCTAGTGCATCAACTACTGGCCTTTGGTCGACGCCAGAAGATGGCGCCGCGCGTCATCGAGATTAACCGTCTCGTGCACGAGCACGTCGATATCCTATCGCGGCTCCTGGGCGAGCATCGTTCACTCGAACTCGAGCTCGGCGAAACCACGGGCAACATCCACGTCGACCCGACTCAGATCCAACAGGTTTTCCTCAACCTCGTGCTCAACGCTCGCGATGCCACCAAAAAGAGTGGCCGCATCTCGGTGAAGACGCAGAACGCGACTCTAAGTGGAGAGCGAAATCGCCGCGCCACCGATCCTAAACCCGGTGAATACGTGCAACTCACCGTCTCCGACAACGGCACCGGCATGGACGCCACCGTCTTAAAGACGCTCTTCGAACCCTTTTTTACCACAAAAAGTGAAGGTAGCGGAACCGGTCTCGGGCTCGCCCTCGTTTATGGGGTAGTCAAACAAAGTGGCGGCCACATTACGGTGGCCAGCGAGCTCGGCCAAGGCTCCACCTTCGACGTATTTCTCCCACGCACCTCTGAACCGGTATCCCGGGTGCACGGAAAACTCACTCCTCTCCCCGTTACCGGTGGCCGCGAGACCTTGTTGATCATCGAAGAGGACAATGTCGTCTGCAAGATGGCCGAAGGCATTCTCTCCGCGGACGGCTACGACGTGATTCCGTAGCGGCGGCCGAGATGGCCGTGGAACGCCTGAGCGGCGCCGTGCATTTGGTCATTGCCGACCCTGAAGGCCAAAACGGAGAAGTCGCGCGGGTCGTGCGAAAGCTTCACCGCGCGCAAAAAGGACTCCGTCTCCTCGGCATTCCCAATCAGGAAACGGATCCGCTCATGGGATTCCCCGCCAAACATCAGGCATTTTTGACCAAACCCTTCGCCCTCAGCTCACTCCTCTACGAGGTGCGTAGTCTGCTCGACGCGAAAGGCTGAATCGATCTTGATGGCGCATGCGCCTGTTTTTGATCCGTCACGCTCACGCCCTCGACCTCAAGGTCGATACCGAACGCCCGGTCAGCCCACGCGGCCAAGCGATCACGCGTCTCGTCTCCGCTTATTTTAAAGCCAACGGACTGCTCAACCCGAAACAATTTTGGCACAGTCCACGGCGAAGAGCGTTCGAAACGGCTGCGGATATGGTGTCACAGATCGGTTTGGCGTGCCCACTGGTTGAAACCGATGGGCTCGATCCACTCGATGATCCGAATATCATCGCTGAGCGGCTGCGCATTTACCCCACCACTCACGATATCGCTCTGGTGGGCCATCAGCCCCATTTGGGCCTTTTGGCGTCATTACTGGTGACGGATTCCACCCGCGCGAACCTGTTTCACTTCAAGAAAAACGCCGTGCTCGCGCTTCGCCGCACGGATGATACTCACCCCAAGTCCCAGCGCCCACAGTGGCGCGTCGCGTGGCATTTCTCGCCGGAAATGTTACCGAGATTCGCCAAGATCACCGACGGATCTTGATTGGCGGTTGGCCTTCCTGGATTTGTTATCGCTTCTCATGCCGCTCGACCTCTTGCCTGCGCGTTCTGACTCCGCTGCTGCCAATATGGCCGCGGACTTTCTGCTGTTGCAGCACTACCCCAACCCAACCCACGCGCGTTGGCGACACTACCACTGGCATCGGCCAGCAATAACCTTTGGTTACGGCCAAAAGATCGCCGACGTGCGCACTCAAATTGGCCCGGAGGCCGCCGAGCTCGAACTCTGCCGCCGACCGACCGGCGGAGGCATCGTGGATCATCGAGACGACTGGACTTATGCGCTCGTGATTCCTGCCAAACACCCCCTCGGAGCCGCGCCCGCAGGGGAAAGTTATGCGGCGGTGCATCAAGCGCTGGCCGACACGCTGAATGCCCAACACTGCCCGGCTATTTTACAACCACCTGAATGTGTGACCCGCGCGGACAAAGGACCCGCGGTGTGTTTTACGCGCGCAGAACCGGCAGACGTCATTCACGCAACCACCCGCGCTAAGATTGGGGGAGCAGCGCAGAAACGCAGTAAGCGCGGCCTGCTTTTTCAGGGATCAGTCGCGCGATCGACGGTCGGCGAGATTGATTGGGATCAGTTCGAGGCAGAATTCGCGGATGCGATCGGAAAAATACTCCAAGAACCGGCTGAACCCGTGCCCTGGCCAGAGACATGGGATGAAACGGTAGATGCGTTGGCCGAAGATTACTCAACCGAAGCTTGGATCGAGCGCCGCTAGGCCGATCGAAGCCGGAATTTGTCATGCATCCGCTTCGCGATCTGATCGACGTTCTGGATATCGCTCATCCGATCACCTTCACGGTCGTATTTCTACCCGCATCGTGGCTGATGATTTGGCGACTCGAGTCCTTATTGCATCGCGGACTGGAAGGCACGGCACTCGGAACCCTCGTGGTGCCCTACTGCTCCGGATTGGGAAATCTCGTCTTCGTTTTTCTCCTGTAGCGCGACAATGGACCACCGCAAGAGATCATGGTGAACAGTTTGGTGAACAACGTCACCAACCTCACCCTACTGTTAGGATTGCCTGCGCTGATTTGGCCACTGCAGGTCGTTTTAGCCAAAGGTAGCAAAACGGCGCGCCGCGAACAGCGACTAAGTCGACTCGCCCTTTTACTCACCCTCGCGGCCGTTTTGTTTTTCTCCGGACTCACGTGGGCGCTGGGCCGCGACGGAACCCTGGATCGCGGCGACGGACTCGCGCTTATCGGGGTCTTTCTGTTTTGGCAGTGTTTCCAGGTCTATGATGTGCTTAAAAACAACCTGCGGAAAGATCATCGCTTCGGTCTAGTATTCTATACGGACCTCGCCCTGATCGCGGCGGGCGGCTGGTTCATCTACGAAAGTCTCGATGGGGCGGTCACCCAAATTACCGCGACTGAAAAGGGATTCTTCAGTGCCGCCAATCTGGGATGGATCACCGGCTGGTTGCTCGTATTACCCAATGCACTACTCGCTTTCTACTACGCCGCGCGAAAAAGAGCCGACATCGTCTACAGTTCTCAGATCGGTGACGGGCACATCTGCATTCCGCTGTGTTTAGGCATATTTGCCGTGCTGCGACCGATCCCGCTACCTGATTTCTTTCCGACCGCCATGATCGTGCTAGGCGGAGCGGCCATCGCGCATGCTTTTTGCCTACTCGCCTTCGGTCGTCTACCGCGTTGGGTAGCTGCCGGTCTCGTAGTGGCTTACGCGGTCTTCGTTTACGTGGGATTTTCGTCCTAGGGCGACTTATCCCTCGCTCACTACCACCGGATCAGACCGAAACTGTTCACACATGGTCGCAAAGGTCTCCTGCGCTGGCAACCAAGCGCCAGATTTTCGGATTTCTTCCAGAGTTGCACTCGTGTGATTGCACCAAAGGTAAGTGGCCTCGCCGATTCGCACACAGGCATCGTAAGCGGTGCCAACGGCATCGGCTACAAACACAAAATCGCCAACGGATAATTGCCGGCCATCCATTTCAGCTTGGAGAGGTCGACTATCTGCCTTGAAGCCCAATCGAAACTGCTCAATGCGCGGGCCGATATACGTGATTAATTTTGCGCCGTTCGACGTTAATGAAATCACCGCCCATTCATCGAAAATAATCTCACCACTTTGAGTCTGCATGCGTTCACGGCACTGCTCAATCAACTGATTCGTTTCACTAATCGTCATGTTTCAAATGCAAACACTATCGCGTTTTCTCGCAAGCACGGTTCGATGGATTTACCTCGTATTCACATTCTGAATATATCGCAAAATAGGGCCCAAAACGATGTCAAATAAATCTGCAAACCACGTGTACTGGATACTTGCAATTGGTGACGAGTGATCGAAGCTGATCCAACGCGGCGCACGTTGCGCCAAGTGTCCGTGCGACATCTGTCGAGCGGATGTTTGATCAGAACCAACACATACATCCCAAAAGGAAACTGATATGGCCAAAGCCAAAAAAACGGTAAAGAAAGCTGCTAAAAAAGCTCCTGCTAAAAAGGCTGCTGCTAAAAAAGCTCCTGCTAAGAAGGCTGCTGCTAAGAAGGCACCTGCTAAGAAGGCTGCTGCTAAGA